>CAZRPA010000140.1:0-10643 GCA_964601855.1 uncultured Flavipsychrobacter sp. | reverse complement strand
ATGCTACATCAGGCGGCACATGGACCAGCAACAACACCAGCAAAGCTACCATCAATAACACAACAGGGGTAGTAAGCGGACTTAGTACTGGTACTGCCAACATTAGTTACATAATGAGTACGGGCTGTTTCAAAACAAAAGGCATCTCTGTAGTAGCTCCTAAAAATGAAATATCGCTACCCGAAACTACTACCGAAATCAGCAATAACTTTACAGTATACCCCAACCCTACTACAGGCAACATAACCATTGCTACTGATAACGCAGGTACTTTCACCATCTACACAATGGATGGCAAAATGATAGAAACACGCGAAATAAAAGAAGCAACAACCAGCATTACTCTACCTAATTACCTCACTGCTGGTTACTATGTATGCCAGTTTATAGCTACAGACGGTACACAAAAAATAGTAAGGATAATGTACCAACCGTAAAATGTTGACTCTACTAAAAATGAAAAAATGCCGTGAATGTGCTATTACATTCACGGCATTTTTTGCATTCAATATCCCTAAAAAAATCACTCAGGCCAAATAAAAGAAATTGTCTTTTTGCAATCAGGATGTAAACTTTCGAAAACTGGACAAGTGTGTGCTATATGCTCAATTTTGGTCATTTGCTTTTCTGTAAATGGTGCACTCTGAGGGAATCTGATTACTATTATTATCTCTCCAATTTTCCTTGGATTACTTGTCATTATTTTAGTAACCTCACATTCTGCTCCGTCAATATTCAACTCATGAATAGGGGCTGCAATTCCCAGTGTAGTCAAAATGCAAGATGCTAAAGCTACCGCTACCAGATCTGTAGGCGAAAATCGCTCCCCTTTTCCTTTGTTATCTGTTGGCGCATCAGTTTCTATTGTGCTGCCAGACTGAATGTGTACTGCATTGGTACGAAGGTCCCCTGTATAGGTAATAAGTGCTGTTGCCATTGTTTTTTTGTTAAAAATAGCAAGTATGTGAATAAACTAATGAAGTTTATTTTTTAAAATGATTTAGACTTGGTAATTTAGTAAATAATATTATGGTTGTCTTGTCTAGAACATTTTTTTTAGTAATTCTGTGTGTATGCATGGCAATCTATGCTCACGCACAAGACCCTTTGCTGACCATCACTACCGACTCTACAAAAAAGCCAAAACCAACCACCAACAATGGCTTAAGGGTAAAACCTAAAGGACCTAAACCTATAAAAAATGAAGTTAGTTTCGGATTACGATTACATACTAACGGATGGAGTGGATACGTAGACTACGGAAAAATAAAAGCAAAAAATGCTAAAATGTCAGATATGTTTCACAATGTGAACTTCTGGCAATTGGAGTTTTCAGAGAAAAGAAGTCCCAAACAAGAAAAAATTGTTGTAGACGAAAATGCTCAGGGCGGCTCAGGAAAGTATATTTACGGCAAAATAAATAACTTTTATGCGCTCAAAGCAGGTTATGGTATTCGTAAATTAATAGCCGGAAAACCAGATCCAGGTTCTGTTTCCATTCATTGGTCAAACGTCATTGGTGGATCTTTAGGCATTCTCAAACCTTATTATATCAACGTATATAGCGACCCAAATGCCATAAGATATACAGAAGACACTAAATCTGAGTTCTTGAGCCAACGTTTAATAATTGGCAGTGCTGGTTTTGCGCAAGGTATAGGAGAAAGTAAATTTATACCTGGTGGACACTTCAAATCAATGTTACATTTCGACTTCTCTGCCAATCGCAAAAGCGCAATGGCGATAGAAACAGGCGTAAATGTAGAGTATTACTCAGAAAACATACCCATAATGGCGGGTCAGGAAGCCAAACCATATTTTGTTGACATTTTTCTGGCATTCCAATTTGGGAAACGCTGGTGATGGTCGTAATTTGCACACCGATATGCAAGAATTACCAGTAATTAATAAGCTAGATATAGAAACAGCCGATGCTCGCCCTAAAAAGCCCAATTGGCTACGTGTGAAACTTCCTATAGGCGAAAGCTACAGACATGTAAGGAAGCTGGTAGATACTCATAAATTACATACCATTTGCGAAAGCGGTAACTGCCCTAATATGGGTGAGTGTTGGGGCGAAGGCACAGCTACATTCATGATATTGGGCAATATCTGCACTCGTTCATGTGGCTTTTGTGCGGTTGCTACCGGCAGGCCCGAACCTGTAGATTGGGACGAGCCTCAGCGTGTTGCAGAAGCGATTTTCCTAATGAAGGTAAAACACGCAGTTATCACTTCTGTAGACCGAGATGAGCTAAAAGATGGTGGTTCCATTATTTGGTCCAATACCATTAAAGCTGTTCGTGCACTCAATCCGCAAACTACTTTAGAAACCCTCATACCAGATTTCAAAGGCGAATGGGACAATTTGCAACGCATCATAGATGTAGCGCCTGAAGTAGTATCTCACAACATAGAAACAGTAGAACGACTGACCCGTAAAGTGCGTATACAAGCCAAGTACCACCGCAGCATGGAGGTGATAAGAAGGCTGAAAGATGGTGGCATGCGCACCAAAAGTGGTATAATGTTAGGCCTTGGTGAAGAAAAAGAAGAAGTTTTACAAACCCTACAAGACCTTGCAGACAACGGATGTGACGTAGTGACGATGGGGCAATACCTGCAACCCACACAGAAACATCTACCTGTATTAAGGTTTGTACACCCAAATGAATTTGCTTTCTACCGCGAAGAAGGTTACAAAATGGGTCTCGACTATGTAGAAAGCGGTCCGCTGGTTAGGTCTTCTTACCACAGCGAGCGTCATGTGTTTGCAGGCGAGGGTCGCAAGGCTTGGCTAGAAAGTAAAGCCTAAATATTGCTATCTACTTATCTGCTAAAACTCAACTAATGTATTCTGCTCAGTACTGGAAACAGAAATTACAACTCAGCTCTCATGTAGAAGGTGGGTCATATAAAGAAATTTATCGGTCTGCGCTTATACTACCACAAGTTAGCCTTACTACGCAGCACAATGGCGACCGAAATGCTATGACTAGCATCTATTTTTTGCTGGAATATGGAGAGTTCTCTGCTTTTCATCGCATTGCTTCAGACGAGCTTTGGCACCATTACGATGGTGGAGATTTGTGTATCTATGAAATAGATATAAATGGCATTATCACAAGACACCTTCTAGGCAATAGCCCCAACGCAGCACCTTTTGTAGCCATTCAGGCAGGTAGTTGGTTCGGATCAAGGGTAGAAACTCCTGATAGTTATACATTATGTGGATGCACTGTATCTCCGGGTTTCGATTTTGCCGACTTTGAGTTAGCTGATAGAGAACCGCTTGCAGCATTATACCCCGCTCATCGTGCAATCATCAATGAGCTTACACGATAAAATATCTACTCTCCAAAATACCAAATAGATACTAAAGAAAACAAAACGGGTGATGTATTTTAAAATACATCACCCGTTCCAAAAATGTCTTTAAGCTAGCCTTTCCTGCTCTCGAAGCCATCGCTCAGGTATCTCTCCCCTGCATGCTATCAAGTAATCATTGTACGAGCATGGCACAAAATTCCCACTAGGCAGCCCCATCCACCAGCGTTTAGTACGTTTACTCTTCATGAACACCGTATCTATATCACTAAATATCACATTAAACGATATAAACTCTTCAGTATCTATCAATCTCGATTCTGTTTTGCGTACATGGCATCCATCTATGTAGTACCACAACATTTGTGCTATGAGTTTAGCAGTCATATTGTTACTATCATTCATTTCATTGTACCCAAATATCCCAAAACTTGTCAACTGATCACTCATTCCTGCATACCTTGTCAGCATACATACCTCCTCACCACTCAGTCCATTGGGAGATCCATGCACATTAGCAGGTGAATCACCATAACGCACCACCGACATATCCAAACCAAATATGTTGCTAATCCTCAACACAGGTTCCATCTCCTCTATACTCTCACGCACCTTACCCAATCTGTAAAAATCAAAGCGCAACTTGTCTAGGGTCTCCAGCATTTGCGGATGTGTGTAATAACTCTGAAAACCTATGTGGCTGTAATGCGATATAAAATTGGGGGCAGATGTAAGCATATCCATCAGAAAGCCCGACGCATTTATTTCTTCTGTCTCATCAAGGTCTATCAGCATATCCGCTACCGTTGCCACAGCTACTTTCTCTGCTTTTTTATACACCTCATATTGCTGCATCATTAGGTCATGCCCACCACCTAATAGTACAGCTATTTTACCAGCAGCATGTATTTCTTGTAGGGTAGTTAGTAGCGCATATCGGGTATCCTTAGGTGTAGCACCTTGCTTCACATTGCCTATATCTGCTATTTTCACATTATTATGCCAGTAGTACATCTTATATAGTTCCGCTCGCACCATATCCGCGCTATTACCATAGCCCAGCTTTTTATCTACCCCACTCCACTCAGGGCATCCTACTAGCACAAAATCGGCCTTTTGTATGTCAAAATCTTTATGTGAAATACACATTATCTGCGAGCCCAACTGCATTATTTCGTAGCTTCCTTCGGGCTTAGTATTTATAAAATGATCTTGATCTAGAAAAATATGTATGTCGTTCATATGTATGTTTACTTCTTAGGGCTAAAAGTAAGCAAATGTTGTGTTCTTATCCACTCATTCTCAAAGTTAACATCCGCGTTTCAATAAGTTTTCCCGCATTTTTTATACGCATCTGCTCCTCTATTTTCAGGCATTGTTAAAATAAAAGATTGTTACCTAGCTTATCAAAGAAATACCCGACTATTTTTATAATTTTGAGAATCTGAGTTATTCATGTCTTTTCAGCAGTGGTTAAAAAACTTTGTTCACAAGGCATACAAACAAGATTAAATGGCTACAAGCAAAAAAGCAAAACCTTCTTATATAAATGCAATAATGGGCGTGGCATTGGTGCTGTTCCTACTGGGTATACTCGGCTGGTTAGTCATCAATGGCAGGGCACTTACTAGAGCTTTCAAAGAGGACCTGGAAGTGAATGTTGACTTCCACGACAATGTGAGCGAGGAAAACGTAAAAAAAATGCGCAGTATCCTCGACAAACAACCCTTTGTACGCAAGTCCAGAATCATTACCAAAGACGAAGCTGCTGCTATGCAAAGTCAGGTAGAGGGCAGCAATATTGTTGAGTTCCTAGGTTATAACCCTTTGTTTACGTCCATCTCGCTCAAAATGCGCGAAGGGTACGTAAATGCAGACAGTCTAATAAAAATCAAGAAATTCATTCTCCAGAGCAATGTGGTACGAGACGTCACTTGGCCCAATATGGTAGTAGACCAAATGCACAATAACTTCCGCAAAATAGGCATCATACTGGGTAGCATATCAGTCATACTGCTCATTGTCGTTATCTTCCTTATCGACAACACAGTTCGTCTGGCTATGTTTAGCAACAGATTCCTTATCAAAACCATGCAAATGGTAGGTGCTACCCAATCTTTCATCACCCGCCCTTTCGATATCAGAGCCCTACTCAATGGCCTCACCAGTGGTGTCATTGCAGTTATAGGTTTGTGGATGGTGATGTCTTTTGCTGAATCTCAGTTACCGGTTCTCGATCTGCTCAATGACCCTCTGCTTATCACCATACTGGTATCGTCCATGATTATTTTGGGCATACTCATATCCATGATCAGTACACACAGGTCAGTAGTCAAGTACCTTAAAATGCATGTCGACGACCTCTATTAGCCCATTACTTAATCTCATTACAAACAATTACCTTTACATATTATGTCTACATTATCCAAAAACACACCACCAAAATTACCTGTTACGGAAGCTAAAAAAGCTACTTCGAAGCCAGAACAGACTTTCCTGTTCGACAGAGAAAACTATATCTGGATGTTGGGTGGTCTTGCACTTATATTCTTGGGATTATTTTTAATGTCTGGCGGCAAAAGTGCCAACCCAAACGAATTCAACTATGCCGAGATCTATAGTTTCCGTCGCATAACGCTCGCACCAGTACTTATGATGATAGGCTTCGGCATAGAAGTATATGCTATCATGAAAAAACCGAAAGAAACTAACGCTACCACTCAGCAATAGTTGCTATCATAATACTCCAGAGGCTGTTGCACTACAATTAGTGTCACAGCCTCTTTTCCATTTTTATACATTTTGTGCTGCCGTCGCCTTTCTTCAAATGGTCTTCAGCATTTCCGCTATTTTTGCTTCCTGCATGAAATCTTTCCAAGAGTTACGAATTATTTTTTTTGGCACCCCCGACTTTGCTGTTGCCTCGCTCGATGCCATCATTAAAGCCGGTGCCAATGTTGTTGCTGTAGTTACTGCCCCCGACAAACCTGCCGGCAGAGGCAGACAACTGCAAGAATCTGCTGTAAAGCAATACGCTGTTTCCGCTGGTCTACCCATATTACAGCCCGAAAAAATGAAATCTCCCGATTTCTTGGCACAACTTACTGCCCTTGCTGCTGATCTACAGATTGTAGTTGCATTCCGCATGATGCCAGAGGTTGTATGGAATATGCCCCCGCTTGGCACTATCAATGTTCATGCATCACTATTACCACAATACCGAGGCGCAGCACCTATCAATCATGCTATCATTAATGGCGAAACCGTCACGGGCGTCACCACCTTCAGGCTAAAACATGAAATAGATACGGGCGACATCCTGCTACAACAACAAGTGGAAATCCTCCCTACAGACAATGCTGGCACCCTCCACGACAAACTCATGCATGCTGGTGCCTTACTACTCGTCACCACGGTGCAGGGTATTGCAGCCAATACATTGCAAGAGATACCACAAGCATTTGGTGGTACTGAACTCAAACATGCACCCAAAATATTTAAAGAAAATACTGTTATCAACTGGCAACTACCTGCACACCAGATTCACAATCTGATAAGAGGTCTATCGCCATACCCTGCCGCTATCACCATCCTCCACCAGAAAAACTTCAAAATCTACGCCACCACCTATACTGTCGAGCATACCAGCCTACCCCCTGGCAGCTTCCATACCGATCATGCCACCTTCCTCCGCTTTGCCGCCCCCGATGGCTGGGTATACATTACGGAGCTACAGCAAGAGGGGAAAAAAAGAATGGGTATCACAGAGTTTCTCAGAGGCTTCCGCAGCTAATAGCTAAATACGACACCATTTACCATTTCCACAAAAATATAACAGGTGTAACGAGCACGCTCCTTACACCTGTTTCAGTATCCTTTCATCTATCTTTAGTTATGTATCCTCATACTCACCAGTTCATTCACAGCATGCACCACATCGGCTATCACCTTTTTCCACTCATACTTCTCCACCACTAGTGCTCGTGCATTCACTCCTATTTTTTCAGCAGCATTTTTGTTCTCCATGCACCACTTCACAGCCTTCGCAAAATCCTCCGGGCTATTCGCTCTCAAAAAATGTTCATCTGCCTTTGCCTCTATTCCCTTTATCCCTTTAGCCGTCGTTATCACTATTTTCCCAGCTGCCATGGCCTCCAGTATTTTCACCCTTATTCCCCCTCCCGACCACAACGGCACTATCAGTATTTTCTTATCTGCTATAAATGCGTCTGCATCTGGCACCTCACCCATACACTCCACATTGGTCAGCTTCATCTCTTTAAACTCACTTGACATCCCCCTACCCGCAAAGTAAAACTTGAACTTCGGCGAACTCTTACGTATCAGTGGCCATGCCTTACCCAGAAACCAGCGCATACCTTCATTATTAGGTGCCCAGTCCATAGCACCTATGTGGTAGCCCACCCATTCCTGTGGCACATCTGGCGGCTTTATTTTGTCTGTTTCTATGCTGAATGGGGCAACCATGATCCGTTCCACATCTTCCAGCCGTTGCACCAAGTGCGCATCTTTTTCGGTTATAGCTAGCAGCAAGTCATACTCTTTCCACATTGCCCGCTCAAAGTCTCGTACCCTTATCGTCAGGTTATCTAAGTAGTATGCCTTTAGTTTGTTTTTCTCTTTGCGTGCCAGTCCTTGCCATATTTGGTACTCCACATTGTGCATCCGCAGCACCGTCACCGCCTCACTATACTTTTTTATCACCGGCAGGTAAGTCGACAGGTATACACTTTCTACCTGCACCACATCTGGCACAAAGTCCGCCAGCACACGTTTCAGCTCCTGCTTAAACTCCTCACTATAAAACCTCCTAGCATGTTCAGGTTCCCTACCAAAAACAAAATTGCGCAGCACACCCTTCCAGTTCACCTCATTGTTTATCTCCACTGCCGTCACCCCATCCAGGTGTGCAAACACTCGCTTCACAGCATCAGTCTTCACATAGTGTTTGCTGGTGTTCATAGTTAGCAGGTGCACCTTCCACCCACTGCGGTTATAGCCTTCTATCATGGCGTGCATGGCCATATTACCACCATCCTTTAGCGGATAAGGCACACGATTGGTAATAATAAGAATCTTACGATTATTCATACTGTTGGCGAAAGTATAATAACTTTAAAACTTATTTTTGCTTATGCTCACAAAAAAGGTAATTTTTCTTGGTTCCAAACCCATTGGCTACGATTGTCTGCAATACCTCATCGCCCAGTCACAAACCCTCAATATCCAAATAATTGGTATTCTCACTCAGAGCCGCTCAGAATTCGGCTCCGCCCACGACCTCACACAGCTTGCCACTCGGCACAATATACCCGTTTTGCCTAGCCTCGATGATATGCCCCCTTGCGATATCATTTACTCCGTGCAGTACCACCAGATACTCACACAAGAGCATATCAACAAAGCCAGCACTATAGCCGTCAACCTCCACATGGCACCGTTACCCGAGTATCGTGGCAGCAACCAGTTCTCCTTTGCCATCATCGAGGGCAAAAAAGAATTTGGCACCACCATACACCGCATCGACCACCGTATAGACCATGGCGATATCCTATTCCAGAAACGTTTCCCTATACCACCCGGCACTTGGGTACAAGACCTCTACCAGCTCACCTACAATGCTTCGCTCAATCTCTTTCGCCAAACCCTGGGACATGTCATCACTGGCAACTATCAGCCCGTGCCCCAATCCGTACTTGCTGGCAAGTATGGTACCAGCCTGCACTACCGCAGCGAGATGAACGCACTCAAACACATAGACCTCAACTGGCAAAAAGAAATCATAGAGCAGCACATCCGTGCCACTTCTATGCCCGGCTTCGAGCCTCCTTATTGTATAATCGACGGCAAAAAAGTATATTTTACTACCACCCCACAATAACTGCCTGACATTATATCATTATTCGCCTGTAGCATCATCGTGATACACACGCCTGCTGTCGCCAAACGATACATATAGGTACAAATATATCATCCTCGATAGCCGCATCAGGTAAGGCTGTGCTATCAGCACCACTGTTGTACTACTCAGTAGGTAGTAATACACACTATTGTCCTTGTAAGACAACCCAAATATGGGCCAGTACCAGCACAAATTCAGAAAAAACAACAACACCGTCAGCGCATAATTGATACCCCCACCATTATTACTTTCCGACTTCATCTTCTGCCCACATACCTCACATTCATCTTTCAGTTGCACTAGCTCACCCATCGGAAAAATACTCTTATGCCTGAATACATGCGTTTTCCTGCAGCTCGGGCACTTCATAGTCATCATCGCCCATAGCATATTCGGTTTGTCAGACGTCTTTTCCATGCAGCAAATTTAATTTTTTTCCCGCACCTCTTCTCATTTCTCTTTTTGAGGTGACCAGCCTCAGCACTGCGAGCATCGTCTCTTGCGTCGCAACTCTTCTACGTTCAGGGCTGTGGGGAGCTTTGCTTCTATTGAGCTGCAAATCCTCAATCCTGAATATTTCCCCCACCATCTGTTGTATCAATTGCTGAAGGAGGAATATCACAAAAAGAATACCCATACATTTCAGAACAATAACGATAACACATAGTGAATTAAAAGGGATTTAATTGGAAGTAGAACTATTATCTGTTATTACCAACGATTTGTAAAATACTGTCGTCTATTAATGTACACCTAAATGTTTTTCCTAATGAAAAAGAACCTTTTATTGCTAGTAGTCACATTCCTGTCGGTTGCCACTACTTCATTTGCCCAACTGTTTGTATCTACTGGCACCCAAAAATACGTCTTGCTGGAGGAAGCTACTGGTACATGGACCGGATTTGCACCTGACGGTCACCAAAATATTATGGAAATAATAGAACCATCTATACCCAGGGCTGTAGTCATATCGTGGCATAATGGAGATAGTATGACACTGGCAGGAGATCCTTTCTGCACTGGTACAGGTTACATAACGGGTTTCCCTACTGCTACTATAGACAGAGCTCCAGTGGGATCTGCGGTGGGCCGATCAAGACCATGGCAAGATTCAGTGACTGCACGCACAGTTATTACGCCAAACTTCAGGGTAAATATGAATAGCACTTATAATCCGGTATCAAGATTACTTACAGTTACAGTAACAGGCGAGGCACTGACATCGCTAACTGGCAATTGGAACTTAAATGCTGTAGTAACTGAAGATAGTATATCAAGCGCTACATACCCACAAAATAGTCTATTGACCGCTTCCACGACTTCTTGCACAGGGCTACCAAATTGGTTTTTTGGATTAGGCACTACTCTCTCTAGCCCATCTGTATATGCGCAC
>CAZRPA010000139.1:0-10889 GCA_964601855.1 uncultured Flavipsychrobacter sp. | reverse complement strand
ATTCCATTTTTATAAAAAACACTAGAAAGATCCTCTTTTATAACAACGTCATCAGTGCCTATATTAGATATTCTAATTAAAGGCACACCTTCCTCTTGATAAGAAGTACTTGGAAATGCATATCCACCTTGAAAAAAACTCACGCTATTTAGTTCGACTAAATCCCACTTCATAATTTCTTGCTCTTTTATGCCATTTTCGTGATATCACGAAAATGGTATGCGTTGTTCTTTTCGATCATTGATGTTACTGGATTTTCTGTCAATTTCGCAACAGCCTGTTGCGAAATTGAAAACTATCATATTAGCATCATTTCTAAATTCTTTAATGCCTCGCCACGCTCATTATCCAGCTGCTTTATTTCCGCAATAATGGCAGCAGGGGTATTATACGTTTTCTCTTCGTACACCGTCTCTTTATATCGGTTGATGCTTAGGTCGTAATTGTTGGCACGTATCTCTGACACAGGTACAAAAAAGCTTTTATCGGTACGTGTGTTCTTTCGGTCTTTCTCCATGTGGTGCCAGCGGTTTACTATGTCGGGTATATCATTATTCTTTTCATCGGGCTGGCGTTTGTCATCCAGTGTAAAGCCATCGCCCTTCATATCATAAAACCATACATCGTCAGTACCGCCACTGCCTGTTTTGGTAAATATCAGTACACCCGTACTCACTCCGGCATAGGGCTTAAACACGCCACCCGGCATACTTATTACCGCCTGTAGGCGGTGCTTGTTTACAAGCTCTTCGCGAATCTGCTTGTGCGCCTTACTGCTACCAAACAGCACACCATCCGGTATTATCACCGCAGCTCTGCCACCTTTCTTTAAACCTTTCAGGATAAGAGCAAGGAACAGTAGTTCGGTTTTCTTGCTATCTACCACACGCAGTATCTCTTTATCTACGGCATCTTTGTCCAGACTGCCGGTAAAGGGCGGGTTTGCCATTATAAGGGTAGCCTTTTCGGTGAAGTCGCTATTGGCATCACTAAGCGCATCCACATCCTTCAGCACCGGCTCTTCTATGCCATGCAGTATCATGTTCATAGCCCCTATACGTATCATGGTGGGGTCAAACTCCATACCCATAAACATATCGTTGCTGAAATATTGCTCAAAGCCAACCTTAAAGAATTCCTTGCTATGATGTTCCCTCATATACTCAGCACACCCCACCAGGAAGCCACAGCTACCCGCACTTGGGTCGCATATCACATCTTCAGGGCCGGGTTGCATCAGGTCCACCATCATCTTTATAATATGCCTTGGCGTGCGGAACTGTCCGTTCTGCCCCGCAGTGGCTATCTTACTCAGCAGGTATTCATACACATCTCCCTTGGTGTCGCGGTCTTTCATGTCTATGCCGCTCAGCATATCCACTACGTTCGCCAGCAGGCGTGGCGTAGGTATCATAAACACCGCACCTTTCATAAATCTGCCAAATGCGCTATCCTTTGCACCATAGTTCTTCATAAAGTCGAACACGCCATTTTCTTTGGTAAAGAGCTTGTGCATCTGTTCCGGCTCCAGGTCTTTAAAGCTACTCCAGCGCAACTCCTTTTCGCTAGGCTGGTATATTGGTTTATCAATATCCTTACCCAGCAGCGAAGCTTTGTTTTCTTTTAGTTGCTGCAACTCATCCAGCCGCTTTATAAACAGCAGGTAAGTGATCTGTTCTATAACAGATAGCGGGTTAGAAATACCTCCCGTCCAAAAGGTGTTCCATATTTTATCTATATCGGCGCGTAATTCTTGTGTGAGCATTGTTAGTTTAGTTTTGTTTTAGCCCAGGTGAAAACATCTTTTAGCGAGATAGCAAGGCCAGAGATATAGTCGCCAGAAGGGTACTCTGCTAGAGCCGTAGCTTGGTCGGGTGTATGACTGCCGTAGGCCCCTGCCGTTTTTCGTATAGCAGTTAGTGTTCCGAACACGTGAACTGGGATCCCTTCCGTATCATTTATATGCTTTGTTATTTGTCCAAGCCTACTTCCTACAGCGGTAATAATGGTGGGATCGCCGCCCAAGTACCGGGCATGAACCAGGTCCATGAGATGTTCGGATATCCTTCGCAGTTTATTAAGATTATCAATTCTATCAGAGATTTGCGCTCTCTTATATTTTTCGTGCGTAAACATATCAGCTATTACTTCATAGTCAGCATCATCGAAATAATCGTGTACTACATCAAAAATTGCCGGATGTAAATGAAGAAGCTTAGATAATTCTGTGTTCGCAAAAGTTTCCCATATGAAATCCAATAGCTCCTTTTCCTTACCTTTTTCAAATATTGTACAGTCTACTTTAGCCCCCATTCTCAATTTAAGGTCCGCAAATCCAGTGTTTATGCAGTAGGGTACGATTATCCCCTGTTCATATTTAAGCTTGGCAAGCTCCTGCATTATTGTTATTAGGTTCATCTCATCTTCCTGACCCTCTTGTTCATCCTCATGCATATATGCTCTGGCATCCAACACGAGAAATTGGTATTTTTTTGGATTTTCCTTCACTCGTTCCAAAAGATCATCAACATTGGTGACATGATCGGTAATGATTCTCTCTTTACGAGCCATTAGCTTAAGTGATTCGTAGTAGCCGTTATTATCTTCATAAACCAATATTTTTATGGGTCTGTCTGGCCTGCTCATGGTATATATATTTTGAATTTGACTTTAAACTGTGATTCTCCAATTTCCTTTTTATCAGCAATGTATATTTCACCTCTATGGCTTTCGATAATTCGCTTTATATGAAACCCACCAAATCCAGTTCCACTTCTTCGATTGGTTGTGTGTCCTGACTTTTGAAGTTTATTGATGTCAAAGCCATCTGGAAAAGGAGAGCCATTATTTTCGACTAGGATTTCGTTGAACTCTTTTTTGGCAGTCTTCCCCGCAAGCGTAATGTTAATGATGTTATTGTTTTTATCGCTAGCCTTTTTAAAACCGTGTTTTATTGCGTTTTCAATCAGTCTTTTAAAAAGAATCTCCATTTGATACTTGTCGGCAAATATTTCCTGTTCATTACCCAAAATATTGATTGTGCAATTTTCATTGCTGAAAACTGGCATGATAATATTTGTCAAAAAGTTCTTGAAATTTATTTTTTCGGGATGATAGGAACCTTTCCCAATGTTTAAAATTTCCTCCGCCTTTGTAAGCGTACCTGCTGCACTGGCAATAGCTGACAGAATTCGGTCTACGACAGATCTCAGTCGACCACTATTCTCTCCACTTGAACTCTCGCCGGGAAGTAGATCAATAATTGGTTCGTCCCAGCTTAAAAATGTCTTTTCACTTACCTTTCTATCCAGAAAATCTTCAAGATTGCTCAAATCCATTCCTAATGAAGAAACAGGTTGCTTAAGTTCGTGTTTCAAATTAGCAATGATATTGTAATAGTCATCTTCTTGTTTCTGTTCAGTTACAGTCTCGTTTTCAGTTAGTTTTTTACCATAGAATGATGTTACAAATAGCATTTGCTCAGTCAGTGAGGGAACTTTTATTTTAATATGCTGAAAATCATCTTGGCTGAAGTGGGGCATACCAGTCCCTTTCCGAATTGCATCTACCTGATCTAACACATAATCGCTTTGAAGCTGCGTGATGAGATATTCAGGAGAAATAATAGTTTCATCTACTTTTATGACTATTATTTGCGGGTTACATAAAGTGTCTCGAAGCTGCCTATATAAACAGGCTTTAAGTTTACCTCCAATTTTTGTTATCAATACAGATCTTTCGGGAATGAACTTGGTTTTACGTGAAAGAGCGCTATCATTAAAAATAAAATAGGTTGCTTTCAACGAATCGATTTCTGTTAGTCCACTGGAATCAGGTAAATCCCCAACTTGCAAAAAGGGGATACCTTCTTGCCTATTGAGATCCATTTTGGAAACCACAGTTCCCGAATATAGGTCTTTTACAATTTGTCTAACAGGCTTGTATTCTGGTCCAGACAATGGCTCGAGTAAATATCGCTTAGGGTCAAGATTATTTTCAAGTTGGACAACCTTATTTATGTTTACCCAATTGGCTAACCCTGGCAACGCGGTTTTTTCTTTAAATGAACCTATTATTTCATTCGCAATGTTGTCAAACGATTCAACAGATTCTGATGACGCATCGCAAAGGAAAATCGAATTATTTTCACGTGGTTCTTTGTTAAGCAAAATGACAGAACAATTCACGGAGTGAATTGGTCTGAAGGAATTGCCTGGTAAACACACGACACCTTCAATCCAATTTTGATAAAGCAGATAGGACTTTAAATTACTTATATCGTTTTTTGTGCTTGAAAGAAACCCGTTAGGAATAATGAGTGCTGCTTTGCCATTGCGCTCTAAATGTGCCAATACGACGATAAGGCTAGCTATTGAGGAATTAATAGTACTTATATTAGAAAAAGCAATCCCCAAATCTACCAACAGTCTTTCTTGCTCGACAAATTTGTTATGCAATCCATATATGGGAATCTTAGCATTTATTGGTGGATTGGAGACTATCAGGCTAGCTTTAATACTGTTGTCCCAATCACTAAAGGCGTTTTTGTGATAGAAGTACTGACGGTCATAGCCATTGGCGCATAAATTAAGTTCCGTTAACTGTATGGCAGATGAATTTTGGTCTCCCCCGACAACTGTTGGACGATGTTTGATATTTTGCCTGTAAGCTTCAGCCAGCAATCCTCCGTACCCAGAAAATGGATCAAATATTTTTTCTCCTTTATCGATTTGATAAAAAGAGCTGAGGAACTTGGAAATAAATGTGGGTGTGGAGAACCAACCTTCTTTAATATCGGTTATTGAAGTATACTCGTTGATAATTTCGCTATAGAAGCTACCAAAGGTAATTGTGTCAACGTCCCCTATGGAAGGAGGAGTATGCATTACGGAATAAATTTCATGTAATTCATATGCATTCAATTGCCCGAGGACAGTCAAAAAGGCGGAGAATGCATTTCTGTTGTCCAGCTTACCAACGAGCTGGTTAAAAAACAATAAGAGATCGTCCCTCCCCGGATTGTATTGAGTTAATTTTTCTGAGTGGTTCAGCCAAGAGAGATATATTGTTGTGGCGGCTATTAATCGGATCTCAACATTAGATATTCGCGAATCCTTAAGGTAGTTTAATAGATGATAGTATGTGATTCTAAAAGAATGAAGTGTACGGTTTACAATTTCAAACCTGCCATCATTGTTGATTTTTATTAGGCCCCTATCGTATCTTGCTCGGGCATGAATCTGATTAGGAGCTACGTCTAAGCCATCCTTTCGCACGTAAAGTTTATCCCTGTTTATTGTATTCGCGATCTCCTCGCTCGTTAACGAAGCGTTCGCGTCAATAAGTACTTTAAATATTGCCTCTTGTAGTGTCATAATTAATTCAGTGCAAAGATGGTACAAACTTGTGCAATCTATCTGCACAACTATGAAAGTAATCTATGTATTCTATATAAAATGCAACTCCAGGTAATTGTTGCCTGCATTGTCGTATACCTCTTGAATTCTCTTTGCAGCCTCCAGATAATTGCCCAAGTAGCCGGTGCGCATTATCATGTAGTCTTTATCTCCGTAGGGCGGATCAATATCAACAATGTCAACCGATACATGCTCATGGTACACATCCCTGAAATAGGCAGGCATCCTGCTTTTCCTTACTACAATGAAGTCATTGTTGTGGGTAGGAAAAGGGAAGTTAGGGTATAGTGCATCGCTATACAGCAAGTCGTAGATGTGATCTGTCTTGCTTTCTTTTTCCATAATTTTATACCAGTCTTTGGGTTTGTTGTTTTTATTCAGGCTTTTGTATTTCGGCTCATTAAGTTGCGTCAGGTACACAGCATGATTCGGTAGTGGCCCACGGTGTTCCTTTAGTAGAGATACTGCAATACGCACATTTTCCCATCTGGCAGCATTCGGCTCCAGGCGTGTTATCTCAGCCACTAACGGCACCACATCGGCATCTATCAGCCTGCTCAGGGTTTTATTATCGCGGGCAGGTATAAAACCTATTTTGTGCAGATTGTGGTAAACCGCTATGGCTCTTTTGTCTGCCTCGTTGTCGTGCTCCCTGCGCAGTTCCAGCAGATCGCCTGGTTGCATATTACCCAGCCGGGCAGGACCATTGTAAAACTGAAAACCTGCTACAAAACACTCCAGCAGATATACCTTTTTGTAGTTGCACAGTTTGCCGGGTATCTGCACACCTACACCCAGCGCTAAAATATTACGTATAAATGAACCTCTGTTCATACTCATTGACGATTTAGGATGTAAAGGTGTAGACAACATGTGCAGGGTATTTGCACAGGTTATCCTTGCCTGCTTTCGGTTTCTTCGGGCAGTGAAATAAATCCCGCTTCCAGCATGGCATCGGCCACGAGGTCTTTGGGAAGATCCTTTTTAGTTTCTATACCAAGTTGTTTCAATTGGGTGGCTTGGCTTATGAGGTTGCCTCTGCCACTTTTCAGCTGCCCATACGCTGCATCATATGCTCCTTTAGCCTTCTCCAGGTAGCTACCTACACTATCCATATTAGCCACAAATCCAGCTAGTTTTTCATATAGGGCACCTGCCCGTTTGGCTATTTCCTGTGCATTTTGGTTTACTTCATCACGTTTCCAGTAGTCACGCACCAACTTCATAGCACCCAGTAGCAGCGTAGGGCTAAGCAAGATGATTCCTTTGTCGTAGGCATACTGCCATAGTTTCGGGTCACCCTGTTGCGCAGTGATAAATGCAGGCTCAATCGGAATGAACATCATTACAGTATCCAGCGCACCCGGCAGGTCCGCATACTTCTTTATGCTCAAGCCGTCAATATGCGTCTTAATGGATTTTACCAATAAAGCCCGGTATTGCTCCTGCTCTGCCAGTGTGCCAGCAGAGCAATACTGTTCGTAATGTAGCAGCGACACCTTAGAATCAACTACCAACACACTTTTGTTGGGGTACAACACCAGCACATCTGGTCTTATCCTGTTCCCATCGCTGTTGGTAGCCGTTTCTTGTACGGTGTAATGCATTCCCTTTTGTAGCCCAACATAATCCAGTATGCTTTCCAGTATTACCTCTCCCCAATCACCCTGTTGCTTGGTATTTCCTTTCAGCGCATTGGTGAGATTATTTGCCTCTGCGGAGAGTACTTTGTTCAACTCTACGACTTGCTTGATCTCTGTACGCAGGGAAGCCCTGTCCTTATTTTCATCATTATACCTGCTGATGATCTCCGTTTTAAAACTATTGATGTTTTCCTTGAGCGGATCAAGTATGGTTTTCAGATGATTTGATTGCTGCTCATGGAACTTCTGAGAACTGTTGTCGAGGATAGATCCGGCTATTACCTTAAATTCCTTTTCCAGTTTACCCTTTATTTCTTCAAAATCCTGCTTCTGTGATAGAAGGCGTTCGTCTCTGCTTTTCACTTCTTCTTCAAGACGTGCGATGGTATTATTTGTTGTATTTAGTAACGCTCGTGTTTTGGTATATTCTTCATTTAAACCCTTGTTATCTGCGGCTATCTCTGTCACTCGCACCAGCGCATTTTCTTTTACGGTCTTCATAACATCCAGCTCCCGCAAGGCTTGTTGCTCCGATGTTCTAAGCTGGTTGACAAGCCCTTTTGCTTGCGCCAGTTCTGTTTCAATAGTGGCCGTTTTTTCCCTGACCACTGCCAACTCTGTCTGAGCCGCCTGTAAGGCTGTCTTTGCCGTTTCAAATTCAGCAGTACTCACAACATTTTTCTCTGTTGACGACTTCCTGTATAGCCAAGTAATGATGCTACCAAACAACACTCCAGCTACCAATGAAATAATTAATGTAGATTCCATAAAATGATTTATTTGAAGCAAAGGTGAAGCCAGCTTGTGCGGCGTATCTGCACAAGTACTTATTTGTGAATCTCAACCACTGCGAGATACTTTTCCAATAGCTGATTTCTCAATGATATTGGTTGCAATACTTCAATGTCTGGCGTATAGCTCAGCAACACTGATTGCAGTTCGTAGTTAATGATCAGCTTCAGCCGTATGATCAACGTATTTGCATCCGGTTCTTCAACAATTTCCTGCGACTTATGTATCGGTTTGGTCTTAACATAGTTTACCTGCCGTCCGGTTACTTTCAGTACTATGTCCTGCACATTTTCGCCTTCCGGAAAGGTAACGCCGACTAAATAAGTATAGTATGTATCCGCGTCAAACAGATCGTTCTCAATAAAAGAACTGGATGAATTCTTAATTTTCTTAATTCTGTCCAGTGCCAGGTTGCTAACCTTTTCAGTGCCGTCCCTTCTGCAAATTAAAAACCATCTGTTACGGTACTCTTTAAGCAAGTATGGATGAACAACCCATTCCTGCGGCTCGGCAACTCCAAATGGTTGATAAATAACTTTCAGCACGCTTTTGTCTTTAATTGCCGAAAACAGATCGTCAATATATTCTGCTCCGTCAGCATAAGTATGCTTCTCAAATTGTATCATCGACCTGTTTTCAGGTACGTTGGTGGCAATAGTATGCTCTAGCTTCTCTACTATCACATCTACCTCGTCAAGTAAATTGAAGTCATTTACTTCCCTAAGCATTTTGATTGCATCCTTTAGCTTTATTATTTCTTCTTCACTAATGGGTAGATTAAGAATAGAGTATGTTGCGTCTTCGTATTTGTAATACACCCGTTGCCCTTCCCAGCATTTTATTATCGGAGCGTTCTTTTCGTTCTGGAGATATTCGAGATCGCTATATACGGTGCGTTTACTGACCTTCTTATCAAATCGGTCATCCATTTTTTCATTTACAGCCTCAAACAGGTCCTCAATAAACCATTTTTTTTGTCGTCTGCGAAGGCATTCGTCCAAAATCTCTATTCTGCGGGTAAAATCTTTGTTTCGTGGCATAGGATATAATAGTAAAAATATAAATTCCGCACCAAAGGTTGTGCAAAATTCAACGAAAGCCAGAGAAACGATTTCGGAAATAGTGTGTTACCTGTTTGTCGCTATTTGTAGTATGCTACAGTTTATTGAGAATAGTCCGTTACCTGATCGTTACTGTTCGGTTTTGATACATAAAACCAGCATTGTGGCTCCCCTCTAGATGGGATTGAAACATTTCCTGTTGCTAAAAGTGCTGACTATATCGAGAAACGTTTAAAAAGTGCTAACAATGTTTAGAAATGTTTAGAAAATGACAAAAAGTGGCACAAACGTTTAAAAAGTGTCAGAAAAGTTGAGAAACGTTTAGAAAATGACAAAAAGTGTGAGAAACGTTTAAAAAGTATCAATCTTGTTTAATCTTCTTCAAAATCGGGTAAAATCGGGGAAGATCGGGAAAGCAGTTTTTTACCTCGTTTTAGCTTTGTATAAAATTAGAAAAACATGAACGAAAAGCTAAACAAAATCCTTCGGCAATTGGCTCTCATAAATGAGAAGCTAGACAGCCGCTCTCATTTATCTGTAGAAAGAAATATCGTCAAAACTGATAACAAGCCGCTAAGCGCAAAGGAAGCTGCTAGCTATCTCCATTTATCATTATCCAGAATATACTGCCTGATAAATGAAGGCAAATTAAAGCCCTTGCAAAAAAAGAAGTACGCACGGCTCCTGTTTACCCTAGATCAGCTAAACGAGTATTTATCAGAAACCAAATAGAATTCATTAGTAACACTAAAAAACAAGCCGATGAGTATTGTAAGAGAAAAGTATACGGAAAAACGGGTAAATCTTATTTACCAAATGCTGCTCAATGAAAAAGAAGCAGGCAACGCAAAGGACTATGACGTAAGTATTGATGAGTTGATTGTCATTTCACGAAACCGTGATCCAGAGCGATTCTTCGATCACGAAGACTTTATCCAGGACGACACAAAAAATGTTACTATCCGCTTGTTTGTAGGCAATTCAAGGAGATGTATCCGTTATGTGTTGTTTTTAAAGGAACAAGAATCAACGCACCAACAAGCCTTGGCTGGTATCGAGAAGACTATTGATGATAGACTGTCACAAGCAAAGGAGCAATGGGATCACGACCAACTAAAGAAGGAAAACGAGAGCTTAAAGGAGGAAGTGGAAGAACTAGAAAAGTATTCCGAAGTGCTTCAGAACACAATATCCATACTTGAGGCGGAGAAACAAAAATCATCGAGCAAAATAACGGATGCTGTTATTGGCCTTGCTGGCGTTTACCTTTCAAAGAATCCAAATGTATTGAGTGGATTGCCTTTGATCGGCGATTTTCTGGGTAGTGATGGGAAAACCGACAGTTCTTCGCAAAGTAGTGTAAATGACGCTGAAGGCAAACCGGACAGCAAAGTCTCTTTCAGCAAAAAACAACAGACTTACTCCGGGACTATCGGTGAAGAAGATGTGGAACGGCTGGAAAATGCGCTAATACCGCTATTCCCTGAATCTCACCTTGAAAAGGTATCAACTATAATAAGGTATATGTATCACAACAATCACCTGATAGATCAGATAGCTGGTATACTAGCAGAATCAGCAAAGCAAAAAAGTGCCGCTTAATTTATTCACTCACCAAAAACCAGCTATGCCATTATATACATTACCAATACAGATTGAAGCCAATTCAAGAAAGGAAGCAGAAGAAAAACTGCTGACGTTTATGAAGATCGCAGCAGAACATAAAAAAGTCACACTAAACGATGTGCTCGGCAGCGTGACTAAGTTATGTTCGGAGTTATCCGTGATTGCCCAAAGGCACAATAAAGCAATGCAAGAAATTGACGAGCCCCTCCGTAATATGAAAGTTTCACGGAATAAATAATTCACTTATGATGTCTTAAACATTCCTTAAATAACAAAGTTGGAAGCACCCTATGCGCATTGATAATCAACCTTTTATATCTTTGGTATGAAGAAAAACAGACAAACAAAGT
>CAZRPA010000138.1:0-10925 GCA_964601855.1 uncultured Flavipsychrobacter sp. | reverse complement strand
TGGATGAACGTAGCGAAAAAATAGGCAGAAAAATACGCGACACCGAGCTTATGAAAACACCATACATGCTCATAGTGGGCGAAAAAGAAGCCGCCGATGGCACTGTATCTGTGCGCAAACATGGCGAGGGCGACAAAGGTGCTATGCCTATTGATGCATTTTGTGAAGAAATACGTAGCATTGTAAACGAGCAAATAAAAGGTAAAAGGAAAGAATAACCATCTAAAAACAGACACAGATAACATTCTAAAAAATTGTACGTTATTTGTGTCTGTTTTATAAACAAATAATCTAATTTTGTTGGGTAATTTTAAAAACCATTAATGCAGAAAAGACCAAAACCAAAACCTTTTTTCAGGCCCAGAGTTCCACAGAACGAACACCGCCTAAACAATGAGATCACTGCACCTGAAGTGCGCGTGATAGGAGAAGAGATAGAACCAGGTATATACCCACTAGCTGAAGCCCTTAAAATGGCTATTGCTCAGGAAGTAGATCTGGTAGAGATTTCACCAAATGCAGTTCCGCCTGTATGTCGTATCATCGACTACAAGAAGTTTCTGTACGAGAAGAAGAAAAAAGACAAGGAGCAAAAAGCAAAAGCAAAGCAGTCTGAATTGAAAGAAATTCGTTTCACTCCAAATACGGATGATCACGATTTCGACTTCAAAGCAAAACATGCCGAAAAGTTCTTGCAAGACGGCAACAAGGTAAAATGCTACGTGCAGTTCAAAGGACGTGCTATCATGTTTCAGGAACGTGGTGAGTTGTTGTTGCTTAAGTTTGCAGAGCGTTTAGCAGAGCATGGAGCATTAGAGTCTATGCCCAAAATGGAAGGACGTAGAATGCTGGCTATGTTTTCGCCAAAGAAAAAGAAATAACAGGCTAATAATCAGTTGCTTACGCTGCGATGTTATTAAAATGTAAAAATTATTTAAAAATTTTGTGTTTCAGAAAATGTAATAGTATCTTTGCATTAACTTAATACTTAAAAACATTTCCTTTTGATAAAGAAGTTTTCATGGTGATAGGGTTTATAGGGGCTGGCCTGTTCTCAGGCTGGCTTTTTTATTTGTGGCCGGTCCAATATTTTTTCGTTATTTCTTTGGGGATATTCGTACACTCATTAACTTTGTATAAGTTTTCATAGTGATAGGGTTTATAGGGGCTGGCCTGTTCTCAGGCTGGCTTTTTTTTGCCCCGTACTTTCGCACACCTCCAGTTTTTGCTTCATAGTTTTCCCGTTATTGCCTATTTAAATAGCAGCAAAATCTATTCGCATATTTTTCTATTTTTGTTGTACGGATAGTTGACGCTATGTAGTCAATACTCCTAAGCACAATTGCACTTATACCTTTATTATTGCTACCTACTGATGAACAGAAATATACCGATGTACCTGCTACTCCTATGCCTCGTGGGTAATGGCAACCTTAGGGCACAAGTATTATGGAGACAATTAGCAGCCCGCCCTTCTACACTCAATCTCATTCATGAGTTCCCGGAAAGTGCATTGTTGTACACTACCGATAACAATACCCTGCAACAAGAATTGACTAGTGCTGCGAGCAACAAAACAATCAACATCCCTACCCCATCAGGACAAGAACAAACGTTCAGCATACACCCTACACCTCTACTACCACCTGTTCTGGCTGCCAAATACCCCATGCTAACCACCTATACAGGTGTGTCTACCAACAACCCCTCCATTACCATAAAAGTAGACTACACCGTTTATGGCTTTCATGCTATGGTATATGATGGAAATAATACTTATATAATAGATCCAGCTACTGCTACCAACAGCAATACCTACGCAGTATATTACAAACATGACATTGACAATAGCGATAGAAATCATAGTAGCTGCTTGACTAGTGAGGCTGCACAAAACCTATGGTTAAATGGCGCACGTACTACTGCCACCTCACAAAGACTGGTAAATGGGTATGAATTGCGCCGCTACAGACTGGCTGTATCTTGCACCCACCAGTATGCCCAAAAAGTGACCGACAAAGCCACACCCACCAAGGCAGAAGTGCTGAGCAAAATGACTACTACCATCAACCGAGTAAACGGCATATATGAACGAGAACTAGCTGTAACTATGGTGTTTACAGCTAATGAAGACACCCTGATTTTCACATCACAGGCTTCCGATCCTTTGGGAATATATAATTCATCGCCGGTAGGGCTAATGAGCCAAAACCAAATAATGTGCGACTCACTGATAGGAGATGCCAATTACGATTTGGGACATGCTTTCAGCACAGGCGCAGGTGGATTGTCACAAGTAGGTATCATATGCAAAAGTGGCAGCAAGGCACAATGTGTCACTGGTAAGGAAGAACCCTTTGGTGATGGATTTGATGTAGACTATGTGGCACACGAAATGGGACATGAATATGGTGCCGATCATACATTCAACAATAGTCAATCTTCTTCCTGTCTAGGACAGGCGGTGCAACCAAATGCATACGAACCTGGCAGCGGATCCACCGTAATGGCTTATGCGGGCATATGCAGCCCCGACAATCTGCAACCCAATAGCGATGCATACTTTCATATCACCAGCCTCAACCAAATAAACAACTACCTGATAACTGGTGGTAATGATTGTCCCATAAAATCGCCAACCAACAACAAACCACCAGGCAGTATATCTTTTACTGCTTCATACAACATACCCTACCGTACTCCCTTCGAGCTCACAGCACCACGAGCCGAAGACTCTACTACCAATGCTGCCATTACTTATTGCTGGGAACAATGGAATCTAGGCGAGTTTGGCAAAACACTGTCTGCTACTACCACTTCTGGTCCTCTTTTCAGGTCTTATATGCCCTCCTCATCTCCCACACGTGTTTTCCCTGCCTTCAGACTGCTCAGAAACGGCATTCTCAGCAATGCTGGGGTAAATAATGCATCGGGAGAAAAACTGCCAGATGTAGCCAGATATCTCACTTTCAAACTGGCTGTACGTAGCCTCCGAAATGGTTATGGCTCTTTGTCCATACCAGACGATACCATTCATCTAGATGTAATCAACACTGGCGGTGCAGGATTCACCGTTACCAGCCAAAACAACAATGGAATAACCTATCAGGGACTTACCTCACAAACCGTATCTTGGACTGTAGCCGGCACTAATACAACCCCTATCAATGCCGCCAATGTTGACATATACTTATCTGTAGACAGTGGTTATAACTGGCAATACTTGCTAGGCACCTTCCCCAACAACGGCAGTGCTGCTGTGACCTTACCCAATATAGACACTACCGTCAATGCTGCCCGCATAAAGGTAAAAGGGGCAGGCAATGTTTTCTTCAATATCAACAGCCGCGACTTCAAAATAATACGCAACATAGATGCCGCTGTAAATGTATACCCTATACCCGCCTCTCAAAACCTATATATCACTACCGGCACCAACGAGCCCATGCAGGCAGCCGTGTACAACATGGTGGGCAGAAAAGAATGGGAGACAACCATCACCACCAGCACTATCATACCCGTCTATCTCTGGGCAAAAGGTGTGTATGTACTAAAGCTCACGGATGCTACCAAGCGAACAGTGATACGCAAAATAGTAATTGACTAAGGACGCTAAAACTTACCCTAATCAACTAGGTTTTTCACAGCACTACCCATATCAGGATACGTGTAAGAAAAACCGGATTGCACAGTATGAGTAGCACTAACCGTGCAACTCTTCAATATCTCTATGCTCATTTCACCCAACACAATCTGTAGTATAAAGGCAGGCACTGGCATCCTTATCAGAAGACCTTTACTCGCTGCGGCTATTTCCTTCATCATTACAGCTGTAGGCACAGGTGCAGGTGCTACTGCATTGTACACGCCCTTCATCGTTGCATTAGTAAGCGCATATACAAACAACCGAGCCAGATCATCGACATGTATCCAACTGATAACCTGACGACCTGAACCAGGTACAGGCAACAACCCGAATTTGGCTGTTTTTACAAACTCATAAAACGCGCCACCTTCTTTTGCCAGCACTATACCTATCCTCAGGCATACTATCCGCATTATATCGGCAGCTTTTTGTTCTTCCTCCTCCCATCTGCGGCTGGTCTCGCCCAAAAAATCAGTAGCAGGTAGTACATTTTCTGTGAATGGAACTATTGGTTCTTTGTCTGGTCCATAATAACCTATAGCCGATGCACCGACCAAGGTCTTGCAACGTGCACCATGCTTCCGCAACTGCCCTATAAGATAAGCAGTCCCTTGCACCCTACTGCTCACTATAAGGTCCTTCTGTTGCTTGCTCCATCTTTTACCTGCTACAGACTCCCCTGCTAGGTGTATTACCGCATCCAGTTGTTGCAATGCTGCCTCATCGCAAGTATTGTTAGCAGCATCAAACAGGGCATAAGAGCACCCTCCTGCACTCTTCTTTCCTGCCACATTTCTGGTAAGAATTACCACCTCATTACCCATCTTCAATAGTAGTGCAGTAACCCGCCTACCCACTAGTCCTGTACCTCCGGTTATGCCTATCTTCATCACAATTTTTTATGTTTATCGAATGTAAACACATTATTGTAGCCTTACTGAATAGATAACAGGGTTTAACATTTATTTTCAGTTTGTATGCAATAATATGATGTAAAGGTGCGTTTAAACTGAAACCAATTTTCCTGATGGACAAAACTTTACATAAAAAACTTACTGAAAACCTGCCATACACTTATTCTAAAAACCGCACAGCGGAGAAAGAGGAAGGCATGTTTGCAACGCTAAGACAAGAGCAACGTATACTCAGTGCACTGGCCAATGATTTGTTGCAGCCACGCCCCGAAGCGGTAGCAAATATACTAGAGCTGGCAAGAAGAATGTAGCGGCATTAGCAACGGTAGTTGGCAACTTAAGTCCCAATAAACTATAGCAATATATACCTGATAAGATGAGGCAAATAACATTCTGCCAAAAGGATTAATTTTACACTAAATAGTGAAATTAATTGCAGGCACTGACATACTATATCACGCTACCGTTTATCTACTTGCTTTCAATACTGCCTTTCAGGGTGCTGTATCTGATTGCTGATTTTTTGTACTTCGTATTCTACTACGTTTTAGGTTATAGGAAAGATGTGGTGCTGCAAAACCTACGCAATTCGTTCCCTGACAAGAGCGACACTGAATTGAAACGAATCAGGAAAGCTTTTTTTCATCACCTTAGTGATATGTTTCTGGAAACCTTCAAAACACTCACTATTAGCCCTAAAAACATGCTGCGCCATTGCGGCATGTCGCCGGAGGCTAAAGCATTGTTTGACAGGCTGGCAAATGAACAGAAAAACATCATACTAGTAATGGGACACCTAGGCAACTGGGAGTGGGGCGGCAACACTTTTAGTTTGGTATGCTTGCAACCCTTATACGTTATCTACCATCCGCTACGCAACAAGCATTTCGATGGACTGATGTATAAAATGCGCACCCGTTTTGGCACACGGCTCATAGCTATGCGCAATACCTATAAAGAAATGCTGGGAAGAAAAACACCTATGAGTGCTACCGCGTTCATAGCCGACCAAACACCCCAACCCGACAATGCCTACTGGACCAGTTTTCTGAATCAGGACACACCCGTATTTAAGGGAACAGAAATAATAGCTCGCAAAACCGGCAGTCCTATAGTATATGCCAGTGTAAGAAAAATAAAACGAGGATACTATGAGCTACAAGCCGAGATGCTGCTAGAAAACCCAGCCAATACCCCCGACGGCTACATATCGGAACTGCACACCAAACGACTGGAACAAGACATAATAGCCCATCCCGAAACATGGCTATGGTCGCACAAAAGATGGAAACATAAACGCCCCGCCACACAACAATAAGATAAAAGCATAAGCATAAAGAGAGCCACACCTTTACAGTGCGGCTCTCTTTATATTGTTTAGTAGTACGAATAGCCTATAGCGTATCCATTATCTTTTTCATTTCCGATGCTTTGTCTGTTTTGCCTTGTAGTATATAAATTCTGTTCAGTGCTATAACAGTAGACTTATACGTTCTCAGATCTTCTCCCTGCAACTTAGCATCGTTTGGGCTAAGAATGCTGTAAGACTTCTCAAAGTAAGGTGCAGCTTTAGTAAATAAACCATCGCGTTTAGCCTTCAATGATTCATATTTATCCTGATCTGCTTTTGACGACCCTGTTATAGCATTGATCTGGTCATTAAAATCAGTTGCCTGATTGAAGTACAACGCACCAAAGTTGTAGTTGAATCCTGCATTGTCTGGACTAGCTTTTATAGCACGGGTAAACGACTCTTCAGACTTAGTGTACAACTCTGCCGAGTTAGCTGGCTTTTTACCATCCTTAGGGTTTGCCATACTAAGGTAAGTAGTAGCAAGGTTGAAATGCAAATCTGCATTATTGGGATCTTTCGCTGATGCTTCCTCCAGCTTTTTCACCAGATCTTCCATCCTGCCATTCTTGATGTAGTAGTTCAATTCGCGATTGCGAAGTGCAACATCATTAGGGAATGCTTTACGAGCCTCGTCGATAGTTGCAAACTCTTTTTCAGCGTTATTTGTTTTGCTATATGCATCTATCAGGCACTCATATACCGATGGCACCCTTCTTATAGGGTTCTCCTTTACTTTTATCAGCATTGGTATAGACTCTTCCCATTTACCAGCAAAGTATACACTATTTGCCATTGTCAGGTAGGCATCAGCCACTACGGTGTCCATTTGACGCTGAACGTTTGGAGGCAATTTCTCAAAACGTTTACCACCATTCATCTCCCCTATTTTGGTCACCGTTTTCATCAGCTCCACCGACTCATCATATTTCTTATCGTTGTAGGCTTTCACACCTTCGTTGTAAGACAAGAAACCACCCAACATCAACAACTGATCTACCGTACCTCTTTCGTAGTCTGCCTTTACCTCAGCCAGTTCCATAGCAGCTTTCAGTCCTTCTTTGTACGGATTGCCCGCTTTGTATTTATCTACATTCTGCAACGAAAAGTACACCTGCGCTTTAGATAACAACGCCTTTGGTTTTTTGCTGGTTTCAGGATTGGCCATCGCCTTATCTATCTCCATTTTTGCCTCTTCATAGTTCTGGCTTTTCATTGCCAGATTTGCAGAGACTACATATTTGTCCTGAGCTATACCCGGCAAAGTCATGCCCACGGCTGCTGCTATCAATATTGCTTTTTTCATTTTAATTACTGATTGTGATTGCAAATTGCGTTTATTTTTTGAATATCGAAACTCCTTTTTTTACTCTGCTACCGGTGGCTCTGTATCTGCTGGCGGTGGCGCATCGTCAGCCGCACCCTCTTCAGTAGCTGCTGCACCTGCTTCACCGTCTTCGTTTGCCACCTCTTCAGTATCATCTTCTTGCTCTCTTATGGCAGCTATAGCAGCAATTTTATCACCTTCATCTATGTTTATCAACTTCACGCCCTGTGTAGCTCTGCCAGCCTCGCGTATCGAAGATACTTTCATCCTAATGGTCACACCAGACTCGCATGTTATCATCAGGTCATCTTTTTCTTCTACACTCAGCAGGCCTACCAGTGCTCCTGTTTTTTCGGTGATGTTGATAGTTTTCACCCCTTTGCCGCCACGGTTTGTAATTCGGTAAGATAACAGATAGTCTTTTTCGTTGCCATCAGCATCAGTTACCTGAACCAGATTGTGCGCTTCTTCTTTACGCTCCTCTTCGGTAGCCTCTACTAGGAATGGCGTACGCTTGCCCAGTCCATTTTCAGATACGACCAGTATTTGTTTGTTTATATCTTTTTTGGGCAGGCATATCATACCTATTACTTCATCTTTATCGTTCTCTAGCTCTATACCAAACACCCCAATCGCTCCTCTACCAGTAGGTCTTACCTTGTCATCGCGGAAGCATACCGCCCTACCACTCTTTATTGCCATCATTATGTAGCAATTATCGTTTTCGGCAAGCGACACATCCAGCAGTCTGTCACCTTCCTCTATGGTAATGGCTATTACACCATTAGCCCTTGGGCGACTGAAATCTTCGAGACGAGTCTTTTTAATGATACCTTTTTTGGTACACAATACTACACTGTGCTTCTCCAGATACTCCTCATCATCCAGACGAGGCACATCTATCACCGTTCTTATTTTATCGTCTGGTGGTATCTGTATCATGTTTTGTATGGCTCTACCCTTGCCGTTCTTGTCTGCCTCTGGTATTTCATAAACCTTGAGCCAGAAACAACGACCCTTCTCTGTAAAGAACATTAGTGTGTGGTGAGTAGATGCCACAAACAGATGCTCAATATAATCTTCCACTCTGGTGCGGCCGCCCATTGCGCCTCTGCCACCACGGCGCTGCGAGCGATACTCTGCCACAGATGTACGCTTGATATAACCCAGATGCGATACGGTTATTACCACATCTTCTTTTTCTATCAGGTCTTCTATGCGCATTTCATCGGCCATGTAGTGAATCTCGCTTTTGCGTTCATCACCAAATTTCTTCTGCACATCTGCCAGCTCATCTTTTATGATCTGGAAACGTAGTGCTTCGTCGCCTAGTATAGCCTCTAGGTGGGCTATCAGTTTCATCAGTTCAGCATGTTCTTCGCGTATCTTATCACGCTCCATGCCTGTAAGGCGTTGCAACCTTAGTTCCAAAACCGCCTTAGCCTGAATCTCAGTCATTCCAAAAGACGTAATCAGGCCATCTTTAGCTATTTCAGGGTTAGCAGAGTTGCGTATCAACCTTATTACCTCGTCCAGATGGTCTAGTGCTATCAGATAGCCCTCCAGTATATGAGCACGCTTTTTGGCCTCTTTCAGTTCGTATTTTGTTCGGCGCACTACTACCTCGTGGCGGAAGTTTATAAACTCGCTTATCAGGTCTTTCAGGTTCAGCGTTCGTGGTCTGCCATTCACCAGAGCCACATTGTTGATACCGTAAGATGTTTGCAGCTCACTGTATTTATACAGTTGGTTGATGATAACCTGTGCCACGGCATCTCTACGAAGCTCCACTACTATACGTGTACCTTCTTTGTTCGATTCGTTGGCTACGTGCGTTATGCCATCTATTATTTTATTATTTACCAGCGAGCCTATTTTTTCAGCCAGTGCATCTCTGCTCACCTGGTAAGGCACCTCTGTTATTATTATTTGCTCTTTACCGCTTTTAGTATTTTCTATAGTCACCTTGCCGCGCAGCACCACCCTGCCCCTGCCGGTGTGCATGCCTTGCTTTATACCCTCTATGCCATATATGATACCACCTGTAGGAAAATCAGGGGCTTTCACATACTTCATAAGTTCATCTATGGTTATTTCTCTGTTGTCTATGTATGCTAGGCATCCGTCTATAACTTCAGTCAGGTTGTGCGGCATCATATTGGTAGCCATACCTACAGCTATACCAGACGAACCATTTACCAGAAGTGAAGGTATGCGGGTAGGTAGTACAGTAGGCTCTTGCAGCGAGTCATCAAAGTTCAGTGCAAAGTCTACTGTTTCCTTATCTATATCCTCCATCATAGCCTCGCCTAGGCGCAGCATACGTGCCTCTGTATAACGCATAGCGGCAGGGTTGTCGCCATCCTGACTACCATAGTTACCCTGACCATCTACCATCATGTAGCGCATGCTCCATGGTTGCGCCATACGCACCATAGCATCATACACGGCAGTGTCGCCATGGGGGTGATACTTACCCAATACCTCACCCACAATACGGGCACATTTTTTGTAGGGTTTATTAAACGTATTACCCAACTCGTGCATTGCAAACAATACACGCCTGTGTACCGGTTTCAAACCATCGCGCACATCAGGCAGTGCACGCCCCACTATCACCGACATAGAATAATCTATGTAGGCAGTTTTCATTTGCTCCTCTATATTTATGGGTATTATTTTATTCGTTTCCTCTGGCATGCCCTGAGGTAAAAGATCCTCGTTGTTTTGATCCATAAATGATTTTAAAATAATTATCGCAAATATAATCTTTTAAGATGGCATTAGCTATAGACTACTATGCGAGAATAACGTTAAAATGCGAAGTGTGGGTACTATGTGGATAGGGATACGTAAACACCCTAAAAATCGGGCTTATAGGCTCCAAAACGCTAAAAAAACTAAAAACCATGAGCACATTAAAACCAAACAACCTATTATCTCCCTTTTTTAGCCTATATTCTCAGCCGTACAAGATCCGAAAATCACTGTAGATTATTTAAACGGCACACTGCTGATCTTAGTTTGAACATATGATGTTTACAGACTGGCTAATATTACAATAATATTATCAACACACAGAACTAGTTACTACATCAAAAATTATAACTTTGCCGCCATCAAAAAAACACTCAAGGGAATGCACAACCTACAGATGGTGGACCTAAAACGCCAATACCTGAAAATAAAACCCGAAATAGATGCTGCTATACATCAGGTTATAGATAGTACTATGTTCATAGGTGGTAGCGATGTATCGCACCTAGCTACAGAACTGGCTGATTACATAGGGGTGCAACATGTAATACCCTGCGCTAATGGCACAGACGCACTACAAATAGCATTAATGGCTCTGGGGTTGAAACCAGGTGATGAAGTAATAACACCGTCATTCACCTACATAGCTACGGTAGAAGTAGTAGCACTGCTAGGGCTTACACCAGTATTTGTAGACGTACACCCCGATACCTTTACTATGAATGTGGAAAGTGTACGTGCTGCCATTACTACCCGTACAAAAGCTATAATACCCGTACATCTTTATGGTCAGTGTGCCGATATGGAGCCTCTTATGGCCCTTGCTGAGGCACACAACATACCTCTGATAGAAGATAATGCTCAAGCTATAGGCGGCAGTTACACCTTCTCAAACGGCAGAACTGTAAAAACAGGGTCGATGGGCACCAT
>CAZRPA010000137.1:0-11011 GCA_964601855.1 uncultured Flavipsychrobacter sp. | reverse complement strand
CACACCATCATATGATATAAATAATAAAATGTTAGGCGTTACTGCAGCAGGTGGATTTGGCATTCATTTTGGGAGAGGATATGCAGCCAATGTTACCCCTATAGGTTTAGGGTACAATATTGGTTTGCAAGAAAATTACCCAAGCCAGATTTATAATAAGAATTTAATATTCACCGTAAATATCAGACCCGAAATCACTTTCAGCAAGAATATAAGCTGGAAAAAACGAAAATCAGCACCTGCAAAAACAGAAGTAAAAGAATAATTCATGTCCATATATACGGATGCCCTCAAAAGCATCCGTTTCTTTTCCTTATTTTGAAAACATCTTTTCCCGTTTTTGAAAACTCAAAAAAATACTTGCTGGTACATTTGCGCATTCAAAAATCAATCTACCAACATGTATAAGAAAATTACACTAACCCTCGCAGCAGCAACTGTACTAATGGGTGCTTGCAAAAAAGACAATAATCAATCTACAAGTACTACCACCCTCAAAGTACCCTACACCTCGCTTACCACCACTACCAATTATTTTACCACATTCAAAGGAACAGACAGCGCAACATCTGTAGATATTGCAGGGCAAACAACCCGCATTAACATGCTGAAAGAGATAGATGCCTATGTAAAATCTTTTGCTACCGCTCCACTTAGCGCTTCTAAGTTGAAAGGAATGTTTGAAAATACAGGCAATCAGTTTACATCAGCAGCACTCAATAGTGCTACAGATAAAACAATTGTATCTAAAACAGCACAATCATTCAGTGCCACAGAAGCTGATCTTGAGCGCAACACTTTCAGAGGATACTTCGATTCTGTAGCAGCTATTAGTGCTTTTGCATCGCAAACTGCCGCTCAGGGTGTACCCGGCAAACTAGGTACTTATCTGGTAAATGGCAAAGGATTTGAGTATGCACAGTTTATACAGAAAGGACTAATAGGTGCCATGCAGCTAGACCAGATTAGTAACATATACTTGGGTACAGAAAAAATGGCAGCTGACAACAACGAAATAGTTAGCGGCAAAAACTATACCCAAATGGAGCACCACTGGGATGAAGCGTATGGATACCTTACATCTAACGAATACTACCCCAAACAAGACCCTGCCGATAACACAAAATGGCTAGAGACATTCTTGGGTAGCTATGTAAGGCAAGTAAGTGGCAACCTAGGCGACCCTACTGCTGTTTACATGTCATTGCTGAAAGGTCGTGCAGCGATTGCAAACAAAGACATAAACGTACGAGATGTAGAAATTGCTGCCATACGTGCTTCGCTGGAAAAAGCAATAGCTACCATTGCTATCAGTTACCTCAACAAAACTAAAACCGCCACTACCGATGCTGCAAGAATGCATGCACTATCTGAGGGCGCAGGTTTTATTTACTCACTACGTTTTGCCAATAACCCAAAAATAAACAGAGCAAAGTCTAATGAACTGCTGGCTGTACTCACTGATAAACCAAACGGTTTTTGGTCGCTTACGAATGCTGACATAGACAATGTACGCAACCAGATAGCAACTGCTTTTGACATAAGCAGCGATGCAATAGTAAATCACTAATGAAACAGGGGCTTACAACAATCTAAAAGTACCAGTATAGCGACTAATTACTTTAGTCGCTATACTAATGAGTGAAAGAAACTAATTTTGACAGATAGAACGGTGAAAACGACTAAAAAATAGTGAAGATGAACATGAAACTAATGCTATTAATACCTATAGCTGCAATAATAACAGCAATAGGCTGCAAAAAAGACAACAACAACACAAACAATAACAACAACAATTTTGACAGAGGTGCACTGCTCACCAACTATGCCGACAACTACATAGTGCCGGCTTACGAAGACATGACAGTGAAACTTACTGATCTGAAAACAAAGATTGATGCATTTGCTTCCTACCCTGACTCTGCAAAACTAGAAGCTGCTCGTAGTGCTTGGCAAACAGCATACATCACTTGGCAAGCAGTTGACTTGCTCGAATTTGGTCCTGAAGCTAGTATATCTCTTCGTAGCTACATCAACACCTATCCTGTTACTGTATCTAAGTTGGATGCAAATGTTACATCTGGCAGTTACGATCTGGAGCAGTTTGGCAACAAAGATGCACAAGGTTTCCCTGCATTAGACTATATGCTGAATGGTATCGGCAGCACTAATGCCGCTGTAATAAGTAGCTACACCACAGATGCACAAGCTGCTGGCAGAAAACAATACCTGCAAGCAATTGCTACAAAAATGCTTACAAAAGTAACAGAGGTAAAAACCGCATGGAGTACCTACCGCAGCACCTACATATCTAGCACTGGCACCGATGCTGGTAGTAGCATTTCGCTTACCACCAATGCATTTGTACTGTATTATGAGCGTTATCTGCGCTCAGGTAAGGTTGGCTTACCTGCCGGTGCTATGACAGGTGTAGCGGCTCCTACACTTACAGAAGCTTATTACACAGCCACTCTTTCTAAGGAATTGGCTGTAGCAGCTATGAATGCAGTAAAGAATTTTTACAATGGCAAGGGTTACAGTAACAACACTGATGGTATGGGGTTCAACGACTACCTGATGGCTATAGGCACGAAAGACCAAAACGGGAAAGCAATGGCTACGGTTATAAATGATGACATAACCACTGCCACCACTAGTCTTGCTTCTTTTCCTTCCACCATCAAGGCTGGAGTGAGCAATAACCGCCCAGAGATATTGGCTATTTATCAGCAGTTGCAATCAATAGTACCATTGCTGAAGGTAGATATGGTATCTGCATTTGGTATATCTATTACCTATACTGACAATGACGGTGATTAATAACTAATCATCACTTTTTTTTAAAAGCAAATACAACGATACTAGTAATGACAACCAACTTAAAATCAAGTTTAAAAACACTGGAGCAGCCCGTTTATTCGGCTGCTCTTGCTGTTTTCAGACTCATATTTGGGTTTATGTTGCTAGGTGGTGTGGTACGTTTCTGGCTCAAGGGTTGGATTAAAGAATTGTATATACAGCCCAAACACTACTTTAATTATTACGGTTTTGAGTGGGTGCCTCATCTGGGCAATGGTACCTATATACTGTTCATAATTTGTGGCATTAGCGCATTCTGCTTCGCAATAGGTTTATTCTACAGACTTTCGGCAGTGCTGCTTTTCCTAAGTTTTACCTACATAGAACTGCTGGATAAAACCAACTACCTTAACCATTATTACTTTGTAACACTGGTTTTACTACTTATGATATGGTTACCGGCACACACCAATATTGCAGTAGACAACATACGCAAACCTGCATCGCAAAAAAGATGGATACCTGCATGGACGGTATGGAGCATCAGACTGATGCTGGGTATAGTATACTTCTATGCTGGTCTTGCCAAGCTGAACAGCGACTGGCTAGTTGAGGCTATGCCACTTCGCTTATGGCTCCCCGCCCAAAACGACCTACCCATCTTTGGATCTTTACTTAATGAAGTATGGGTGGCCTATTTATTCAGTTGGTTTGGGGCAGTGTACGATCTCACAGTGCCTTTTTTTCTACTCTATCGCCCTACTCGTCCTTTTGCTTTTGTGGCAGTAGTTATCTTTCATGTAGCTACTTCTATACTATTCCCTATTGGTCTTTTTCCTTACATTATGATACTGTCGGCAGTCATATTTTTTGATGACAAAGACATTGATACAATTGTAATGAAATGTAAAAATTATTTTACAATACTACCCGTATCTACCGGCAGTGATATGTTTACCTTTGCGCCGAAATGGCGCAGCGGTTTGCTGTCAGTGTTTGCTTTGTTCTTTGCTATTCAGCTTTTATTCCCATGGCGATATCAGCTATTACCTGGCGAATTGTTTTGGACAGAAGAAGGATACCGGTTTTCTTGGCGAGTAATGCTGATGGAAAAAACCGGATATGCACAGTTTCTAGTAAAAGATGCAGAAACAGGCAAAACTATAGGGGTAAACAACAATGACTTTCTGACTCGCAATCAGGAAAAAATGATGTCTACTCAGCCAGATTTTTTGTTGCAATATGCACAAATACTGTACACTCACTACCAAAAGATGGGCATCAAAGACCCACAAGTGTATGCAACAGTATATGTGGGGATGAATGGGAGACGAAGCCGGCTGTACATAGATAGCACTGTGAATCTGGCGAAGGAAAAAGACTTATTCGGGCACAAAACCTGGATAATAGATTACAAAGACAAAATTTATGGATTGTAGACGATTGTTGTTTTTTATTGCTGTATCTGCCTCTTTATCTGCCAATGCTCAGGATAGCCTCAAGCATTTGAAAGAAGTAGAGATACGTGATAAAAGAAATGGTGATTTCAGAAGCATGAATCAGGTGGAAGGTATGAAACTAACTGCTGGCAAAAAAACCGAACTCATCAATGTAGAACAACTTACCGTAAACAAATCTACTAACAATCCCAGACAGATATATGCAAAAGTTTCCGGCCTTAATATATTCGAAAATGATGGCTCTGGTCTACAACTAAGTATAGGAGGCAGAGGACTAGACCCTAATCGCACATCAAACTTCAATGTACGACAAAACGGATACGACATAAGTGCCGATGCATTGGGATACCCTGAGAGTTATTACACCCCACCCAGCGAGGCATTAAAAAAAATAGAAGTTATAAAAGGTGCAGCAGGGCTGCAATATGGCACACAGTTTGGTGGTTTGCTCAACTTTGAAATGAAACAACCAGAAGACTTTAAAAAGAAAATAACCCTCGAAAGCCGTCAAACAGCAGGTTCTTGGGGCTATTTCAGCTCCTTCAACAGCATAGGTGGCACCACTGGTAAACTAAGTTACTACGCCTTTGCACAATACAAAAGGGGCAACGGATGGAGACCGAACAGTCAGTTTGAGGCAGTGAACCTATACGCAGACCTACACTACCACCTTACCGAAAAACATACCCTAGGATTAGAATTGACCCATCTCAACTACTTGGCACAACAACCAGGTGGGCTAAATGATGCAATGTTTGCCAAAGATCCCAGACAAAGCAACAGAGCAAGAAACTGGTTTGCGGTCAATTGGAACTTGATTGACGTAGAGTGGGATTACCGTATCAGTGACCGCACCAAGTTACAAACAAGAGTAAACGGGCTTATTGCATCTAGAGATGCAATAGGGTTCAGACCCAATAGGCCCAACCAACCTGACAATAGCGGACCACGCGACTTGTTGAAGGGTAACTTCAGAAACATGACTACCGAAAGCAGACTAATGCATAGGTATTACATTGGTAATCAACCACAAACATTGCTTACCGGTATAAGAGCTTACAGTGGGAACAGCACCAACAAACAAGGCTATGTAGACAATGGCAGTGGGGCAAACTTTGAATTCACCAAAGAATCAACGGAATTATTGTCTGATTATACTTTCCCTAATTTGAATGTAGCAGCTTTTGCAGAACACATATTCCGACCAAATAGTAGACTGAATATAACACCCGGCATACGCATAGAGCATATTCGCACACAAGCACAAGGTTTGTATCACAACAAAGTATATGACCTGCGCGATAGTGTGATTAGCGATATAGTGGTAAATGAAGATCGTACATTTCCCAGATCTTTTGTGCTTGCAGCTATAGGTGCTGGATACAAGTTCAATGAAGATTTGGAGCTATATGGCAATATCTCTCAAAACTATCGCTCTGTTACGTTCAGCGATATAAGAGTAGTAAATCCTTCATTTGAGATAGACCCTAATATTCAGGATGAAAAAGGATGGAATGCAGACCTAGGTGCAAGAGGCAATGTAAAAGATGTACTAAGATTTGATGCCAATGTTTTCTTCTTGTATTATGGCAATCGTATTGGCGAATATTTCTACACGAAAAACAACTCTATGGTCATCAGGCGTAGAGGCAACATAGGTGTAGCCAATATTTATGGCATAGAGTCGTTTGCTGAGCTGAACATTCTAAAACTAATGGGCATTAAAGAATCAAACTGGAAACTCAAAACCTACTCTAATCTGGCACTTACCAGTGCTACATATACCAAAAGCCCGATCAAGAATATAGAAGGAAAACTGGTAGAGTATGTGCCAACTATCAACTGGAAAGCTGGCATACAAACTGCCTACAAAGACCTTAAACTCACACTACAGTACAGTGCCTTGTCAGACCAATATGCCGATGCTACCAATGCCCCCAACAGTGGTTTTAGTGGGGTAAATGGTATCATACCAGCATACAGTGTGGCAGATCTCTCGGCTGGATATACATGGCGAAAATTCACACTAGAAGGAACTATCAATAATCTGCTCAATGTAGCATACTTCACCAGAAGAGCTACAGGATACCCTGGCCCCGGTATAATACCTGGTGAAGGCAGGAGTTTTTACATTACAGCAGGTATTAAGCTGTAAGAAACTTAGCTTTTCATATTAATATACTGCAACGGAAAATCTAGGTTAGATGTGCGGCAAAGTTTAATAACATCTTGCAAGTCATCTAGCTTTTTGCCAGTCACTCTTATTATATCGTCCATTATAGCCGCCTGTACTTTTAGTCCGCTATCTTTTATCAGTTTCACTATTTTTTTGGCATCATCTTTGCCCAACCCATTTTTTACTGGTATTGTTTTGCGTATGTATTTGCCCGATGCTGAGAATTCCTTAGTCATATCAAAACAGTTGGCTTCGAGTCCCTGACGCATAGCTTTTGTGAGCAACACATCTTCTAGCTGTTGCAGTTTCATGTCTGTTTCTACTTCTACAGCTATTGTCATATCTTTTTTATTCAACTCCAGAGATACATGAGTGCCTTTGAAATCAAAGCGATTGTCTATTTCCTTTTTCGCTATGTTCACTGCATTGTCTAGTGTTTGTACGTCTACCTTGCTGGCAATATCAAAAGATGGCATAAAAAATGTTTAATAACTGTTTGACTAATAGTTCCTTTCGTCAAAATTATAAAAAAATCGCCCAAAATGAATAGAAAGCTACTATTGTTTACTTAAGGTAGTCATAAATAAGCCTGCAACACTTGTTAGGTTGCAGGCTACATTTATTAAAATCTAGTTCTAAATACAGTAGTACCATTATACATTTTATAAGTTACTACTTAGACTTTAAGCTAAGTCCTGACCTCCAAGCCAGTATACTACTCATACCTGTAGTTATAAGCACTATACTTATGGTGCTACAAGGCATTAGTATAGCAGCAGCTACGGGCTTTAGCATTCCTTGCATGGCAAAGTAGAGACCTATCACATTGTAAATGATAGACACAAAAAAGCTAAAATTTATTACTGTAGCTGAAGATTGGGCAAGTTTCAGCATTGAAGGCAATGACCTAATCTTTTTTGCATCTAGTATAGCATCGCAAGATGGGGTAAAATTATTAATATCATCTGCTAGGGTTATGCCCACATTACTTTGTTGTAGTGCACCAGCATCATTTAGGCCATCGCCTATCATCATTACTCTATGTCCTTTTTGTTGCAGTGACTCTATGTAGCGCAGCTTATCTATTGGTTTTTGTTCGAAATGCAAATCATTATCTACTCCAAACAACTTCTCTAAAATTGGTTTTTGCTTGCTGTTGTCACCTGAGAGTAATGAAAGTTTGTATTGTTTTGTCAGTTCAGGTATCATTTCAGATACACCTTCCCTAAAGTCTGAATGCAGATAAATTGCAGTTATCTTATCATTGATACTTACATATACTGATGCTTGATCTGCCATCACTCTATCTCTACTCATTCCTGCAAAACTACCAGAACCTACTAGTACCCTAGTATTATTTACTATTGCGTCTATCCCTTTGCCAGCTGTTTCTTTCCATGCTGCCACATTTGCAGTATTAGCCCTGCTAGCCAGCCAGCCAGCCAGCATCCTGCTATTGGGATGTTTGCTTCTTTTCACCACAGCATACAAAATGTCTTTATCGTTTTCTGTCAGTACATTCCCTTTGTAAGTTATTTGATCATTACCCCCTTCTGTTAGTGTACCTGTTTTATCAAAAACCACATGGTCAGTTTTCCCCAACTGTTCTATTACCGACGGATCACGTAGGTACAACCCATTATTGCTCAGCAAACGCATAATATTACCATTGGTAAACGTGGCAGATAACAACAATGCACACGGACAAGCAACAATCAGCATTGCAGATACACTGTTGATAATCAACGAAGGGTCTACAATGTACCAATACACAGCAGTAAGTAATGCCAACGACAATAACACGACCGTAAAATACTTACTCATTGTATGTATTACACTGCCCTTGTCATTGGTTTCACTTTTGTTGTTGCTGAAAGCATAATGGTTCCACAACGAAGTGAGGTAACTACCTGCTACTGGTTTAATAATCTGAATGGTCAATTGCTCCCCTATTTGCCTGCCACCAGCATACACCATTTCTTGTTGTTTCACTTCTACTGGTTCACTCTCGCCCGTCACAAAACTATAATCTATATATGCCCTGCCTTTCAGTACTATAGAGTCAGCTGGTATTATTTCGTCATTGTACAGCTGTACTACATCTTGCTCAGCCAGATCTTGCAATTTGCGACTAACCACACCATTTGGGGTCACAACATTTACAGCAATTGGAAAGTACGATTTGTAATCTCGGCTGAATGAAAGCGATTTCCAAGTACGCTCCTGCACCACCCTTCCAGCAAGCATAAAAAATACTATACCACTCATACTATCCAGATACCCTCCGCCAGTATTTGTCGTAATTTCATATATACTCCTTACAAAAGTGATAATTATAGCCAATGCTATGGGTGCATCAATATTCAGACTTTTTTGTTTAAGACCGCTCCACGCTGTAGCAAAAAACTCTGACGCGCTGTAAAAAAATACTGGTAAAGAAAGGAACAAATTAAGATAACGAAACAGATTTGCATATTGTGTTTCTAAACCATTATGCCCCGAAAAATACTCAGGGAAGCTCATCATCATTATATTGCCAAAACAAAAACCAGCTACACCTAGCTTAAAGATGCGTTGTTTGTTGTAGGTTTTAGTTTTCTTCTCACCAGCTTCATCAAGGCTAATGTAAGGCTCATACCCTATTGTGGCAAGCAGTTCAGTTACCTTTCGTATACTTATACGCTTGCGCGAAAAGTGTACTGTAACCTCCCTAGAGCTAAAATTCAACCTGCTTTCACTGATACCATTATCCAATCTGTTGAGGTGCTCTAGCAGCCACATACACGAACTACAATGTACACCTGGCACATAAAATGTAACTATGGTATGGTCGCCATTTGTAAAAGTGTACAATTGCTTGGCAATATCCTCATTATCCAGATAAGCATACTTGTCACTTCTTATTGCCTTTACTTGTGCCAGACCAGGGTGAGTTTGCAACTTGTAATAGTCGCATAAGCCTTTTTCATTGATTACCTCGTACACCAACTTGCAACCCTCACAGCAAAATGATTTGTCATCTGTCACAATAGTACTATCGGTACAGGGCACACCACAATGATAGCACAATGTGTCCTTTTGGGTATCAGTATTGCCCAGTAACTCATCTACATCGTAGTCAACTTCACTTACTGCTGGCATTTATTATTTTTTGTGCTTCTGCTACCTTGGGTATAAGGTAATTTTCTTCAAGAAAGAAAAGTTCAGTAAGACTGTTTTCAATTAATGCCATCTGATTCCGCAATACCCTATATGCATCTGGATAGATAGTTTCTGTATATAATGGCAGGGAGGCCATTTGCAATCTGTATAATATATTCTTTATACTACCATGAGTTGCCTTTAGCTCTAATAGTTGCATATCATGGTTCAGCTTACAACTACCTGTACACCCTGTGCAATCGTGATTAGTAGCTACTTTTTCATACAACGTACTAATGTAAGGCAAATATTTATCTCTTCTTTCCTTTATACAAACACGCACATCCTCTATAAGTTTGTTGCACAATGTTGTGTATTGAGAAGTATTTTGGTGTAATTCTAGATAATCTAGTTTACTAGCCTGCTGCACTGCACTATCACACAATTGTTCGATAGATTTATATATTTTTCCAGTCAGCATTTCCACAAATTGTGGCAGTGAAATGTCGCTATACTGATTAAGTAATACTTTTTCCATGGCAGAAAAAATGGTTTTTACAAAAATATACAGGAGTACATACATGCAAAATGACAAAGAATGGCAATAAAACTGATCTTGGTCAGGAAATTAGATTCTATCCGTATATTGCTCAATGATATTTCAAATCATAAAATCAAATTAATGCCAATACCAGATTATCAATCTTTGATGCTTCGAGTATTAAAAACAATTGGAGATGGCGAAGAACATGAAATTAAAGACATTATCAAACTATTGTCTGATAGCTGAATATTAATCGTAGGAGAATGACTGTACAGATCAAATAAATACAATTACTACTATTGTGTTAATTAATATTCACAATAGGGTTCTATAAAAAACCACCAATGAAAAAATCAAATTACTTTCAATTTCTCATTGCTCTAGTTTCAACTGTTGTTATTGCTTGCAAAAGTAAGAGTAGTAGCAACAACACCCGTTCAGAGAAACTGATACATATCAAAAATGGCGTTAAGAATAATCAAGATAGCAACTGCTCAATACATGGTCATATTTGCTATCCTAGTGACTATAAAATTCCCGCAATGAAAATATATGCAAAAAACATCACTTCAAATACATCTTTTTCACTGACTACCGAAGAAAATGACACGTCTTACGTTTTCAATAATCTAACAACAGGTGAATATGTTGTTTATGCATATACCGTCGATTCAGTTATGGGGCAATATGAGGAACAAAGAGAAAAAGCAAAGGGAGGGTATACTTATCATGTACCTTGTGGGCTAACTATTGAATGTAAGAATCACAATTTAATACCCATCCAGTTAGAAAGTAATAAAACGGTAAAACACATAGATATCTGTGACTGGTATGGTGCGTTAACTCCGTCAGAATAGTCATACTTTAATTGAGGCAAAATTGATTAGCTGA
>CAZRPA010000136.1:0-11057 GCA_964601855.1 uncultured Flavipsychrobacter sp. | reverse complement strand
CTACACCCTCCGTTACCTTGGCACGGCAAGTGCAGCACACACCACCCTTGCAGGCATAGGGTAGGTCGGCACCATTTCTCAAAGCTGCATCCAGTATGCTTTCGCCTTCAAAAGGAACATCCATCTCAAAGGTTGCACCATCTAGCGTTATACTTACCTTGCTCACAGGGCCATTATTACCTTTCTGTTGGCTGGCAGCTGCAGCTTCTTTCTTTTTGCCCTGATCGGGCGATGTAAATAGCTCTATGTGCACCTTGTTGGTAGCCATACCCATGTCTATCAGTTGCTGGCGCACTGATAGTATCATTTCTTCTGGCCCGCAAATAAATGTTTCGTCTATGGCAGCCACATCTATCAGGCGCTCACAAAACTCTGAACACTTAGCTGCATTGAGCCTGCCGCTAAACAGAGGAATGTCCATATATTCCCTGCTCAGTACATGGTATAGGCGCAGGCGCAGCATGTATTTATTCTTGAGTGCCTCTATAGCCTCTCTGAATATAATACTGTTGCGAGAGCGATTGCCGTATATCAGCGTAAAAGTGTTTTCAGGATTGCTTTCCAGCGCATGTTTCATAATGCTCATAATGGGCGTAATGCCACTGCCTGCCGCAAAAGCCAGATAGTTGCGCGCACCACCAGCCGTATCATGCGGGGTGAAGTTGCCCATAGGTGGCATCGTTTCCAGCACATCTCCAGCTTTGAGCACATCGCAGGCATAGCTAGAAAACTTACCTTGATCCACCTTCTTAATGGCCACACGAAGTTCGCCATCTGATGGACTAGCGCATATGGAATAAGAACGGCGAACCTCTACACCATCCAGAAATTTACGAAACGTAAGGTATTGCCCCGGCACAAACCTAAAGGCTTCACTCATGCCTGCTGGCACTATCAATGATACCGAAACACAATCAGAAGTTTCCCGGTGAACTTCTCTCACTACTAACGGGTAAAATTTTAGAGCTGACATATATTAGGGCGCAAATGTACAAAAAAGCAATTGGTGCAATTACGTTATAAAATATACACACAAAATAAAGTACACCACTTAGACTAATGTATAGCCTCAGTACATACCGCAAACACTAGTACACATTACACCTTCTTACCTAGCTGCAACAACAATTTTTACGCTTCAAATAATATTGTTTATTTTGCGATTCAGTTTTATGAAATTATAGGAAGGTTTTATTACTTTTACTCCGAAGAAAATCATTTTTATGGTGAAAAACATGCTCAAAAACATTTTCCTGGTTTGTCTTATGACACTTCCGCTAGCAGTATTGGCTCAAAAACCGCCTTTCCCGCCCAGCAACACCCATCCTATTAGCCGCCACGACCTCTTTGATAAGACTTGGTACTTTGTAGGCATGAAATGCCCTGACAAAATAGGCTCTGAAGCCCACTATATTAATTGGTTTTCTACATTGCAGCTTACCGTTTCTAACAGCAATAACGTGAACTTTGGCACCTATGTAAAAACATATAGGGACATGCGCGACAACCCAAAAGAAACGGGCACTTACACACTTACATCTGATGAGGTAGGAAATGTGATACTGACCCTTAAGAAAAGCAAAAAAGGCACCATAGCCAAGTACATAATACCTATGGTAGAGACGCATCACCTTACGTTGATTCGCACTGACGACGAAGAAAAATGCAATATAACCTACGCTATTGCTCCTTAATATAATACTGAAACATCATTTTATATTCAGAAAACGCCCCTCCTTGGGGCGTTTTCTTATACAGGTCTTACCTGCTGTGCCCCATGTGCCCCACCATGCCCACTGTAAGTGCTACATTTGTATCCTAACAGCATGGTGTTGTGAGGAATAAACAAAAAACTCAAAATAAACGGGTTACTTTTTAGACAATTAAGTATTAATAAGTGCAAAGCCATACTAACACGGAACAGCAACTATTGGCAGCTCTTGCTCAGGGTGAGCGGGAAGCCACAGAACAGATATACCGTCAGAACTATCGTATCATAAACGGATGGTTGCTGAAAAACGGCGGATCTGCTACCGATGCCGATGACCTGTTTCAGGAGGCAATGGTAGTGCTGTTTAGCAAGGCGCAAAGCGAAGAGTTTAGGCTTACGTGCAGTGTAGGTACTTATTTGTTTGCTATCAGTAAACACCTGTGGTACAAAAAGCTGCAAAGAAAAAGCAGAGACCCAATAGCATTGCTAGACAATACTGGCAATGATGACGAGGAAAACGACAATGGCATAGCATATGAAGAGGATATAGATGCACATGAAGAGCGTGAAGCACACTATAACCAACTAGATGAGGCATTGGAACAAATAGGAGAACCCTGCCGCTCTATACTGAAGGCATACTACCATCAGGACAAAAGCATGCAGGAAATAGCGGCAGACTTCGGGTATACCAACACCGATAATGCCAAAACACAAAAGTATAAGTGCCTTACACGACTGAAAAAAATATTTCATGCTATGTAAGCACAAAAAAACGAAAGAAAAGAGTGTGAGGAGTACAACAATATAATAGTTTAATAGTTTTTATACTAAGAGTAATGTCTAACAATAACAACAACATCTGGGAACTTGCCGAAGCCTATCTGGCAGGTACAATGTCTCAGGACGATTTTGCAAAGCTGAAACACAGACTGGCAACAGATACTGCGTTCTCAGCAGATTTTTATGAGACTACCGACCTTATCCGTGCAATGGCTGACAATGGTAAGCAAAAGAGATTCCGCTCTATGCTCCGCGACATCCAAAGCAAGCCCCAAAATACCCAAAAAACTACAAAAGCAAAACACATAGTGTTTACACCAGAGTTCTGGCGCACAGCATCTGTAGCCGCTGGGGTAGCTATTCTTACTTCTACCATTACCTTCTGGAGCCTGAAACCATCTATCAACAAAACCGTATCGCGCTACAACACCATAAGCCGTGAGGTAACTGGCCTGAAAATAGAACAAGCCAAACAACTGGAAAAACAAAAACAACTGGAGCTAGACCTGGATAAAGCTAAAAAAACAGCTCCTCCACCGTCAGATGTTAAGAAGACAGGTACAGGTTTTGCACTCACCAACAATGGTTATTTTGTAACTGCATACCATGTCATCCACGACGAAAACGGATATGGCGACTCTGTATACATACTTAACAATAATGGTCAATACTTTAAAGCATCGCTGGTAACATTTGACGCTGCTGCAGACGTAGCCATAATGAAAGTAGACAAGTCGGGTTTCAAGTTTGGCAAGGGTGATTTACCATATACTTTCAGCAGAAGTAAGGCAGGTCTGGGTACACACATCTTCACGCTGGGCTTCCCTACCGATGAGGTAGCCTACAGCGAGGGCTACATAAGTGGCAGAAACGGATTTGACGGCAATAATAGTCAGTATACACTAGAACTGCCTGTTGGACATGGACAGAGCGGATCGCCACTGATAGATGCTAAAGGCAACATACTAGGACTGCTCACCGCAGTGGGTGCAGAACGTGAAGAAAAAACGTATGCTGTAAATGCGACAGCCATCACTAATTTGCTGCACAAACTACCCGACGAAAAGAACATAAAACTGCCCAAATCGGCTAAAATAGGCAGAATGAGCCGCGAGCAGCAAATAGACATTATAGAAGACTACACACTATCAGTAAAGGTGTACAAGAAATAAAATAACAACATTACTTAGAATTACAAACGCCATACAGTACTGTATGGCGTTTGTGTTTTTATACTATTTGGTGGAGCTAAATCAACACAAGCACAATTTACTTTTTAGTCTCTGTTTTAGGGGCAATATCGTTGTAGCTGATAGTAGAATCTTCTACTGGCTGATTAACCATAAGATTAACCGGTGTGATGGTTTTCAGCTTTACAGGCACGCCAGTAATAGTTATCCTTTTGCCAGTGGTAGGATATACTATGCGCAACGCATAAGTACCAGGTGGTACATTACTTGTTTCAAAAGCACCCTCTGAGGAAGTATAGCCCGATCCTATTAATGTATCGTTTCTATACAAGTAAGCCTGCAACTTGGGTACAGGTTGCCTGCGCAAATCCTTGATGGAACCCCCCACAGCATTTTTATACACCTTATTAGCACCATTACCCGCACGCGTAGTAGCCTTAGGGGCTGTTTGGGCATGAGCAGTAACGGAAATGAGTAAACTGGCAACTACTATGGTTATCGGTTTCATTTTACAATAGTTTTATGACTAAAAGTAAGCAATATTCCAAAAAATGTACAAAATCCTTATTACCAGTTTCATAGCCTGCCTGCAATATCGTAAATTTGCATTCTTATGAGTGATGCAGCAATACCGACGGCGGCGACTCCGCTAACAGCAAAAGACTTTACCACCGACCAAGAAGTGCGTTGGTGCCCCGGATGTGGCGACTATTCTATACTGAAACAAGTACAGACTATATTACCACAAACAGGTATACCCAGAGAGCAAATCGTTATAATATCAGGTATAGGGTGTAGCTCACGTTTCCCTTACTATATGAATACTTATGGTATGCACTCCATACATGGTAGGGCTACTGCTATAGCATCGGGACTGAAGGCAAGCCGCCCCGAACTGAGTGTGTGGATAGTAACCGGTGATGGCGATGGACTGAGTATAGGTGGCAATCATACTATTCATCTGCTGCGTCGCAACTTTGATGTAAATATACTCCTGTTCAACAACCAAATATACGGACTCACCAAGGGTCAGTACTCCCCTACATCAGAGGTACATAAGATTACTAAGTCTACCCCAATGGGTAGTCTGGATCATCCATTCAATCCGCTGGCACTGGCAATGGGTGCTGAGGGCACTTTTATAGCCCGCAGCATGGACCGCGACCCCAAACACCTGCAGCAAATGCTGCTACGTGCCAACGGGCATCATGGCTCTTCGTTTCTGGAGATATACCAGAACTGCAACATATTTAACGATGGCGCCTTCGAGATATTTACTGAAAAAGGTAGCCGTGCCGCCGAAACACTGATGCTGGAACAAGGCAAACCGCTGATATACGGTGCCGACAAAAACAAAGGCATAAGACTAGACGGACACAAACCTCAACTGGTGGACCTGGGCGACCAATATAGCGCAGATGACCTGTGGATACATGACGAAACAGACTTTTATAAGGCACAGATACTTACTCGTTTCTTCGACAATCCTACTCACGAAGGGCATTTCCCTCGTCCGTTTGGGGTGTTTTATGCCAGAGAGCGAGCTACCTACGAAGATGAGCTGAACCTGCAAATACAAGAGGTAATAGCCACCAAAGGCAAGGGCAATCTGGACAAACTACTATCGGGCAAAGAAACTTGGACTATAGGATAGCCAATACAATGATGATATAATCTGCATTCAAACCCATAAAAAATGAATGAAATCATATTCCTTGTGGAAGAATGTGCAGAGGGTGGGTATATGGCAAAAGGACTTAGTTCTTCTATAATAACCCAAGCAGATACTATAGAAGAACTAAGATCTATGGTAAAAGATGCGGTATACTGCCACTATGATGATGCTGACATACTACCTGTGCTGATATACCCGCCAGTACAGCCATGACATACCAACTGCAAAGTAAAATACTCTTTGGGGTAATGAAATGAAGTAGCTACACTTTAACTACACATCTTTATATTGTGTAGCATATACTTTCTACATTTACAGTAAAAAGACGCATTGGCATCACTGAAACAACTAGCGGGGCAAACGGTATGGTATGGGCTGAGCAATATAGCCGCCAAACTTCTGAACCAACTATTGACCCCGATTATTACCTATATGCTCAACAACCCATCGGGGATGGTAGACTATGGTAATTTCAGTATGATATATGCCTGCATGTCATTCTTCAACATAGTGTATACCTATGGGTTGGAGACTGCTTACTTTAGGTTTGCTGCAAATGGCACTGATAAGAACAAACTATTTCAAACCACCTTTTCCTCCTTGCTTATCAGCTCGGTAGTGCTGAGTGGTATTCTCATCTACTTCAGGCAGCCCATCAGCGACTTTATAGGGCTAGGTAGCCACTCTGAGTACATAATATGGTGTGTGCTGATAATGGCTGCTGATACTATGGCCGCCATACCCTATGCCCGCTTGCGCCAAGAGGGAAGACCCAAAAAGTACGCTTTTACCAGAGTAGCCGGCATATTTGTGAACATCCTGCTTACGGTATGGCTGGTAGCATATTGTCCCGGTCAGGTAGCTGCACACCCCGATACAGCTTTTGCACAATGGTATGTGGGATACACACCCGTAGGCTTTCTGATACTGGCCAATCTGGCACAGTCGGTGGTGACGTTTCTGTTGCTGTATAAGGAGTGGGTAGGCTATAGATTTGGATTTGATAAGGAATTATGGCAAAAGATACTCACCTATTGCTGGCCCATGCTGATAGTGGGGATGGGTGGCATGGTAAATGAAACCATGGACCGACTAATGCTACCCAAGCTGCTGCCTATGGATATCGAAGCTGCCAAAATCCAACTGGGTATCTATGTTGCCAACTACAAAATAGCCATCTTCATCACCCTATTTATTCAGGCATTCAAGATGTCGGCAGAGCCGTTTTTCTTTGGGCAGGCAAGCAATAAGAACGCACCGGGTACGTATGCTAGAGTGATGAAATGGTTTGTGGTGACGCTATGTGTGGCATTTCTGTTTACGGCATTGTATATAGACCTCTGGCAATACATTATAGCATCGAAATATAGAAGTGGGCTGGGGGTTGTACCTATATTGCTAGCTGCCAATATAGCCCTGGGCATCTACTACAACTTATCTGTATGGTATAAAATAACTGACCGTATGTATATGGGCATGTTGATAACCCTAGCAGGCGCGGCAGTGACTATTGGGCTCAATGTAGCCTTTATACCCACCTACGGCATGTATGCCTGCGCATGGGCTACATTGGCCGCCTATGTGGTGATGATGGGCCTATCTTATGGCTTGGGCCAGCGATACTACCCAGTGCCCTATGCTACTGGTAAGCTAGTGAGCTATATTGCCATCATGCTGATTATGTATGCTGCTCAGCAAGGAGTGGTAGCCCTTACTGATAGTGTGGGGCTGCACATGGCATCTGCTACTGTGCTGATGGGCGCTTTTGTGGGTGCTGTGCTGGTAAGAGAACGCCAAGAGCTGGCTGGTATGCCTGTGATAGGCAAATGGCTGAAATAAGTAAGTTTTTCAAAAGTATACATGATTGGCTTAAGTGTTTATTGTAGCAACAATTGTACATTCGCATAAATAATATAAATACGATGATCAGGTCTACCTTGCTGGTATCAGCACTGCTATGTATATGCACTGCACAGGCACAAATATCTATAACTGAGAGTGATATGCCCGTGCGTGGCGATAAGTTGCGCTATAGCAATGCTACTGCCACTGGAGCGAGCTTTGCCACTGATGGCGGAGCTAATATGACCTGGAACTATAGCTTGACTGCTAGTAGCCAAGGTATAGATGAGTATAAAAGACCCAGTGAAGTAAACCCACTGTTTGGGCTGACGATAACTGACCCTACCTGCTATGGCTATAAAATAGCCGATAGTATACCGGGTATAGGACTGATAGCATCTGGCATAACCATCAACAATCTTCATACTTTTTTCAATATACTATCTACCCCGAGGTGTTTTGCGGCAGAGGCTTTTGGGGCTACTATATCGGGTTTCCCGCTGGGAAGTATGTATACTAAGCCTGATGCATGGTATCATTTTCCGCTGGAGTATGGCGATGTAGATAGCACTGATTTTGACCTGACATTTGGAGCTGCTACCTTTGGTAGCATACAACAAAAAGGCTATCGCAAATCGACTGTAGATGGCTGGGGAACTATTACTACTCCCTACTACACCACACCGGTAAACTGTATAAGAGTGCGCTCTGAAATAAACGAGATAGACTCAGTATCTATAAGCGGCACCACCTTTGGATTACCAAGAACGACTATTGAGTATAAGTATATGACCAACGTGGCTCACTACCCTGCCCTATGGGTGACTGCAATATCGGTAGGCGGAGCAGAGATAAACGCTACTACCCGCTATTATGACCCACTACCTGCCAATGTGCCTACAACCACTACACACCACAACGAACAAGTAACTGCCTACCCCAACCCAGTGCAAAATGGCACAGTCTACTTTGATATGCCTGCAGACTGGACACAATATGTGATAGAGCTGTATGACATAAGTGGCAAAAGTGTGGGTAATGCCATCAACACCAATGCTATAGATATTAGCAAGCTGCCCAATGGCACTTATATAGCCCGCATAACTGCTGGCAGTGCTACTGCTTATGTGACAGTGAGCAAGTAAAAAAGCTACTGAATACCAAATTCTTTCTCGACACTATTGATGAGGTGTACTACCTCATGTATGATAATGTCTAGATCGGTGGAGGTGTGTATGATGCCTTCTATTATTTCTACATTGGCAGGATCGGAGGGGTTTTGAGTGTTGAAAAACTGCCCTAGGCCCAGTATGGTGGCAATGGGACCTCTTATTTTGTGGGATTCTAAGAATGCGATTTGCCTTAATGCTTTGTTCTGCTGCTCTATCTGATTGAGGTGCTTGCGGTGCTCGGTGATGTCGCGGGCATAACAACTGACTGCTACTACACCCCCATCTTTCACAACGGGATTGAAAATGACCCTGGCATAATGTATATGACCTGCAAGGTTAAAGTCTTCGACAGCGGTGAAAGATTTGCCACTGAGCGCCAACTGATAACACATAGCAAATTTATCGAGGTAGTGTTGATTGATGCCGTTGTACAAAACATTATCGCCCTTGACTAAGGGAGTACCTATAAAATGTGACACCCAATTGCTGAAAGAAATATTGCACTCTAGTATAGTGTACTGTGTGTCGATGAGCCAGATGGGGTCATCAGTGTTATTGACGAGTGTGCGAAGGTTGTATTCATCATATACAACACTGGATAAAAGTATATTATGCATTGTGTAGTGATATAGAGGGGATTGTGAACTATGAAGTTACACAAAAACCAATAAAAAAATATACACAGCATAAAAATTAACAAATAGTCATCAATCCTCAGCTGACATCATATACACTTGATGACACAGTAAGCTGCAACAACTAATAACAAAATAATGATGATAACCGCTATGATATTGGTATCGGTGCGGAGGGTGCGTCTTTTGGGTTTTGCCAGCTTTTTGTGCAGCTTGCTATTGATGCGAGTAATACTCTGGCTGCGCTCTGTGGCTGCGAGTGCTGCCAGCCCTTCTTGGGCATCGTTTTCCATACCTTCTTCTGCCAGCCATAGCTCTACCTCGTGTTGCTCCTGAGGGGGCAGTTTACCCTCGAGATAAGCCAATAGCTTATCCTCGGGCAGGGAGCCTTTGTTGCCTTTGCCAGGCTGCAGGGGTGATATGTAGTCGTTGTTGGTCATGGACGGGTGTTGCCCAGTTTTTTTGATAAAATAGTTTTGAGGTTTCTTCTTCCGTTTTGAATGTAGCTCTTTACCTGCATAAAGGTATAACCTGTGCGCTCAATTATCTGCTCGTAAGTATGCCGTTGCAAATAAAAGAGTGTGATGGTGCTGCGCTGCTCCTCGGAGAGTAGCTCAATGGCTTCGGTCATTTGCTGTAGTGTATGCTCTAACTGATGCGCCTCTTCGGTACCTGTGCCTACATCGTAGGGGAGTGCCTCAATGAGCTCTTCGCCAGCGGTGTAGGTTTTGTGGCGTAGCTGCTGGAGGCAGTGATTGCGCATGAGTATGTACAACCAACCTTTGAAATTGAGGATGGGCTCTGTAGGCAGATGAGTGAGTGCCGCCTCGAATACCTGCTGCACGGCATCTTCTGCAAGGGTGCGGTCTTTGAGGTACTTCATAGCCACACCTAACAACAGCCCTGTGTAGCGCTGCAGCAACACACCCAAAAACTGATTTTGCCCAGTGGTGCGATAGACCTGTAGCAACTCTTCGTCGGTGAGTGTGGTATGTGGTGTGTGTGATGGCAAACAACAAATATTGTGTGGTACTGATAAAGAGTACAAAAGAAAAACATTCCATAAAAAGACTGGATTTTATTTTTCGGGGTTTGCCGGTTTGTTGCCGGTTGTTTCATGGGTTTTGATAGATAAGTCGTTGATTATCAATGCTATTCATTTTTGCAGGTTTGCATGCATTTGCCGGGTGGTGGTAGTTTGAATTAGGATATTTTAGACTGTGTGGGTGTGGGTTGTTGGGGTACTGTGGTTTGAGGTTATATTGTGTTTGTTTGTCATTTCTGGTTTTGCCGGTTTGTTGCCGGTTGTTTCATGGGTTTTGGGGTGTAAGTAGTTGATTATCAATGTGGTTCATTTTTGCTGGTTTGCCGGGAGTTTGTCTGAATCAGGATTTACAGGATTTTAAGATTTACAGGATGTGGGCTGTTGTATCATCCAGAAATAAGTTGACAGTTATTAGTGGTAGTCCTGCTACTGATTTACAAGTATGGGTGTTGTGGTTTCTGTTCATATTGAGTTTGTTTTTCATTTCCGGTTTTGCCGGTTTGTTGCCGGTGGTTTCATGGGTTTTGATAGATAAGTAGTTGATTATCAATGGTTTTCGTTTTTGCTGGTTTGCCGGTAGTTTGTCTGAATCAGCATTTACAGGATTTTAAGATTTACAGGATGTGGGCTGTTGTATCGTCCTGAAATAAGTTGATAGTTTTTAGTGGTAGTCCTGCAACCGATTTACATGTATGAGTGTTGTGGTTTCTGTTCATATTGCGTTTGTTTTTCATTTCTGTAGCCTTCGCTAAATAGCTATGGCTACTAATAGGTTTTGCCGGTTTGTTGCCGGTGGTTTCATGGGTTTTGGGGTGTAAGTGGTTGATTATCAATGTGGTTCATTTTTGCAGATTGTGGTGTTTTCTGCTCGGTGTTGTTGTGACCGTGGGCTCCTACTTTTTCTTTTTATTTCAAAAAGAAAAGGAAATTTTTTGTCAATCGCTCAGCTGACAAAAAGTAGCTCTACGCTGTTATCCTTCGGCTACTGGCGGCTACCTGGTGCT
>CAZRPA010000135.1:0-11090 GCA_964601855.1 uncultured Flavipsychrobacter sp. | reverse complement strand
AGCATTGGTTATCTATGATGACCTTTCTAAGCAAGCTGTGGCTTATCGTGAGGTTTCTTTGCTACTTCGTCGTCCTCCAGGTCGTGAGGCTTATCCAGGAGATGTATTCTACCTGCATAGCCGCTTGCTGGAGCGTGCTGCCAAAGTTATCAATAACAATGAGGTAGCTAAGCAAATGAATGACCTACCAGAAAGCATCAGACATCTGGTGAAAGGTGGTGGTTCGCTTACAGCATTGCCTATCATTGAAACACAGGCTGGTGACGTATCTGCCTATATCCCTACCAATGTTATCTCTATCACTGATGGTCAGATATTCTTGGAATCAAACCTGTTTAATGCTGGTATCCGTCCTGCTATTAACGTTGGTATCTCTGTAAGCCGCGTAGGTGGTAATGCACAGATCAAATCAATGAAAAAAGTAGCTGGTACTCTTAAATTAGATCAGGCACTTTACCGTGAGATGGAAGCCTTCTCTAAATTTGGTGGTGACCTAGATGCTGCTACTAAAAACATCATTGATAAAGGTAGCCGTAACGTGGAAATACTGAAGCAGTTGCAGTTCAACCCTTACTCAGTAGAAAAGCAGGTAGCTATGATATATCTGGGTACTAACAACCTGATACGCGAAGTAGCTGTAAAGAATGTAAAAGCTTTCGAAGAATTGTTCTTACAGCAAATGGAGTTGAAATACTCTGATGTGCTTAAAGAATTCAAAAAAGGCAATCTGCCTGAAGATGGTATAGCCAAGATGGTGAAACTGGCTCAGGAATTGATACCACAGTTCAAATAGTAGTTACAACATACAAATAGTATAGATAAAGCCCCTGATACACCAATCAGGGGCTTTATTATGCCCTATAACTGTCTATGATTCAATTTGCTAAAAGAAAGCAATATGCTGCTGTTTACGGTAGGTAAATTCACTACCTACATCCATGCCATATTAGCATCTGGAGCAACGTTTGCACTGTAGGAAGCCTGAATAAAGATGCCCAAGTATAAACGCAAAGAAGCCAGATTGTTATGAAACAATCTGGCTTCTATAGTTGATATAATAAAGTCTGAATACTACTTGTATATCAGTCTTACTACTTTAGAATCACCTGTTACAGATACGAAGCGACAAGTGTATACACCGCGAGCAAGACCGCTAGGCAATGTTACAGATGTTTTACCGCTTACTACATCATAGCTGGCTACTTGTTTACCATCTAAACTATATACCGTTACAGTACCCGCAGCATCAGCTACAAAATAGATGCTACCTTCCGTAGGATTAGGATACAATACAAATCCTGCACTTTCTGTAGAAGTAACAGATTGCACATCTTCTGGCCTAGACACACCAGCTATTACATTTACCAGTTTTGTAGCTACGCCAGATGCACAAGGCCCAGATACTGAGTAGGTAATTACTGCAGTGCCTACATTAACACCATATACTACCCCTGTAGTACCTACAAAAGCTACACTGGCATTGCTGCTTGACCACATACCGCCAGGAACGCTAGGAGTAAGTGGCAATGTGTTGCTAACAAATAGTGTAGCAACTGAATCAGTGCCCGTATGAGATATAGACACTGTAGTAGTATGTGGTGTACATGTACCCGATACTGCACCAGCAACCCAATTAGAACTGCTACCTGTAAGCGCAAAGTTCTGTAGTGTACCTACATAGCCATTACCACTAGCATCTGTAAGTGTAGTTAACCCAGCATTTTCTCCAGCTAGTATTCCTTGATTGAATCTGTAATAAGCACGCAAGCCTGTTTGTGGTAAAGCGACCTGACAGTTCATGTTATTTTGTATTTCAGACTGGCATAATGCCCTATTCCAAATACGAACCTCATCCATAGACCCTCTGAGTAACTCGAGGCCATCTTTATAGGTAGCAAGGTATGTAGTCTCAGAACTATAAGATGGCGCTGAAGTGCTAGTAGCTACCAATGTACCATTCTTGTACAATCTCATAGTACTAGTAGGAGCATGGTAAGAAACAGCTACATGCACCCAAGCATTAGCTTCAATCTCAGTAGCGTCGCTTACTACCTCATCATCACCAGCATTACCCGCTTTAAGGATACCTCTATCAAGCCAGAATTTAGAATTCATTGATGAAATGATGTTGCTGCTACCTAAAATATTGTTGGTATAAACCCACGCTTCTTTGGTATAAGAAGAGCCACTACTGATAGGAGCCCCTATCAATACTACATCATTCTCACCATCAAAATTTAATGCTCCTGCTGGTGGGAAAACTTCAAGATAATGATATACAGTATCCGAACTACAGCTACTAGTGATAACATAAGTCACTACCGCAGAACCTACTGCAACAGCAGTAACAGCACCAGATGTACTACCTATTGTAACTACAGACGAAGAAGAAGTAGACCATACACCACCAGCTACCGTTTTTGACATAACAGCTGTGCCACCTACTGCCATTGCTGACGGACCAGAAATAGTACCTGCATCAGTAGCCCCTACTACAATAGACCTTGTAGTAAAGCAACCAGTGCTGTTAACTCTATAAGTTACTGTTATAGCTCCTTCAGCTACACCAGTTAGTAAACCTGAGGTCAAACCTATAGTAGCTATAGATGTATTGCTGCTAGACCACGTACCCGCACCACTGAAACAGAATTGTGAAATATTACCACCTACGCATACAGCAGATAAACCTGTTATATCAACCGGAGCGGTCTTCACAGTAAATACTGTTGTTCTGAAACAGCCGTTTGGTAATGCATAAGTAATAACAGTAGTACCTGAATTGATACCTGTTACTACACCAGAAGAAGCACCTATCTCTGCTACAGATGTGTTATTGCTACTCCATGTACCACCAGTCACTGCATGTGAAAGTGCAGATGTCAATCCTGGACATACGTTTGCTGTACCTGTTATTGATGCTGGTGTTGCATTGACAGTGACCTGACTGATGCTGAAACACTTAGCAGCTAAAGGACCACCCGGATTATATGTAATATTCGCAGTACCTGCACTTGAGCCAAACACCAAACCTGTAGTAAGGCCAACACTAGCTCTAGTAGCAGCACTGCTGCTCCATGTGCCACTAGGACCTGAATTACCTAACAATGTAGTAGTACCAACACATAGTGACAATAAACCTGTATTAGCTTCAGGCACAGGATTAACTGTTATTACTACAGTACGTGAACAACCAAAGATATTAGTGTAACTTATAACGGTATTACCAGATACTAACCCTGTAACTACTCTAGTGCTAGATATAGTAGCTACTGAAGTATTAGAACTACTCCATGTGCCACCAGTAGTGCTTGAGTTAAGCAATGTGGTACCGTCTACACATATTCTCATGTTCCCTGTAATAGTTGACGGTATAGGATTAACAGTGACAAAATGTGTTCTGCGACAACCTGAAGGTGCGGTATAAGTGATGGTTGCTATTGAAGATGTTAAAGGTGTAGCTACGGCTGTAAGTTCACCAGTTGATGAATTTATAGATGCCACAGAAGGATTAGCACTATTCCAAGAACCACCTGTTGGAGTGGTAATGAGTGTAGTAGTAGATCCAGGACACAATGGTGAACTAGTAATAACAGCAGGTATAGCATTGACAGTAACTTCTTTAGAAACTATACAACCAGACACCGAATTGCGATAATTAATAGTAGCTATACCAGCATTTACACCTGTTACAGTACCTGATGAATTTATCGTAGCTATTGTTGTGTTTGCACTACTCCATGTACCACCTGTACTTGTCAATGATATTGTAGCACCCGTACATACTTCAGAAAGTCCTGAAATAGCTGCTGGTACTGCATATACGATAACACCAGTGGTTTTGAAGCAGGATGGACTCATAAAGTAAGTAATGGTAGTAGATCCTGTAGCAACACCTGTTACTACCCCTGTTGTATTGTCTACAGTAGCTATTGCAGTATTTAGGCTGCTCCATGTACCACCCGTTACAGGATAGGTCAGGTTGGTAGTAGATCCTACGCAGGTAGTTTTTGTTCCACCTATTAAAGCTACATTGCTGTTTACAGTCACCTGAGTTACACTATAACACGTAGCACTTAATCTATAGGTGATGTTAGACGTACCAGTATTGATACCAGATACAAGACCAGTAGAAAGACCAACTGTAGCTTTGGAAGTGTTACTACTGCTCCACGTACCGCCAGATACAGTATTAGCAAGTGCAGTTGTTTGACCTGTACAAACAGACGCAATACCTGTATTGTCTGCTACAACACCATTTACAGTAAGTGTGGACGATCTAGTACAACCATAGCTATTTGTGTAGCTGATAATAGCCACACCTGCGCCTATGGCTGATACAAAACCACCAGTAGAGGCTGTAGCCACACTAGAATTGTCGCTACTCCAAATGCCACCAGATGGCGTTGATGTGTATGTCGTTGTACCACCGCTACACAGGCTAGATATACCGCCTGTAAACGCAGATGGTTGTGGGTTAATGGTAACGAATGTAGATGTAGCACATGTGTTAGTTCCTGTATAGGTAAGTGTTACTAACGCAGGTGTAGCATTACTTACATTATATGCCATTGCCTCACCTGTAGTGCTGTTCACATTAAGGCTTGAAGTGTTGCTGCTGCTCCAAGCACCCCCAGTAGGAGTAGAAGTGAAAGTGGTAGAAGTACCAGAGCATAAAGGCAAAGCAGAAATGGTCGATGGGCGTGCATTAACTGTAGCTATAGTCGTTACATAACATCCTGCTGCTGAGTTAGCGTACGAGATAGTAACATTACCAGCACTAACCCCAGTCAATAAACCGCTAGCGCTAATTGTAGCTATGGCGGTGTTACTGCTACTCCAAGTGCCACCTGTAGCTGTTAATGGTACTGTAGCACCTTCACACACAACTGGTGTACCTGATATTGGAGAAAGAGGCGCTGACACATTGAAACTTGCAGTTTTGAAACAACCATCACTAATAGTATAAGTAACAGTAGTACCTCCTATCGACACACCATTAACTAGCCCTGTGAATGTATCAACAGTAGCTATAGATGTGTTAGCAATACTCCAAGTGCCTCCGCTTACTGGATAAGACAGAGTGGTAGAAGATCCTACACAAGTAGCACTACTACCAATAATACTAGCTGCATTACTATTAACTGTTACCTGTGTAACGGCCATACAACCACTACCTATTGTATACGTAACATTTGCTGTACCAGCAGAAATACCAGAAACGACCCCAGTTATGTTATTGATAGTTGCAACAATTGGGTTACTAATTGTCCAGGTACCACCTAACACAGTATTAGTCATTGTAGAACTTTGACCTGTACAAATCAATGTTTGTCCGGAAATAGCAGATACAAATGAATTTACAGTTACTTCAACAGTACTAGCGCATCCACTTGAGTTTGTATAACTTATTATCGATGTACCCGGACTTACAGATGTAACGATACCACTTGTAGCTATGGTGGCTATTGAAGCATTAGTGCTGCTCCAGGTACCGCCTATAGAACCAGTTGTAAAAAGATTAGATTCACCAGAGCACATAAATAATGAAGTTCCAAAGATTGGAGCTGGCTGAGGCTTAACCGTAGCTAAAGCAGCAGACGAACAACCTGTGGGAAGCGAATAATAAACGTTTGTAACCAACAAATTGGTAGGATGTACCATTACCGCCGTCAGTACTCCAGTAGAAGGATCTATAGTGGCAACATCTGGGTTGTGAACCGACCACGTGCCCCCTGCAGGAGTGGAAGTAAGTGTAGCAGTTTGTCCAGGACACAATGGAACTAAACCACCTACACTGGTTGGTAATGCACCAACAGTTATTGGTTTTGTAACATAACAAATAGATCCTGTAGGGTAAAAAGTAATAGTTGCTCCTCCCACACTCACACCTGTTACCAGACCTGAGTTGTTTACAGAAGCAATACCAGGTGCACTACTTGTCCAAGTACCTGCTGTATTTATAAAATTGACTGTAGACCCCACGCACACTACAGAAGGTCCGGTTGTAGCTACTGGTAGCGTCATAACCGTTACAGCAACAGTAGCAAAACAACCTGCATTCAAACTGTAAGATATTGTTGCTACGCCAGTGTTCACCCCTGTAACAAGCCCAGTAGATGAACCTACAGTAGCAATAGTAACATTGCTGCTTGTCCATGTACCACCTGCTACTGCATTCGTAAGTAGTGTAGTATTGGTTTCACATATACTTTGATTTCCTAGTATTGCTGGCATTGCACCATTTACAGTTACCTGCAATACATTGAAGCAACCAGCTGCACCAGTATAAGTGATATTGCTAGTGCCTAGAGATACACTAGTTACTAATCCAGAAGCATTTACAGTAGCTACTCCTGTATTGCTACTGCTCCATGCACCACCTGAAGGTGTACCTGTTAACAGAGAAGGGTTACCAATGCATAAATATTGTATTCCTGTAACTGAAGGGCTAGGATTAACTGTAAGAGTAGTACTAGATACACAACCTGTAGCCGTAACCGTATAAGTAATATTTGTGTTTCCTACACTTACACCTGTTACTAAACCACTAGCTGAGCCAATAGTTGCGTTAGCAGTACTGCTACTTACCCAAGTACCTCCCGATATGGATGAAGAAAGGCTAACTGTTGAATTATCACATACCCTCATAAATCCTGTACTTGATGTAATAACAGGAATTGCATTAACTGTAACTACTGCAGTGGCCCTGCCCAAACAACCAAAAACATTTGTAACTGTGTATGATATAGTGCTATTTCCTGCGGCCACACCTGTAACTATACCACTTGTACCTACTGTAGCCACACCTGTTGCGCTGCTGCTCCATACACCGTCTGCTGTTGCGTCAAACAATGTTGTAGTTAGTCCAGCACATACTGTACGAGTACCCGTTATAGCTGCCACCGTTGGTAGTGGATTAACTGTTACTGCTACCGTTACTGTAGTAATACATCCAAAACCACTAGTTACTGTATAAGAAATATTAGCGTTACCTGCGGACACACCAGTTACCACACCAGATGTGCCAACTGTTGCTACACCAGTAGCAGAGCTGGTCCATACACCGCCTGCAGTAACCGATGATAAAGTTGTAGTAAGACCCTGACAAACCGATAATGTACCAGTTATTGCAGCTACACTAGGCAGAGCATTAACAGTAACAGTAGCTGTGGCATCGGCAATACAACCAAATCCATTAGTAACCCTGTACCTAATAATTGAATTTCCAGATGCTACACCGCTTACTATTCCACCGGCATCTATGGTAGCTACCGCTGTTGTAAGACTTGACCATACACCACCTATCGTTGAGTTAGCCAATGTTGTTGTTGCACCCTCGCATACCGAAAGTGTACCAGTTATGGCAGCTACAGTAGGCAGAGGATTTACTGTAACGATAATAGTAGCAGATGCACTGCAACCAAAACCATTTGTGACTGTATAGGAAATAGTCGCATTACCTGCCGATACCCCCGATACTATACCTGATGTACCTACGGTTGCTACGCCAATAGCGCTACTAGACCAAACACCACTTGAGGTAGCGTTAGCAAGATTGGTAGTGCCGTTTATACAAACTGTTGCTGTGCCTGTTATGGCAGCCACAACTGGCAGTGCATTCACCGTTACGACAGCTGTAGATCTGCCCACACAGCCAAAGCCATTTGTAACAATATAACTAATAGTAGCGTTGCCAGCCAAAATACCTGTAACTACCCCACCTGCACTTATAGATGCAGTAGCTGGTGCAGAACTGCTCCATACTCCGCTTGCTGTAACGTTAGATAAAGTAGTAGTACCGTCTATACAAGTACTCAAAGTACCAGTTATAGCAGCTACAGTAGGCAATGCATTTACTGTTACCACAGCAGTTGAAATACCTATACATCCAAAACCATTAGTAACTGTGTAAGAAATAGTAGCATTGCCTGCGGCGACACCCGACACAACGCCGGAGGTACCGATGGTAGCTACACCTATAGCACTACTAGACCAAACACCCGACGCTGTTACGTTTGCAAGAGTTGTTGTTGCTCCCACACATACACTTTGAGTACCTGTGATGGCAGCCACAACAGGCGCTGGGTTTACTGTAACGTTGGTAGTAACTGTAGTACTACATGAAAAACCATTTGTGACAGTATATGATATAACCGCATTACCAGCTGCTACACCTGTTACAGTACCAGAAGTACCTACCGTGGCTACAGCCAAATCTGAGCTAGACCACACACCACCTGCAGTTGCGTTACTGAGGTTGGTAGTAAGATTTTGACATACAGTTGTAGTGCCAGTTATTGCCGCTACCACTGGTAGCGGATTTACAGTAACTGCTGCAGTAGCATCTGTAATACATCCAAAACCGTTAGTAACCCTGTAAGTGATATTGGCATTACCAGCACTTACACCTGTTACTACACCCGAAGTACCCACTGTAGCTATTGCTAAAGCTGAACTACTCCAAACACCACCAGCAGTTGCGTTACTCAAAGTTGTTGTAGCATCGTCACAAACAGACAATGTGCCAGTAATTGCAGCCACTGTAGGTCTTGGATTTACTGTAACTACTACGGTAGAAGTAGTACTACATCCAAAACCATTTGTTACTGTATAAGATATAGTAGCATTACCTGCGCTCACACCAGTGACAACACCTGAAGTGCCTACGGTAGCTACACCTGCTGCACTACTAGACCATACACCACTAGCAGTAGCATTAGCTAAGTTAGTAGTGGCGGTTTCGCAAACTGTAGCAGTACCCGTTATTGCCGCTACAGTAGGCAAAGGATTCACTGTAACGACAGTAGTAGATCTGCCGATACAGCCAAAAGCACTGGTAACTGTATAACTAATAGTAGCATTACCAGCGATAAGCCCGCTTACTACACCACCTGCATCTATCGATGCTGTAGCTGGTGCGGAACTAGACCATACACCACTTGCAGTGGCGTTAGATAAAGTTGTAGTTCCATTCAAACAAACCGAAGCAGTACCTGTATTAGCAGCTACAACTGGCAATGGATTTATTGTAACAACAGCAGTTGACCTGCCTATACAACCAAACCCGTTTGTTACTGTATATGAAATTGTTGTATTACCAGACGATATTCCCGCCACCAAACCAGTAGTTGAGTTTATGGTACCTACTGCTGGTGTGCTACTGCTCCATACACCACTACCTGTGGTGTTAGCCAGAGCGGTGGTAGCATTTACACAGGCACTCAGGGTACCTGTTATTACATCTACTGTAGGCACTACATTTACAGTTACTATGGCTGTTACTGTTGTAGAGCATCCGGCTACGTTAGTTACTACATATGAAATTGTAGCATTGCCATCCGATACACCACTTACCAAACCACCTGTACCTACAGTGGCAATGCCAGTGGCACTGCTACTCCACACACCACCGCTTGTAGCACTGGCCAGAGTAGTAGTAGTGTTTGCACAGAGAGTTCTAGTTCCTGTTATTGCGGCTACTGTCGGAAATGCATTTACAGTTACTATAGTAGTAGCCCTAGCTATACATCCATTCACATCCGTTACAGTGTAAGATATACGAGACGTACCTGCGGCTACACCAGTTACTAAACCAGCAGTACCTATGGTGGCCACAGCAGGTGTACTACTGCTCCATACACCATCACTAGTACTATTTGTAAGCAAACTAGTAGTAGCCTGACATATATTAATAGTACCAGCTATAGGATTTACTACTGGCAATGCATTGACTGTAACTTCTCGATCTACTGCTCTTACACATCCGTTTACGTTTGTAACAGTATAACTAATAGTAGTGTTACCAGCACTTACACCAGTTACAGAACCTGAAGTTCCTACAGTAGCTACAGCCGGCACCGTGCTGCTCCATACACCTCCTAGAGTAGAACTACTTAAGGCCGTACTTGAAGATATACAGACCGATGAAGTACCTGTAATAGGATTAACTATTGGTAATGCGTTGACTGTAAACGCCCTTGTAACAAAACAACCGGAAAATACGGTATATGATATTGTTGCTGTTCCTGCTGCAATACCCGTTACTACACCAGTGGTAGAGTTAACCGTACCAACAGTTAAGTTACTGCTACTCCATGCCCCACCCGATGCAGCATGTGTAAGAGTAGATGTATTGCCAACACATGCTGATGCTGTACCACCTATAGCTGCAGGTGTAGCCACCACTGTGACTTCTGTAACACTGAAACAGCCAGATGTAGAAATTCTATATGTAATATTTGTAGTACCCACAGATAATGCTCTAACTACACCTGTTGTAGTATTTACTGTACCTACTGCCAAATTACTGCTGCTCCATGTACCACCACTTGTTGCATTAGATAATGTAGTGGTAAGCCCATTACAAATAGTAGGCACACCGGTATTTGGCGTAAAGACTGCATTAACTGTAACTATAGCAGTAGATGCGCAACCAGAAGCGTTGGTGTAACTGATAGTTGTTGTTCCTGGAGTTACAGCATTTACTACACCTGCTAATGATATTGTAGCCACAGCTGGGTTTGTGCTAGACCATGTTTGACCAGCAGTACTAGATGTAAGCGTAGATGTACCACCGTCACACAAACTGAGTATACCGCCGCCTATTGGCGCTGGCTTTCCATTCACACGAGCTATTCCTTGTCTGATACAACCTGTAGGTAAGGTATAAGTGATGGAAGAAACAGATAAAGAAGCATTAGAAGAAGTGGCAGTTACTAAACCTGAAACAGGATCTATTGATGCAGTAGCGGGAACTGAACTGGTCCAAGTTCCACCAGCAGGAGTAGAGCTAATAGTGATGGTTTCCAAATGACACATATCCACTAAACCAGTAATAGTTGTGGGTAATGGATTTACTGTAACCTCTCTGGTCGTAAAACAAGTTAGTCCAGTAGGTCTGAAGGTGATGGTAGTAGTGCCTCCTGCAACAGCAAGACCACTTACAACACCACCGCCATTAATAGTGGCTACAGATGTGTTAGAACTTTGCCAAGTACCAGCAGTACTGTTGGCCAAAGTGGTTTGTAAACCCTGACAAACTGAAGCTGTACCCGTTATAGCACCAGGCTGCAACTGTACAGTAACTGTTC
>CAZRPA010000134.1:0-11139 GCA_964601855.1 uncultured Flavipsychrobacter sp. | reverse complement strand
TACTGGCTTGACGACAAACGGATAATGTATAGCGTTGCGACAATAGCCTGTATGTCTGTCACCGGCATTATCAGGCAAAAAAGCATGAAGCGTCCTTATATCAACCTTGCCATATTCAAATTTCAGAATTGCAAGATCGGGCTCTTGCTGTTGTTCATTATGTATATATGCCGCTTTGCATCCAGCATCTCTAATACATTTTTTATCACAGTGCTTAAGTTTGACCCCCTGCATGTATCCTATATTAACCTTATAAACCTGGCAGGCATTGTGATAGGCGTTATCGTGGCATGTGCAATGATCTTACAGAAAAAAAGGATACGATATATCTTGCTGCCCGGCTTCCTGCTTTTGGCGGCCTTCCATATCAGCATGTTTTTCCTTTTTGATGTGGAGGCAAACGAAGACAATTTTTTTCTTCCTTTATTTATACAGGGCCTTGGCGTGGGCATGATAATGGTGCCTACTATTGTGTACACTATTTCATCAGTACCGGTATCAATTGGACCTTCGGCTGCAGCCATTTCTCTTGCCATACGGTATGCCGGTTATTGTGTAAGCATAGCCATTATAAACTATGTTGAGCTGTTTGAGAAAAGCAGGCATTACAATGCCTTCCAGGATCATCTTACAATTACAGAACCTGTTGTTAAGCGTTCTATGGCGATGCAGGCAAAGCATTTAGCAGCACTGGGCTTACCTAATAGCCGATCTGTAAAGGCATCAGGCAAGCTATTGGTAAATGCAGTTAATACGCAGGGGCAGATACGGTTTGCAATGGATTATTATGAGCTGATGTCTTGCTTGCTTGTTGCTACAATATTGCTTATCGCTCTGTTCCCCTACCTAAATAGGACAGTAGTTTATTTAAGATCAGGTAGGCTCGCCCCTGCATAGCAGAGTAAAATCGATTAAATTGGTTATTGCCATATATTTTTAAAACGCAAACGTTCTTGAATGAAACCGAAAATCAATATCAAAAGGGCGTATGAGCGCCACTTGCAAAAGGATGGCTATAGAGTATTGGTAGACAGGCTTTGGCCAAGAGGTGTTACCAAAGAAGATGCCGGTATAGATGAATGGGCCAAACCAATAGCCCCCTCGGTGACATTGCGAAAATGGTTTGGGCACGCCCCTGAACTATGGACAGAATTTAAGAAACTGTATACAGCAGAGCTGAAAAAGAATAAAGCAGTCGATGAATTTATTGAATCGCATAAAGACAAAAAAGTGATTACACTTGTGTATGCGGCCAAAGATGAAGAACATACACACGCTTTGGTCTTAAAGGCGTATTTGGAACAAGAGTATTCCCGCTAATGGAGCAATCAACCATGCCTTACTCAAATGGCGCTGATCAATAAGCGGGCGAAAGCATACCAGTCATTTACTTGTGGTTAAAGCCAATAGCTTATCCTCCAGATATATCTTTATGCTTTTACCTGATATTTGTATCATACCCTCCCTGGTCAGCTCATTTATAAGCCTGAAAAAAGTTTCATAAGTGGTGCCACAGTAAGAGGCCATATCCTGCCTTGATAATGATATATTGAGCGACCCTTCATTATTTTTCCCGAATTTTTTTTGCAGCATTAATAGCATTTCGGCTATTCGCCCTTTCACTTCCATATGCGCAAGATTTCTCATCCGCAGCTCCGCTGCTTGCAGTTCATTAGCATAAAACTGCATCAGCGAATAAGTAAGCTGATGATTGACCTGCAACGTGGCCTCAAAAAAACGGATATCAACAAAGCATACAATGCTGTTTTCCAGTGCAGTTGCTGTTACAGGGTATCGTCTGTCGTTTCCAAGGCCACGATAGCCTATCATATCGCCTTGTTTGGCAAAATGCAATATCAGCTGCTTATCTTCTCCCCATCGCTTATGCACCTTTACTACACCTTTATATAAAAAGTAGATCCCGCTCGCCTCGCTGCCTTCTTCAAATAGCTGTTCTCCTTTTTTATACTGCCGGTTTTGTTTGTTGCTGCTAATAGCAGGCAGCCATTCAGGCAAGCACAATGTGCATAAAAAACAGCTTTGCACGTCGCAGCTATAAGCAGTTACTTTCATGGCGCAAAGATAGTTGATCAACCCATTTTGTTGTTTAGACAATAATTTTAGGAATAAGTATTCCTTATTTTGCCTAAAACATGATATATATCATATTTTTGCGAAAAAATCTAGCCGCATTGCGGCAGCAAAACAATACATATGAGCATACCAATTTCAGTTTCCTTACAGCCGACCTTAGAAGCAGAGAATATTGACCCCAAACCAATAAATAATAAGAACAGAATTATTACTATATCGGCATTAGCGGTAGGTATCGCAGTTTGTATCAGCTTTATAGCCAAGCTACTTGTATACCTTATAAATCTGGTCACCAATCTTGCTTTCCACAGCAATTTTTCTGTTTCCCCTTCTTCCCCTGCAACGCATTCTTTAGGTATTTGGGTTATTATAGTTCCTGTTATTGGGGGGCTTATTGTGGGCTTAATGGCTTTATATGGGTCAAAAGCAATAAGAGGCCATGGTATACCTGAAGCAATGGAGCAGATATTGACTAATGACAGTAAGATCAAACCTGCTATCACGTATCTAAAACCCATATCATCTGCAATAGCTATAGGAACCGGCGGGCCGTTTGGTGCAGAGGGCCCTATAATCGCTACAGGCGGGGCGCTGGGTTCTACCATAGGTCAGCTTCTGAAGATAACACATAACGAACGCAAGATATTACTTGCAGCAGGTGCCACAGCAGGTATGTCGGCTATTTTTGGCAGTCCGGTAGCCGCAATTTTCCTTGCAATAGAGCTGTTGTTGTTCGAATTTTCGCCCCGGTCTATAATACCTGTAGCTCTTGCCTGCATTACCGGTGCCGCCGGTCACCATTTACTGTTTGAGCCGGGTTATGTGTTTCCGATCGCGGGTTTAATAGCAATGCCTGGCAATACAGCCTTATTCTTTTACAGCTTAATGGGCCTGGGTATCGGTGTCTTATCAGTAGGCATAACCAAACTGGTATATTATGTTGAAGATCTTTTTGAACATTTGCCAATACACTGGGCATTATGGCCAGCAATTGGCGGGCTTGCGGTGGGCATTATCGGCTACTTTGCGCCGCATACCCTGGGCGTAGGCTACGAGAATATTACTAACGTACTATCAGGTAGTTTGCCTGTCCAGCTAGTGCTGTCACTTTGCCTTTTAAAGTTCGTATCGTGGTGCATAGCACTAGCAAGTGGCACATCAGGTGGCACATTGGCTCCATTGCTTACTATTGGAGGAGCAACAGGTGCATTAATGGGTTGGGGATTACTGTATTTTTTCCCCTCATCAGGTATCACTATTACACTAGCTGCTCTGGTGGGTATGTCGGCTATGTTCGCAGGTGCTTCAAGAGCGCTTATAACTTCTATCATCTTCGCATTAGAAACCACAGGTCAGGCTAATGCATTGCTGGCCCTGCTTGCTGCATGTGCCGGCTCTTATGTAGTATCCTTTTTTATGATGGAGAACACGATAATGACCGAGAAGATAGCCCGTAGAGGGATAAAAACCCCACATTCATTTCAGCCGGATATTTTAGAGGAAGTGATAGTAAAAGATGTGATAGGCGAGATCGGTTTTGTATTGAATGAGGAAAATGAAATAGGAGAAGCAAGGCAATGGCTGGAACAGGAAGCAGGTCTTAAGTATAACTATTATATTATTGTGGGTGCCGATAATACTCTTAGCGGCATAGTCAGCTCTTCTAATTTGTATAGCCTGCAACACGATACCAAACAGAAAATAAGCACCTTGATACGAAGAAAGTCAGTATCTGTTGGTATGACTGACACGTTGAAAACCGCTGTGGAATTGATGGTGAAAGAAAACATCGATGTACTACCTGTCGTATCTGAAGACCAGCAGCTGACCGGTGTATTGGATTATAGCAATATCCTGTCGGCATACAAAATAGATATGGATAAGTATCGTAGATCACCTCCGCATATTTCTATGAAGAAACAATCTTTAAGAATACTTATAAGAGGTCAGAAGCTGGTGAACTACCGCTAGTACTTACTGCAAATGCAAATGGGCAAAAACATTGTTGACGATACGATCGCAGCGGCAGAGGTGAAAGCTGTAAACATGATCTTTCATATATCCGCTCAGGCTATCTCGCAACATGTTTTTTGCCCGGTTTAGCCTTGTCTTTACGTTCGACTCTTCTATGCTTAACGTGTCAGATGTTTCTTTTACAGACATATCCTCTATCTCCCGCAATACAAACACAAGCCGGTACTTATCAGGCAATTGGCTCACTGCCTTTTCCAGAACGGTACTAAGTTCCTTATTTGCCAGTATATTGGCAGGTGTATCCTTGCTCGCTGTATTCTCTGATATAGGGGCGCTCTCTTTCTTTGCTTTCATACCGTTCTTTTTTCGTGCAAGGCACTCATTTATCATTATACGTGTAAGCCACGTACCAACTGACGACCGACCTTCAAATTTGCCCAGGTGCTCATAGGCATTTATATATGTCGTCTGCATAGCTTCTTCCACTTCCATGTCATCAGTTAGTATAGACATGCCTGTGCGATAAAGCCTTTGGTTATATCTGCGCATAATATATTCAAAAGCTCTTTGCTCACCGTCAAGAATTCGTCTGATCAATATTTCATCGGGAATGAGATCCGTCTGAGCGCTTATTTGCTCCATATTACTTTATTAGATAACAAAGAATGAAAAAGGTTACAAAATGTCGGGATCAAAAATTATGTAACCTTTTTTAAAGTATTTACTCTAATCAATAAACAAACAATTTTATGGCAGAAACTAAACAATTACAAAACACCTTACAACTCACCTTTGGCATTGTGCCTATAGTAGCAGGGCTTGATAAATTTACCAATATCCTCACCAACTGGTCGGATTATCTGAGTATTAATTTGAGGACAATACTGCCCGTAGATCCTTTTGTATTTATGAAGTTAGTAGGCGTTATTGAAATAATAGCGGGTATCCTGGTGCTGGCCCGTCCGCGTATAGGCGCATATGTAGTAATGGCTTGGCTCATATGCATTGCGCTACAGCTAATAGCCGGTGGCCACTTCTTTGATGTTGCTGTTCGCGACCTGGTAATGAGCGTAGGTGCTTTTACGCTGGCACAGCTAACCATTATCAACAAAGTCAACAAATAGCAATCAATATATGATAATCGGAAATAAAGAACATGAGATTATAGAAGAAATTTCAAACCAGCTCCCTCTTGCTGCCAGCGAGCAGATAGAGGTAATAGAATATCATTTTCGCAAAATAATGCTGGCATTAGGGCTTGACCTTACTGACGACAGCCTGAAGAACACCCCGCAGCGGGTTGCCAAAATGTATGTAAATGAAACGTTTAGCGGGCTTAATCCGCTAAACGAGCCATCGATTACTCTATTTGAAAACAAATACAAATATGGCGAAACTGTGCTGGAACGGAACATTCCGGTTTACTCCTGCTGCGAACATCATTTTGTCCCCATAATCGGCAAAGCCCACGTAGCATATATTTCGACGGGTAAGATAGTGGGGCTTTCAAAGTTGAACCGGATAGTACAATACTTTTCAAAACGTCCGCAGGTCCAGGAACGTCTAACCATAGATATAGCAGAATACCTGAAGAAGGTAATGGATACCGAAGATGTGGCTGTGATAATTAATGCAGAACATCTATGTGTTGCATCAAGGGGCGTAAGAGATACAGGATGTACAACTATTACAAGCAGCTATCACGGGCTGTTTTTTAAGCCGGAAAAAAGAAGTGAATTCAATGCTTTCTTGACGCTTTAAAAATAAACACAATGAATTTTGTTGCAAAAATCTTGTCGATAACCGAAGTTACACACGATGTCAGGTGTATTAGGATTGAAAAACCAGCCGGATACACATTTATTCCAGGTCATGCTACGGATGTAGCAATAAATAAACCCGGCTGGGAAAGCAAAAAACGACCATTTACGTTTACATCGCTCAATAGTGATCCTTACATTGAGTTTACTATAAAGTGCTATCCTGCACATGATGGGGTTACTAAGCAGGTGAAAGAAATTCGGTTGAATGATGAGCTGATCATTGGGGAACCATGGGGTACTATCGAGTATAAAGGCCCCGGTTACTTTATTGCAGGCGGAGCAGGAATTACACCTTTTATTGCCATTTTAAGGCAACTGCATAAAGATAACAGGCTTGAAGAAAGTAAACTTTTCTTCTCCAATCAAACAGAGGATGATATAATTTACGAACAGGAATTAACGGCCATCCTTGGCCGGGATGTCATATTTGTGCTTACTGAGGCCGGCACAGACAAATACCAGCACGACTATATTGATGAAACATTTTTAGAGATAAATGTTGATGATTTTTCTAAACATTTTTACGTCTGCGGCCCAGATAAAATGATTGAAAGCATCACCAAAACACTTATTGATTATGGTGCGCAGCCTGATGCAGTGATATTTGAAAAATAAACCGCTTTGGTTGTAACCTTTTTAGCTAATGCTACTCTAATTATTGAACCATTAAAAAAACGAAATGATCAGAACAATTACAACATGGATGACGACCACGCTTATTTGCATCTTCGTGGTTAATGTGCCTACATTTGCTCAGGGGACTCCAAAATTATCTGACCCTGAAATTGCATCAGTCGCTGTAGTGGCAAATCAGATCGACATCGGATATGCTGAAATAGCAAAAAAGAAATCGAAAGACTCAGATGTGCTGAAATTCGCCCAGACTATGGCCGACGACCATAAGGCCATTATTGCACAGGCCGTAGCATTGGTTACCAAACTTGGGGTCACTCCTAAAGACAATGCGGTAAGCAAACAATTGCTCTCTGATGCGGAGAAAACGAAGAAAATATTGAATTCAAAATCAGGCAAGGCATTTAATAAAGCATACATAGATAATGAAGTAGCGTATCACAAAGCAGTTATAGCCGCTGTTGAAGGTTTGTTGATTCCTCAGGCCCAAAATAGCGAATTAAAAGCACTTCTGGAAAAAGTTGTACCTACATTAAAAGCTCACCTTGGCCACGCTGAAATGGTTCAATCAAACTACAATGGAAATGGCAAACACATGGATAAAATGTAAGACTTGGCTTTATTTCTTGTTTATTTGTCTTGCGTTGCAGGCGTGTTCCTCAGAGACAGAGCATAGTACTGAAAAAGCAATTCCCAAAGAAAAGTCTTATGAAGTATACACTGTCGAAATCAAAAACATGAAGTTCGTCCCTGATTCGATAACTGTGAATAAGGGAGATGAGGTTGTCTTTGTGAATCGAGATATGGTAACACACTGCGTTACTGAAGAAAAAACAAAAGCATGGACGTCATCAGCAATACCCGCAGGAGAATCATACCTATTAGTGGCAAATGAAAGTTCCCAATACTATTGCGCCCTCCATACGGTGATGAAAGGCAAAATAATTGTAAAATAATTTTTTGTTGGGTTTGTGTTGATTTAGAAAATGTCGCTCCATTATTTTGAGGCGGCATTTTCTATTTAGTAGGTCCTAAACTATGCCAATCTTCAACTAACTTAAAAAAATGCTCACTGTTCGTATCAAAAAGTTGTGGGTTAAATAATTCACGAGGAAGTATAAACCATGAAGGGACTCCGTTGAGTGAGGGGGAGCCGTTACAAATTGTTCTGCCAGTGCTTTTTTCAATATCACTTTGCTCCTTTACAGCGACATTCCATCTGATCCCAATGTGTGGCAATCCTTCCCAATCAATCATTGCCAACGAAAATCCCTGCTCTTTGCCATCAAACAATACATCAATTTTTCTGATGAATTTTTTGGGGTTAATTACCGTTTTCGGATCATGATAAGTGAATTGCATGCTTTTTTATTTAACTTGATAATTGTTTTTTTTAGAAAATTACCCGTGACTAACTAATACAAATTTACAAACTCAATCGTTTCGCCACCTTATATATATATCAACTAAATCATCCCATATTTGGTTCGACATTTCCCTTGTCGAGCCCACACTTCACTAAAACCCTTGCTTGGCAAGGGTTTTGCTTTTCCTATCATATCGCAAAATCGAACCTTTGTATATTCTGCAAAAGTAGAATTATTCTGAATGTGAAACTGTAATCCAGTAGTGGTGTAATGTCAACTTAGATTTCCCCTTTCTTGTATGAATTGAATGAAGTTTTGCAATCGGTGGTGTTGTATTGCCATTTAATTTTTCTGTATCCGGCCACTTAGCATCTGCAATCCATTGATTCACCTGCTTTAGCCAATAGGAATAGTCATTGTGTTTGACAAAACCTATCATTCCATTTTCAGAAAGTAAGTTGCCAGCATTATCTAGTCCGTGTTTCTCATCTTTAAATCGTTGAATTCCCGCCCCTATACCATAGACATACTCATGTTCATCTCTCGGTGATTTTTTGTTGCCGGACGGAGTCGGCAAAAGTTTCGCCTCTACAGTAAAAATGAGATTGTCGCCATAATAAATGCCAATGTCTATTACGCTGCTACCGAACTGTGCATTTTCTCTCCCGAAATAAAATCGAGAATGGCATTTGTTGGTCATGTATACGCAAAAAGAAAGAGAATGTTGGTTTTCATTTTTCTTCTTTTCCAATATATTGACAAACTCCCCTGAATTGGTGAATTCTGGTAATTGGTCATCGATTAAACTAATCAATTCTTCAATCAACCCACTCGGCTGTAATTGTTTAAATTCGCTTAACCCTTCCATATTAAAAGCCCGCACGTTTTAGTTCATAGATAGTGTCATCAGCATCACGTAATGCGATAGAATTTAGCCAATATTTCTTTAAATTTGGTTTGATAAGCACTACACAGTCATATCCACCAATATGCTTGTAAATGCGCACAATTCGCTTGCAAATAGAACGGTTGTTAACAAGTTTTTCCGAAATTATTACTTGGGCTGCATTGGTAAATTCTGTAATTACAGTATCTGGTACACAACCGCTTGCGCCGTAGCAAAAAATATACCCGATAATGTTAGAGTTACTTACTGTTGCGCCAACCTGCCATGATTTACCTTTAACAGTATAGAGATCATTTAAGACGCTGTTGAAATATTTACCAAAGGACTTCAGTTGGGCAGATGATACTTTTTCAATGAATACACCTCCTGCCCCATCGCTACTAACTGCTTTTCCAAGATGAATGTAATAGTCAAGTACATCATCTTGCAGTGCTATTTCTTGTTTGCTTAATTTGAGATATTGAAGCTCGAATGGATATGGCAATGTATCAATATCTTCTTTTTTACATGCAGTTTCAAGGTTGATCAATGTTTCTGCACTTGTACAGAAAATCCATAACCTATATAACTTAGCATAGTTTTCATTGCGAAAACAATCATAGATTTCTTTGAGAAGATGTTTGTGCTCCTTTGGCGCATGCAAACCGATCAGTTTGTCTTTAAAGCAAAGATATTTGTCCGAATAATGGATTGGAATGTTATTTACGCCGGTATTAGCTTTTATAATTAGATGCGGCGGTTCATAAATTTGATGCGCACGAGGTTCTGCATAATCCTTGTGTGTTTCAAGAAATGTTTCAAATGCTTCGCTCTCATCAAATGATTCTGTAATTATCGAAGGTTTGCCAAAAATATAGTTTACGTTTTTCTTTGGCTCTACTCGTACGTTATTTACTTTATACCCTATTGAATATTCCCATTCGGCAGGATTTTGCTGCTTCATGGTATTAATAAATTGTCCTAAATTCCTCAGTTGACTAAGCTTATTTATAAGATGAAATAAACGTCCACCGCCTAATAGATTTGTTTTCCAAACAAAACTTTTAGAAGGGTCGATTGCCCAAGACCAATTGACTTTATGATAGTCGTAATAATCAAATTCAAACCTTAATTTCTTTTCAGTTGTTATCAGTCGTTTGACAACAATATGTTCTATTGGAATGCGTTTACTTGGCTCATTTGTCGCGATTATTGCTATTACCGGAGTATCCGCTGTTTTATGAAAGAGCTCACGTCTAAGGTGAGTAAAGTCAAACATTTTTTGTATTGTGAAATCGGTAAATATTTTTGATCTATATTCCTGTGCCGCTTTATTATATAAGAGTACATTAGCAGGTAATATCAGACACGTTTTATTTGACAATGTTAGCGACGCTTCAAAAAAATGTAGTGCAAAATTTCTACCTGGCAAATCCTTATGCTTAAAATCTATTTCTTCTATCATTGAAGAGGAAATCACCTCAGCTCTTTTCTTTCCGTTTTCAATGTTGAAGGGCGGATTACCGACTACCAAGTCAAATTTTCTGCCTGATTTTAGTTTAATTGCTTCGGTGAAAAAATTGCTATTAATGATATTGCCCTTGCTAAGATCTTTAAACTTAAAGTTGTTCCAAATCGCCTGTGGTGTGAGTTTGTCGATTAATGCAATTGTAAGACCAAAGATGCTTACCAAAGTGGCAGTCTCTTTAATGTCAATGCCGAATATATTCTGCTCCAAAATGTGCTGGGCATCCTTACTTTGCGGATATTTTATTCCGTCGTCTTCATTGTAATGGTTAATTGCCCACCACTGCAACATTCGCTTATACGCTGAAACCAAAAACACCCCAGAGCCACATGTAGGATCTAACACCTTAAAAGATTCATTTATAAATAATTCAGGTTTGTCAAGAGGCATTACTTCATCAATCAACATATTGACCAAATGTACAGGTGTATATACCACACCTTTTTCGACACCTCCTGATTGTTTAATCGCCTCAGCTTGGATAAAGTTCTCATAAATAGCACTAATCACTTCTGGTGGCAAATGTTTGAAACTATATTGCTCCCACAAGAAAATCTGATTTGTATTGACATCAACATCCGCTTGGAGAAATTTTGTCAAAATATTCAAATCAGTTTTAGTGATTTCGCTACGTTCTGATTGAGAAAATCTGTCAAATACCCGTCCGTTAAATTCAACAGCTAATTCATCAAGAACATTAATGACTAAACCATTCGATACTACCTCTGCAAAGCTCTTTACCTTATTCTTTTTGTAGATTGTTCGTAGCGTGTGCTTGCCCCTGGGGTGCGGAGAGCCTAAAAATCCTGAGCCCCCCCCCCCCCGGGGGGGGCC
>CAZRPA010000133.1:0-11192 GCA_964601855.1 uncultured Flavipsychrobacter sp. | reverse complement strand
GAGTGGGTATTAGATGCTTACAGTCCTTCAGCTTTCGCCTTTGTTTCTGATATCAACCCAGTATTATTGTATGATGCTGACAGTACTGAAGCAGACCCTATGAAACGTAAAGTAGTAAGAGGTGGTTCTTTTGTAAGTAACGCAAAAGCATTGAGTCCTTTCACACGCGATTTCGAATTACAAGATCAGGTACACTGCTATATAGGTTTCAGATGCGTAATGTCTGCTCCGGAAATCCTTACTAAATACGTAGCAACTCGTAGAGTACAGACTGGTAGCAAAAAGCCTAACATGACATCTATGGAGAAAGCAAAACCTACATCATCAACGAATACAAAAGCCAAACCAGCTGAGACTAAACCAGCAACAAGCACTAAAAAATAACAAAGCAAATACACTTAAACAATAACAAAAACAAAATTTCTCACTCACAAATCCAACACAATTATGAGCAACAGTAAAAGCAAAAAAATCGGTTTAAATTCGATAATCTCCTTCGGAGCGAGTGTGGTTATCTTGGGTCTTATGTTTAAAATTCTCCACTGGAAAGGTGGTGAAATCATGATTGGTCTTGGTCTGGCAACAGAAGCAGTACTTTTCGCAATTCTCGGATGGGCAGCACGTGAAGTGCCAGGAGAAGCAGAAGCAGCTGAAAACGGTGGAACAAATTTGAATGAATTATTGTCGTCGGCAGTTACTCCGAAAGTAGTAGAAGGCCTTACAAAAGGTTTTCAGCAGTTTACACAGACAGTACAGTCTGTTAACCAAATTGCTGGTTCTGCTAATTCTACAGGTAATTTTGTTAAAGAAATTGAAACTGCAACTACAGATATCAAAAAATTCCGTGACAACATGGGTACTGTATCTACAGGTTTTGATTCTTTCAATAAGTCTTTGCAGGCTGTAAGTCAAATGTCAGGTATATCTGTTACTATGATGAAAGAATTTGAAAATGCAGGTCAGGGTATGAAATCTTTTTCAAAGAATATAGGTGATATGAATGCGAACTTTGATCAGTTCAACAAGACGCTTGGAGCCATCAACCAGATGACTGCATCTTCTCAGAATATGATGAAAGAATTCGAAGCTGCTACTAACGGTATCAAAGTGTACAACAAAAACCTTGGTGAATTGGCTAAAATTTACCAAGCTCAGGTTGATGCTTTCAGAAAAAACTAATCAATTAAAAGATTGGTATTTTAGTACAGTATTATTTAATGTCTTTTCGCAAGAAAGACCCATTCAAATCACTATTATAAAATCATAATCGCATGGCAGGTTTACATGAAACTCCCCGGCAGAAGATGATGGGTATACTTTATCTGGTACTGCTAGGACTAGCAGCTACTACGGTTACCGATCACGTTCTTGATGCCTTTAGAAATCTGACAGTTAGCCTTGAAACATCATCAAAGAATGTTAGTGCTACTGTAGAAACATCAATGTCAAGTTTTGAAGCAACAAAATTGAAGAATGAGCCAGAACGTGCTAAACCAGTTTGGGACAAAGCACAAACAGTAAAAACTTCTGTTGCCGATCTTGATAAAATGATCAATAATATTAAAGAAGAATTAGTAACATTTGGTGGTGGTAGAGACAAAGAGTCTGGTGATGTAAGCAACAGAGCTGATATAGATATCTCTGCTCGTGAAATGGTACGCAAAGGACGTGCTAAACAACTGAAAGCAAAAATTGAAGAGACACGTAAGAAATTAATTTCTTGCTTACCTCCTGACAAAAACAATCCAGGTAAAGAGCCACAGTTGGCTTTAAATGCACAAGATCCGCCGCGTGGCAGAGGTGGCGTAATCAGCTCTTGGGAAGAATCAAACTTCGGTGAAGGTATTCCATTAACAGCAGCACTAACCGCACTTACTAAAATTCAAGCGGATATGCGTAACACAGAAGCTGAAGTTATCAAAAAAATCCTTGGTGAAGTTGATAAGGCTGTAATTACACTAGATCGTTTTGATGCTGTAGCTGTTGCTCCTACTTCTTATGTACTAGTAGGTCAGCAATATACAGCAGATGTATTTCTTACAGCATCTGATTCTAAAGCTAATCCAGATGTATCAGTAGGTGGTCAATCACTTAAGATTGTAGATGGTAAAGGTCTGTATACTGTTTCTGCATCTCGCGAAGGAGAGTTTAAGTGGGTTGGTACTGTTAAAGTTAAAGATGCTGATGGCAATGTTAAGGAGTACAAAACAAAAGAGCAGACTTATACTGTTGCTCGTCCTTCTGCGGTTGTTTCTCCTGACAAAATGAACGTTTTCTACATTGGTGTTCCAAACCCAGTATCGGTTTCTGCTCCAGGTTTTGCAAAAGACAAAATCAAAGTTAGCATCAGTGCAGGTAGTATCACTGGTAATGGAGGTGCATTTGTAGTTAATGTTGCACAGCCAGGTAAAGTTACTGTAACTGTTACTGGTGTGTTAGATGGTGGTAAGAGCACGGTGCTTGGATCTACAGAATTCCGTACTAAACGTATACCACCGCCAATAGTTAAGTTCAGTGGTAAACCAGGTGGTACTATATCAGCTGCTGAAGCTAAAGTACAAAATCGTATATTTGCAATATTGGAAGATTTCGATTTTGATGCGCCATTTACAATTCAGCACTTTAAAATGTATATCGTAAAACCACGTGCTGATGCGATAGCTCTTGAATCTAACAGTAATGCATTTACGCCAGCTATGACAGCAGCAATGCAAGGACTAGTTCCAGGTTCACGCGTATTTTTCGATGATATTTACGCTACAGGCCCTGATAAGGTTAAGCGTTCTTTGAACCCTATTACGTTCACTATAAAGTAGTGTTTTATTTACAAAATTATTTGAGTGATTATGAAAAAAGGTACATTATTAATATTGTTTGTTCTGCTTTCTCTTGGAGCCACTACTTACATTGGTGCACAAACAACTCCTAAGAAAAAGAAGAAGAAAAAAGTGGAAAATAAAATCAATGCAGACAGTCTTGCAGCCGCCCGCGCTGCAGACAGTCTGGCTGCGATTGCTGCTGCCACTCCCACAGTTGTAGAAGAACCAGATCCATTTCCAGATCTAGTTTCTTTTGATACTGGTTTTCAGGATGACTTTGTGTTGGATACTACAAAGCCTATTGTTGATGGTCACTACCGTGAAACAAACCTGAAAGGCGCTAAGCCATTTGCTTTCCCTAAAGAAAACAAGAACAATATTAAGTTTTATAAGCGTATATGGAGAGAGATAGATCTTACCGATTCATCTAACAAAATCTTCGCTATGCCAGGTGAAACTTTGATTGCGCTGATATTAGACGCTATCAAACACAAAAAGTTGATTGCGTATACTGATCAGACTTTCAGAAAACAAATGACGTATCAGAAAGTTATGAAGTCTCTTTCATCTGACAGTAGTTTAGTACCTATTTTAGATTCTATTACTGGTGATAATATTGGTTTTAGATCTGTTTACAACGAATTCAACCCCGATTCATTATTGAAGTATGAATTGAAGGAAGATATTTATTTCGACAAAACAAGAGGTCGCGTTATCACACAGGTAGTAGGTATCTCTCCAGTATTGAAGTTGAAAAACAGTGTTGGTGAATACATAGGTGATACTCACCCTTTCTGGTTGTATTATCCTCAATGCCGCAATTTGTTTGCAGCAAGAGAAGTAGTTGATCCTCAGCGCGATATTTACAATGAGAGCTACGACGATATGTTTGTTCAACGTAGGTATGTTGCAAGAATTATCAAAGAGTCTAACCCTGCTGACCTTAGCATTAAGGATAAGTATCCTGGTGATATAGAGCGTCAGAAGAAAGAGTCTGAAAGGATTGAACGCGAGATACAGAATTACAAAAAGAATTTGTGGAAGTATTAATCCCGTATATTTGCTTTAATCTAAATCTTTTACCATGATTTCTAAATTTAAACTACTTCTTATTTCCTCTGTACTAGGCTGTGTTACAGTCGGTGCCCAGGTAAGGACAGAAATTAGCTTGCGTGATCTTAATAACAGTGCTTATGGTGTTGGTGAACAGGGTTATAATTCGCACAACTATAGTGTTGGATTTGGCATAGGTTCCAGCAAATTGTACGGTGATTTGGCTTATTCAAACCCACAACCAGTATATATCGGCTATTTTGAAAAGAATATTTCTCATGCTGTAAGTATTGGTTGGACTGTATCTGTGGGGGATTTGTCTACCAGAGACCCTTATACTTTTTTGAGGTCGTTTAACCACTTTACTTCAGTTGATCAACATATTACTGTTCAGCTTGGTTCGGTGTTTAATTTGGTTTCGCAAGATTACTATGACAACATTCTGTTTAGGTACATTGGTGGCGTTTATGGTGGTGTAGGTTTGGGTATCATTAACAATGATATTAAAAGAATCGCAAACAAAGACTTTAGTGCAGCACCTGGTGCTATTCAGCTAGAAACACCTTCAATATTAACTAACACCACTGGGTTTTATGTACCAGTGAACGTAGGGTATAACTTATACATCCCTAAGTTGTTGTTTTTCAAAGGTTGTGTTTTCAATGCTAACTTTCAGTATTCAGCTGGCATGACGGACTTTATCGATGGTTACAAGCCTTTATTTACCTCAAACAAAAAGAATGACGTATTTACTGTTATGTCTGTTGGTTTTAGGTTTTATATTATGCAGCCTGCTGAGTATTAGTATATAAATATGATTGTACAGCAAAAGCCACCTTTTGGGTGGCTTTTGTTTTTGCTTTAGTTGAAGAGTTTTATTTTATTGATCCTTGTATTACAGCTCTTAATTGTTTTAGTTCGGCAATTTTTGTTTCTTCATTTTTGTACTGGAAACAATTGGAAAGCTGATCTATAAGTTTGCTAATAATTTCTTTATTAGTAAGCGGTAGTAATTTATTTGCCTTTTCGTACTGTTTCAGTTTTTTTAGATAGTTGTCAAGGTCGGTTTGGGTATAGGCCATACCAGATGTTGGCTCAATATAAAATTGTATTTGCTGTACACCATTTGGATCGTTGCTGAAAAAACTATACAAGGTATCGATGTATGCAAATAGAAACTGCTGTGGCACTTCTACTGCAAAAATGGGTATATCTAATAGTTCACAAATAGCCAGGTATACGATACCTATTGAGTAGCTATTTCCTTGTTTGGTGTCAAAAAGTTTATTCACAAAGAAGTTGCCAATGTTTCTATCGGTAAGTTCGTTGCCTGTGAATTTGTAATGGGTGTAAATAATAGTGTTTAATACATTTACCTGTTCTAGGGGTGTGAGGTAGTTGTTGAGTTCTAGCCACACACTTCGTCTTAACTGATCAAACTCAGCTAGCAATGCCGGTATATTGATGTCTGGGTATTCGTATTTAGCTATAAGTATAGCACCACGTAGCAAGTCGGGATTGCTATTTTTACTCCAGTCCATTACCTCCTCCAGTAGATCGTTGTAGCGTACCTGATGTATCAGTAGCTCCATCCGGTCTTGGGTAAGTTTGTCGAATGTAGATTCCCATACTGTTTCTAGTTTTGGGATTATTTGCCTGCCATAACGAATGATTTTTGCAGCTACTGTCTCAAATACTTCATCATCAGGGTCGTCTACCAGTTGCAATAATGCATTTATTTCTTTGTCGGGCAACATACGGTTCTATTTGTGAGTTGTAGTAGCAATCTGTATTGCTCACTGAGCAACTTTTATCACCTCTATAAGGCTACAGTATCAGTAGCCTTATAGAGGGTATACTTAGTCTATTTCTTTTTTCTTACAGGTTTTTTGGGCGGATTTGCCTTGTTTTCTTCTATTATCGTTTTCACTTCTTCAATGGTTAATGCTGTTGCATTTTCCGCTTGTTCTTTAGGTATTTTATAGTTGCGCAATCCTTGTTTTATGTATGGGCCATAAGGTCCTTTAAGTATCCGAATTTTTTCTTTCTCAAATACTTTCAGTTCGCTTTCAGCTTTCGATTTCCTTTTCTCGTCTATAAGCACCGCTACTTCGTCTAGTCCTACCGAGTAAGGGTCCATTTCTTTTTTCAGTGAATAGAACTGACCTGCATGCTGAGCATACGGACCAAATCGACCAATGTTCACAGTAACATCTTCATTTTCGTAACTACCTATGTTTCTAGGAAGTCTGAAAAGTTCCATAGCTTCTTCCAGAGTTATCGTTTCTATGCTCTGATTGGTCCTCAGTTTTGAGAATCTTGGTTTTTCTTCGCCCTCAGCTACACCTATTTGTACCATTGGCCCAAACTTGCCTAACCTTGCTACTACTGGTTTGCCACTGGTAGGGTCGGTACCTAGTTCGCGCTCGCCTTTGGCTCTTCCTGCATTTTCTATGGTGTGCGTTACATTTTCATGAAAAGGATGATAGAAATTGTCTATCATTTTGTTCCATACCTGATTGCCTTCGGCTATTTGGTCAAACTCAGCTTCTATTCGGGCAGTAAAGTCATAATCCATCACCTTTGTAAAGTGCTCTCTTAGGAAGTCTGTCACCACCATACCGAGGTCGGTAGGGAATAGTTTGCTTTTTTCTGCACCAAAGTTTTCAGACTCTGTGACACTTGCTATTTTATCATTTTGCAAGGTTAGCTGTACGTATGCTCTTTTGGTGCCCTCTTTATCTCTTTTCTCTACATAGCCTCTTTGCTGTATAGTGCTGATTGTAGGGGCGTAGGTTGACGGACGACCTATTCCTAGCTCTTCTAGTTTTTTAACCAGAGAAGCCTCTGTGTAGCGCGGCAGCGGACGGGTGAAGCGCTCGGTAGCCAGCATCTTTTGCAAGCCGGGCTGCTGACCCACTACAAGAGGGGGGAGCATACCTTCGTTTTTGTCATCACCATCTTCGTCATCGTTGCCCTCGCTGTATATTTTCAAAAACCCGTCAAAGCGCAATACTTCTCCTGTAGCAGTGAGTTGCTCTTGCTGGGTAGATATACCTATTTTGGCGATGGTACGTTCTATCTGTGCGTCTGCCATCTGGCTAGCCATAGTACGTTTCCATATCAGGTCGTAGAGACGGGTGGTATCGGCATCACCGGCTGATGTTACATTCATATCGGTGGGGCGTATGGCTTCGTGCGCCTCCTGTGCCGATTCGTTTTTGTTCTTAAATGCTCTTTTGTAATGATACTTTTCGCCATACAGGTTCAGTATCGACTCCCTGGCACTTTCTAGCGCCGTGTCTGATAGGTTGACAGAGTCTGTACGCATATAGGTGATATGCCCGTTTTCGTACAGTTTCTGTGCCAGCAGCATAGTTTTTGATACCGAGTAGCCTAGTTTTCTACTAGCTTCCTGCTGTAGGGTAGAGGTAGTAAATGGTGCCGATGGCGATTTTTTGGCTGGTTTCACTTGTATATCCTTCACGGTATAGGTAGCACCTACACACTGCTCCAGAAAACTCATGGCACCAGTAGTATCTTTTATCTTGTCTGGTCCTTCAGCCTTGAAGGTTACCTTCTTTTTATTGATGTCTTCGGCACTAAAGAATGCTTCTATTTTAAAGCTGCTTGTTACTCCAAATTGGTTAATCTCGCGCTCGCGCTCCACTATCAGCCTCACAGATACCGATTGTACCCTGCCTGCCGATAGATTGTTGCGCATGCTCATTTTGCGCCACAGCACAGGCGATAGCTCAAAGCCCACTATCCTGTCTAGTATGCGGCGTGCTTGCTGCGCATTTACCAGATTCATGTTCACATTACGTGGGTTTTGCACTGCGCGCTGTATGGCTGGTTTGGTGATCTCGTGAAACACTATACGCTTAGTGGTATAGGGGTCAAGATCTAGCACCTCGCACAGATGCCACGATATAGCCTCTCCTTCACGGTCCTCATCCGTTGCTAGCCAAACCTCGCCCGATTTTTTGGCAAGCGACCTCAATTCTTTTACTACCTTTTGTTTGTCTTCAGATATGGTGTAGGTAGGCTTATACCCATTTTTTATGTCAATACCCATGTCTTCCTTCTCTAGGTCACGTATGTGACCATAGCAAGACTTTACCTCAAAATCGCTGCCCAGTATCTTTTCTATGGTCTTGGCTTTCGCCGGAGACTCCACAATCAATAAGTTTTTAGCCATTACTTTTATTCATTAATGCCACCACAATCATGGGGCAAGCGTGTGCAATAATAGAATATTGTTTCCAAAAACAAAAAACGAGACTAAAATCGTACTTGTAGCATCTTTGCTTATGGCTGATAAATAATTCCCAAAATATGATTGCTCTTACTATAATATAGATACGGTAAACAGTGATATTCAGACTCATACAATAGTACTTTTTACTGCTCGTTATATTATAAGCTAGGGTAGGGTACACTATTATAATTAACTCAATGTTTTTTCGGTATTACCTCAGTCTATTGTACTTTCGGGGTGGCTGCGCTACGGGCAGCTGCACTACTATTATGGCAGACACCCCACCCAAACCCAATATGGCACTGAGATATGCAGGGCTAGCTACACAGTGGATGGTGATGCTGCTGCTGGCAGTATATGTGGGCTATAAGGTAGATAGACTCACAAATTTGCCCTTACCTTTGTTCTTAATTTTATTCCCCTTAATTTCATTGACTTTTTCGCTCTGGCAGCTAATAAAGCAATTAAACAAACCTCGTTAATGAAGCGGCAGTACACTATTACCATTATTGTTACATTATTGGTGCTCGATGTCACCTTCAGGTTGCTAAAGGTGTATGCACCAGACTACCACATTGCCGCATTGCAGATAGCCAACTTTACGATGGCGGCACTATCGCTGGCGGTATATGCTCTCGTGACCAAACAGGTGGCCAACAGGCCGCAGGCGTTTGTGCGGGGGGTATATGGTGCATCGCTGCTGCGCCTTATGGTGAGCATGACGGCTATGCTTATATATATAGTTATCAATCGCGACACTATACACAAGCCATCAGTGTTTGTGCTATTTGGTATATATGCCGTGTACACTGCTATAGAAACCGTGATATTGTCTAAAACCGCTAAAAAGAAGTAAACACTCCATAACACAAGCTTACCCCTCCACTACCTTAACTATGTGAAAATGAAAAAGCAGGAAAAATCATTCAGCTTTTTAGAACAGTTTCTGCCGCCCGGCTCTTATCAGCAGGTAGCACCTTTTTTCGATACACACGCCATACACCTTACCATCACCAATGAGCGTAAGTCTGTGCTGGGCGATTATAGGCATCCTGTGCGCGATGCACCGTATCACCGCATCAGTATCAATGCCAACCTGAATCCGTATAGTTTTCTCATCACACTCCTGCACGAGCTGGCACACTTGTTTACGTATGTACACTTTCAGCGCAAGGCTGCCCCACATGGCAAGGAATGGAAAACACAGTTCAGGCATATACTCATACCCTTTCTGGGTAAAAAGTACTTTCCGCCCGATGTAGAGAAGGCGCTGTTTGCCTACCTGCACAACCCCGCTGCCAGTACCTGCACCGACCCCGACCTCTTTAAAGCACTGTACCGATACGATGAGCAACGACCCGGCTATGCACTGGTAGATGACCTGCCCATAAATCAGTACTTTGAGACTGAGGACGGTACTGTATACCGCAAGTTGGAAAAGTTGCGCACCCGCACCAAGTGTATGAATATGGTGAATGGTAGGATGTACTTGTTTCAGGGTATAATGGAGGTGAAAATCACTAAAAAACGACCTCAACCCGGTGTGTGACCCACTGCGCCACGCTATGCGGTGTATATGGGTAGTGTGCCCTATCTTTGCAGCCTAATAAGCACAAATATGCAACGTGACCTAGCCATTTTCGGGCTGATACAAGAAGAACTGGAAAGACAAAGACATGGATTGGAACTGATAGCTTCCGAAAACTTTACCAGCATGCAGGTAATGCAGGCTATGGGTAGTGTTATGACCAATAAATATGCCGAGGGCTACCCAGGGCGCAGATACTATGGTGGCTGCGAGGTAGTGGACAAAAGCGAACAACTGGCTATAGATCGTGCCAAGGAGATGTTTGGGGTAGAATATGCCAATGTGCAGCCACACAGTGGCGCGCAGGCTAATGCCGCCCTGATGCTGGCTATACTGAAACCCGGCGATGCTATATTGGGTCTAGACCTAAGTATGGGCGGCCACCTTACACATGGCTCTCCGGTCAATTTCAGTGGTAAGCTCTACAATGCCCACTTCTATGGTGTACATGCCGATACTGGATTGATAGATTATGAATCGATGGAGCGCCAGGCACAGGAGCACAAACCTCGCCTGCTGATATGTGGTGCATCGGCATATAGCCGCGACTGGGACTATGCCCGCATACGTGCCATAGCCGATAGCGTGGGCGCACTGGTACTTGCAGATATATCGCACCCGGCTGCACTGATACAAACGGGATTGCTGAGCAGCCCGTTCGACCATTGTCACTTTGTGACTACTACCACCCACAAAACGTTGCGTGGCCCACGTGGTGGACTCATAATGATGAAGACCGACTTTGAAAACCCAATGGGTATAAAAGGACCTAAGGGCGAGGTGCGCCTGATGAGCCAACTGATAGACCTGGCGGTGTTTCCGGGTACTCAGGGTGGCCCGCTAGAGCATGTGATAGCTGCCAAGGCAGTGGCGTTTTATGAGATACTACAACCCGAGTTTGCAGCCTATACCCGCCAAGTGGTGGACAATGCACAAGCCATGGCTCAGGCATTTACAGACAAGGGCTATAATATAATATCTGGTGGCACCGACAACCACCTGATGCTGATAGACCTGCGCAACAAAAACATAAGCGGTAAAAAAGCCGAAAACACGCTAGTGAAGGCAGATATAACCCTGAACAAAAACATGGTGCCTTACGACGACAAATCGCCATTTGTAACATCGGGCATAAGGGTAGGGGTGCCAGCTATAACCACTCGTGGGCTGCGCCAGGCAGATATGCAGCAGGTGGTAAACTGGCTAGACCGTGTGCTGGTATCGCCCGACGATGAGGCGGTGATAGCCACCGTAAAGGGTGAGGTAAACGAGTTTATGAAAGCCTTTCCGCTATACCCCGAGATGGCATAAAACAGGTGCATTTATTAGGATAAAAAGATTCTGAAAAACAACCTAAAAATCATTTTGTATTCTCAATCTCACTTCCTATCTTTGCAATCCCAAAACGGGACGGTGTGGTAGCTCAGTTGGTAGAGCAAAGGACTGAAAATCCTTGTGTCGGGGGTTCAAT
>CAZRPA010000132.1:0-11272 GCA_964601855.1 uncultured Flavipsychrobacter sp. | reverse complement strand
CAGACCTCGATGGTGATCCTCCATACAACGACGAGAACTAAGGACGCTATGATCTGTTCGTCGTCGTGCCCTACTCGGGAGGTCCTGAAAAAGTGATCCAGGTGAATCAGGCGGTCCTGAAGGAGCAGAATCTCACTGAGGATGAGTTTGCTTCGCGCGTAGACCGTCTGAATCGCTTGTTTGGAGAGGCCACCCCGCTTCGAGACCAGGCAAGCTTCGTGAATCACGTCGTGGCGATCGCCAAGGAAAACAACGTCGTGGTGGCACAGGTCGAGAACAACACCCGCGAGCAGGCGCTCAATGGCAACCTCCCTGGTGCAGTTCAGCAAGCCGTTGTTCGTGTACTCAGTTCACACCAGACGCTCGCCACCCTGGTGCTGAAATCTGACAAACAAGCCATGTCGGGGCTGATTGAAATGATCTATGATCTCGTCAGAGATCATCAGACTCTTAACCTAGATCACCTGAATCCTCAGCACCCTACCCATCCAACCAGTTAAATAGATCACACCATCCGACGACCGGTTTTGCCATCATATTTCCGAGCATTCAGTGCGCCTTTCTTGGAAATCACTCTGGTGGCGGAGTTCAGTGAGTGGCGCGGAGGTAACCCCAAGCGCGCTGCCTGACGCTTGATGGTTGCAAAACACACCCCCAGACGCACTCCCATCTCTCTGAACTCGATCGTCGGGTCCATCCACAGTCGTCGTAGTTTATTATCCCAGTCTCTCCCCCAGATCCTCACCTTCCCAATGCGGAGCATATCTTCTGGTTGTCCATCTGGCCCTCGTCGAACATAGGTAAACAGGCAGATCGGACATGAAAACGTTCCGAGTGGTACGCCCCCGACTGGCGAGCGCGTAATCTGACACGAAGAAATGATCACGCGTTGAAAATGGTCGGTGGCACGATTTAAACAGGGCCATGGCCCTGAGCCGAAAGGGAGTGATTCCATTTTTGTCTCTAGAAACTCTGAAACTGAATATCCCAGCCAGTGAATAAGCAGCAAGTGCTGGAGAGGATGCACCATCCGTATTCGAGAGGAATAAAACATTCGGATGAGCCAATTGTTCCGATCTGAGCCGCCGATGGTGCAGTGCACGCTTTTTAGGAACTTCCTTGAGTAAAAGTCCAGGAACTCACTTATAAGCGAGTTGCGCCGCAGGCGATCGCTCCATGTCGCCAGCCCCTTGGCTCGGAGCAACGAGAAGTATCGATCGCGAAGTTCTGCCGGATCCACACCGTTGCCGGGATTGTTCAGAATCCACTGGCAACCACGAGCAAGCCTCAGCTTGCGAGGATCTATATCTACCGCTTCGGATCTCCGTGTTGACTCTCTTATTCCGGCCTCAGCTGATACCAGGGCTCGCCACTGACCTCGAACCAGCGATGGAACTGAACTATTCTGAAGCGGAACCCCATGCAGAGGGCAGATGTCTATTGCTGGTAATTGATGCATTCTATGCCAGTATCTAAACCCCAGTCGCTCGCGGTCCCCATCAGCGCATGTTCTGCAGTAGCGCACCCACAGCGGCAAAGGCATGTGACTCGCATGAAGCCCGGCAAACACCTCTGCTCTATTGCCGCTCGCTGAACACATAGCCTCACGGAGAAAACAGACTCTTTGTGGAGACCAAAAACAGCCAACAAATGGCAATAGGGTGTGATGGTCCATCAAATAATTTCCCGTCAGGCTATGGCCTGGCGGAAGCATCGCGAGAAGATGATCAAGGCGACAAGGAAGAAAATTGAGATTGATTGGGTTCAGGGAGCCTGTAAGCTCGTGAAGCAGTTTTAGGCGCCCAGGGTACTGTACTTTTTCGCCATACCTGGCAAAGATACTGTAGAGGGTTTCATCCGGCTGAGGCTGCACAAAGAAGCCGAGCATCGCGGGTTTAAGGCAGAGGGATATGTAAGAATCTCATCATGAGAAGGTGATCGAGCGGGTGATAACTAGGGCCATCAAGCACTCTGTTTAGGAATTTCCTCATGTCAGCTGAATAGGTGCTGAACGATAGTTGCTGAATTAGGCTTGAGGAGTAAAAATCCATTATCGCCTGGATGACTTTATCGGTCACCAGCCTCCCGCTCTGGATCAGCTGTAGGGACTGAAGTTCAGTTCGATACTGAAAGCGAAGCCCAGACAGCGGGATGGATGCATTTTCTTCCACGATTCGCCTGATATCACTGGCAAATCCTAACAAATGCCCATTGTTGCACCGGGGTGTTCTGCGGAGGTTCATTGTATCGATCATCGTTTTGGCACTTACAAGGGATGCCCCTTGCGCCTTTACTTTACTATCCACAAGCTGGCACTCGTGTTTCGTGCAAAGAAGCAGGCCAGGAACTTGATGGAGTCGATGCCAATATGGTTCGCCATAGAAAGATACATCTTCCTTGACACATTCAGTGCAAAATCGCAGGCACTTTGGACAATGCTCTCGATACGTTACCATTCCGACTGACCGATACACGACTGTAACGGGAGAATCTCCAAGTGCCGCAATAAGATGCCGTGTTTGCTGTGGAGATCGCGTACTGACATAAAACGGGAAAAGGGTATGTCGATAGAGCATCTCCTCTAGAGTCAGTCCGCTATGACTTGGCAGCTGGCTTACAAGACGGTTGAGCTGTCCTGGCACATCATAAGCTACTCGACTACAGCGATCCCCGAACAGATCAGAAATTGCGCTCGTTCGAGCAGGATATCGAAGTTTCTCCGCATAGCGAGCACATACACTCGACAACAACTCATCTGGATAGAGAGATGGAAACCATCCAATCATGACGTGGTGCCTTCAGTACTTGTTGAGTTAGGCAGCTTTCTTGCCCTTCCTTTGGTTACCCTTCTTCTTGGCACGCGCACTCCGTTTCTCACATGATCCGCGTGCAGAGTGCTTAGTCTTAGCAGCTGGCTTTGGCTTCGCGTCACCGTCATCTGGTCGCACAACTTTCATTCTTCTGGTTTCACGTGATAAAAATTGGTCCAGATCGATCGGAGCAACGTCTTCCATTTCCATCAACCGTCCTCGATCCTTTCGCCTTAAGGCATCAAGAAAAGGCTCGGCCTGTCTCAGCAGATCTTTTGCAACGGACCTGATTATTCCGGAGGTAATTTGCTCTTTCCCTGCATCGATAGCGCGCACCTGAGCCGCAGTAAAGACCTTTACGATATAGTCGGTAACTCCCTGAGTGACATCGTACAACGTGCTACGCATTTCAGACGAAAGTGCCACAGGTTTCTTCACATACTGATGTTGAAAGAGCGCCTCACAGAGGAGCTGATAGTCACTACTATCTTCGAGCCAGTTGTCCCAAATTATTTCGCCTTCAGTTCCCCCGGCACGACGAACTTGCATCATATATTTTCCAAGCACCTTCATGGCATGGTAGGTTCCAACCATTACGACCGGGATTCCTATGGTATTCACCAATTCCACAAAGAAATTCAGAAGACGTTCATGACCACCACTTCGTGCGGCATTCAGGAACTGGATCTCATCAATCACCAACAGGCCCAGCGCTTGCACGCTGGCAACTGTGGCCATCGCCCGGCCTAGTTGCTCGGCAGTTTCCCCTTTATACTGCTCCTCATACTTAGTCCCTAGCAGGGCATCCATCTCACTAAAAAAGTTATTGCATAGCTCTTTCAGTGAAGCGCCATCAGATGGACATGACACAATCAGCCATGGCACTTGTTGAAGAATCAGTGGCTGCCCATTATACCTACTATGGACGATAACCTGCGGATAAAGCCCCTGTAGAATCCCCACAAGAGATGTTGTCTTCCCCATTCCCGACATACCAATGAGTGACAATCCTAATGGTGCCGTTTGCAGCGATGGCGAGGTTCGCAACCCAGGCGTGAAAAGCTGACTATTTCCTCCGGTACTGCTTTGGCGACGCTTAGAGCATGGATTTCTAAGTAGATACCCAGTTCGAAGGCTTTGAGCAAGACGCCGTTCTAAGTCGAAATGTAAAGAGAGTGGCTGGAACAATGTGCGAATTTGAGAGGCAAGCACACATCGCCGTGTGTGGCTCGGCAAGCGACGAATCTTGGCGGGTAAGTCAGGAGCATAGCTTAAATGCTCAACAATATCCTCTTCCGTATAATTGGGTGGTAGTGCTTCAATTAATGGATTTCCGTCGAAATCAGGCACCCCTGTCTTCTGATAGTTTGCAGGACACGTCGCACCCTTGTTAAATCCGCTCATGGTCTACCTTCCCTTCGGACTCTGTTGATTGTCTTACTACGGATCATGTTGGACCGGTCTGGCACCTTCACATCTTCGTCGTTCTCGGCCTCGAGCTCTTTAGCATTGTCGGAGCGGTATTTTCTTCGTTCCTGCCGCTGCTCTTCCTTGCGATTCTTTTTTATTCCCTTCAAGCTCGCCGATTTTGACTCAGTGATTGGCGATTCCTTTGTCTTTTGTACAGCTTTGGTGATGACATCCTTTATCTCCGCCCTCGAATCAGCGAGGCGCTGCTCTTCATTTGAGCGCGAGCGTTCTCTCTGTTGCTTTTTCACAGCAAAATAATCGATCACGTCATCCCAATGCCGATCGGCAAAGGCATGATCGCGTCCAAGCAACTGGCATTCCTCAAGCCGCCCGTTTGGAAGCCTCACGAAAATGCTGCTCGTATTTTCTTCGTTGTAGCTAACTCTGATCGATTCCGTGCCGTTCACGCGAGCCCTATCAAACCAATGTCCTCGTATTGCCGATTGGCAACTGTAAGACAAACCCTCAAAGATAATGCCCTTCGGTGTGATGCGCGCTTGAGCACTGGGAAGTAGATTTGGCAAGAGTTCGGGTGACACTTCTCGCAGATGGCTACGATTGCGTGCTCCCCAATGCCATAGATCCACTGGATACGGCGGCACGTCGTCCTCGATCATGAACTCCTCGTAGGGATACTCTTTTATCGGAAGTACATTGTTATGCTGATAAACGAGTTGAACGAACAACTGTTTGAACTCGAGCAAGGTCAACTTCGCATCCAGCCGGTAGTCTTCCCCCATCAAGGTTCGCTCTTCACGTACTGCCCCTGGCGTCCAACTCAACCCACGTTCATTGATCAACTTAAACTGTCGTTCCACTAGGCCTTTCCAGTCCGCTCGATAAGGCGCAGTGTTGTCCAACTCAATGTCAAGCCCCAACACAAGATCGTCTGATGCATAACTCAAGTATTCTTTGCCGCGATCTGCGCGAATGGTCTCTGGCAAGTAATGGCAGGGCCATTCCTCCTCTGTTATCGGCCTAGCTAGCCCAATGGATTTGCAATATTCCGTTTTATCTTCCGCAGCATTCTTGATTGCTGCTATCGCACCACGCCATGAGGCGGGTCTAAGACCAATGTAGAAACCAACGATCAGACGACTAAAGACATCGATGACGACATAGATGATCGGTCGTCCGATGATCCTTCTCCGGGACAGTTGGCTCACGAGATAGACGTCGGCTACAGTGGAGTCAATTAGAAAACACGAACCAGGCCCAAAGGCACGCTTGGTTGGGCTGCCCACCATTCCTCTGTATTTGAGATTGACGATGCGCTGGCCTTTTCGTCTCGACAAATCGGCGATCCAGCGATCGCTATGACGATACCAATAGTGGGCCTGTCCTTTGGTTGGGCGCTGAGAAGGGGGGAGCAGGATTGGGGCGAGTACGCGGCTACGCAGCTCATATTCGCCGGCATTGAAGTACTCTTCGGTCAGCCTTCTAAATGCTTCAGCGAAGGATATCCCTTTATGCTTGGCGAATATCTTTCGAAGCCCACGCAGGGTTCGATCTCGCATCTCGATAGTCATATTGGGGCCGGTTTGCTCGTTGGTAGATCTGCTTAAGTCACTAGGCCGTCCCCTCTTAATGCATTCTGTCCGCTTCTCGTCTTTTTCAGATCGCAGTCGTCTCTTTCCCTTTCCGCCGCACAGGTGACGGAAAGGCAAAAATGCATTCTGAACTTGCCCCGCTTGCCACCAGCGATGGAGGTATTTGTAGATGACAGGCTTTTTCCATCTATGGATTCGAATGAGCTCATTAACGATCTTGCTTCGCTCTTCCCGATCAAGGATGTTGATCCCTTCGACATACTGCCCCAATACTTGCCACACCTTGTCTCGCTTGTCGCGATGCGCTTCTGGCAGCTCCTCTTCCTTCCATAAAAGACGATGAAGGGGCAAACCACCCTCAACACCATCTGTCTTATCAATTGATGGCTTTTGCGTATATGGATCTTCCAAAACGATCTTGGCCGTACCATTATCAACTGACGATTGCAGAACGTCGGCCTCGATGTCGTACGGCATACCAATCGGCTTTTTGTTATTGACGGGCATTGGATAGAGTGAGGCCCAATTCCGCTCCAGATCGATACGGAGTACCCGGTCTAGTCGACTATCCTCCACCCACTGAATAAGCGAGTTCTTAGCGATACCCATTAGGCGGCCGTCACGTAAGAGGCGAGGGGTGTGTCAACTGCGTGCGTCAAGGAGAGAGGCCGGCGGGGGTTATAAGGCTTATGCAAGTCTACGGGCCACTCTCGATTGGCAATTAAATGCCTCGAGACCTTTAAACATGTTCCCACCCGGTACCCCAAATTGTGGTCCAGGACAGTGCACAGCTTAACGAGGCTCGTTTTCCGCCTGAGCACTCCCGGTCTCAGTAGTCTCGCAATTCTTCTCACCTCTCGAGCCGAAAGGGGATAGAGCGACTCTAGTCGCCTATATGGACGGATGATTTCCAAGTTTCCAACATATGGGAGCGACGCCTTCTCCTCCGTCAATATCACGTGCCGAACGGCAGTGGGCATCGAATGCCAGTAGTCGCGTTCTATGGCTAATTTGTTCCGAACTCGTGGTCTAATGGAATCCTTCATGTATTTGACCGCGATGGCGACATCCCATTGTCGGCATCCACGCTTGAAGGTCACCAGAAAATCCGTCGTCATAACCGTCGGCACCCCTGTCCCAGGATAATAAGGATGACGAATGCCAAGATTATCGGCAATGACAAGAGTCCTAGCCCTATCCAGTGGGTATTGCTCTCTGATGTCCCACACATTGGGGAGGTCTTCGAGGAGCAAAAGTACTTGTCGCTCAAGCATGCTAAATGTGTGGTGAATTCGATTGCAAAGAAGACTCTTTACTCGGCTGGATAAACCATATGACGAAAATCTTCTTACGGTGAGCCACGGCTTATAAGAATCGCGAGAGCCACTTCCGAGTCCCTCCTCATACCATTTAGTGATCTGATCTTCAGAGATTGGAGTCCGGCGAGCCATGTGGTGTTCCGCGATATCTTGAAATGATCACACAGGCAACTGTCCGCAGGAATATCGGCTCCTTCTTTCAGAACCTTAAGTGCCGGCAGTCAAGTATTCCTGTCTATGCTCGAGTATGGGGGGATGACATTGCAGCGAAGACCGACACGACAAGCAACCGTATGCAGAAGCTACTTTGGAATCATTCTTCCCTCACGTCGGAATTAGCCAGCGGTACACGTAGATATGTCGTGGCTATCTTTGCGAGACACTCTGTGCAGCAAGAGCGATACGGAGGGAGAAGTCCTCTGATGCGACTGGCGAAGCGTTTTGCGAAAGCTTCGACCGTAACTGACGAAACCAAGCTCTTTCAGCCAGTTGCCGAAACTTTTTCATGCGTTTATTAAATGCACAGATACCGAGGCGTCGACCGCATTCACATGGACACGTAAGTTTGTTTGCCCGGCGCTTTTTTAGGCCGAGGCACCCAATGGCTGCTAATACTTGTTCTCTCGTTTTTAGACCAAACAAATCAGCATAGTCCAACAGTTCCCCCCTGCTTCCATGCGGCAGTTCACCAAACGCGAATGCCACTCCGTGCGCTAGCTTTAGTGATACCGCGTACAAATATGGAATGAGACAGTTCCTGGCGAATGTTGTCAGGGTTGGCGCAGGTGCGAGAGTACCAAGCAAGCGGATGGGCGAACCCAAACACAGTGATTTGTCCAGTGGGTTGACATGGAAACAACCGCTCTGGGGAATGCGACCATCAAGTTCATAGACAATAGGAAGCTGTTTAGGAAACAAGTGGGGTACTACGAGCCTAAGAGCGAAAGTATCACCAATGCGTCCATATTTCGGCGAATCAGCACAAAACTCGAACATACCTTCCAACACTAGATCAGTCCCTCGGATTGGACGAAGATCCATTTGGCGATATTCGCGAAGAAACTCCTCCAGCCCGAACGTCTTATGGTTGATCACTGCTGCCACGGCTTTGGTGGAGTGTGTCGAATAACATGTACGTTTGGAAACGACGATGGTGTTGGTTCACCATAAGATCTGAACACGTCATCGTGCAACGACACTCCGAATCGTCTCCGGATGTGGTCTTTATACCCACCCAAATCTGGTGACCGCAGCAGAAGGTGAACATCCTTCTGTACTTGAAGCAACCAACCTTCAAAGTTCTCCTCCAGTCCTAGACGTCTACCATCCGGAGTCTTCCATCTATCGGCAAAATCCTCCTGAGGATTAACGGGATTAGGTACCCGTGGTGAAGTTTGGTTTAGCTGCATATTGGCCATAATGCCCTCTAGTGCAGCCAGAAGCTCTGACTCTCCACCATAGGCCTGAGCAGCGAGTGTTGTGATAATGATGGAGATAGGCTTGCGGTCAGTATCAGTTTCGAACATGACATCGCGATGGCGCTTCAAAATTTGAATGGCCATCTGTAGTGGCGTTTTCCACCGAAACACGGGCAAATCCTCAATCCGTCCAACCTTGGCTTGGAGAACCCGCGACTTCAACAGCTCCTTCGCCAGTTTCATGCGTGATTCGAACCATCGTGCATATCCCTCTGGGTTGCTGATGTACCAATCATTCGAAATCCGCTCGTAAGAGGGATGACGATCATCGGTAATCGCAACCGCCATGACAGCGACATCGTGGGCTAATCGCGCATCCGCTCCAACATCTAACATTCGCTGTCTAATGATGTTGCGCACTTCTTCGGTATGCGGAATACTTGGAACCGTGTCGATATGGAACTGTAGGCGGTCTTGATAATGCAACCTCCAACATCGATGTTTTGCTTCTAACCTCTCTCGAATCTGCCGTTCGTTCCTATACGCATTAAGATCGGCCCCCACGAGTTGTTTCAGTTGGTGTTGGGATACGTGCGCGGTGGTGAGTCCTACCTGCAAACTACAGGCGACGTCCAGATCATAATCATCACGTTTCCACGGACGTGTGACCGTCCCCAATCTGAATGAACCTTGTGGGGAGACAAACGGCTGATAGAAAGCGCTTTTTGCCTTCGAATCGTCACGAAGCCATTCGCCTAGATCATGATAGCGAAACTCCGCGGCTTCATAGGCCGTGTCTGGTATGTCCAGAGCCTTGGCAAGTTCCATTAATACCTTTTCGCGCTGGATATCTGTCATCTCAACCTCACTTGATGTGCAGGGCCTTTGTAAACGTTCCCGTCATCTTGTTCTGATCGTAAATAATCCATGGGATGTCAGCCTTTGGCATTCTGACACGGCCAAATTCAACTGCCGTCGCCACTGGCATCGCTGGAAAGATCGCTAGTGGCTTCTCGTTTCCATGGCGCTTCGCTATCTCGAGCATGAGTTGTCGCGTTGCGACCCTGAATTTGGCCAACTGGGCGTGGTTTCGAAGAAAATCATTGTGTGGGGACCTCAACCTCAGTTCCCAAATCGACACCTTTTCACCAAGAATGGCGATGACGCGCTCCCTTGAAATTGCAGCACTCAAGGAGATGATCAGAGCTGGTTTATGCCTGAATGTTGATGGACGTCGTATGCGATATTCCGTATCGCACGAGGCTCTACTCCACTGCCAAGTTTGTTGTGGCTCACGTCGTAACTGGTACACCTGGGTCGGAACTTTATCTGTAAACAATGTCCCGAGTCGTATCAGAAGAGGAATCGGCGCAAGGCCGAAAACGGAGAAGTGTGTACTTTCTCCAATGCGCGGCCTGACATATCGATCGAATACTGCGCAAAGGTTCTTCTCTTCTGTTTTCCAGTAATCTGCCTGATGATCCTTCCCTTCCCAGCTCATACTCAGACAAATAGGCTTTTCGTCTGCAGGATATGAGTGGGGGAACATGGCTAATTGTGCCTGCGTGGAATGCAAGGGCGACGCTTCATCACCAATATTGGCACCGTACAGCACGACCGTTGACTTTTTGTGTGGCGCCACCCCAGTCACAATAGCGATTCGTTTTTCATGCTCATATTTCCATACCTTGATAAGACTGGCCGGGTAGCGGCCACCGTCGTTTTCCTTATCGATGATGCGATGGCAGTCGTGACACACTAAAACCAAATTATCGATTTCGTTGAGCTTTTCTTTATGATTCTTGAATGGCCCCTGCCCGCGAGGCCCCCCGGCGGAAAAGGAATAAATGTGAGCCTTCTCGGCGATATGAACACGTTCCTGGGTAACGGGTGATCTGTAGAGAATTCGGTTGCAGCTATTGAACTGACAGCGTCCCGCTGCTCTTCCCCATAGCTCCCTCTCCGTTGAGCAAGACACATTCCTGGCCAATCGCATCACTGAATTCATCAGGTGTTCACCAGCCCCCTTTCTCACTCGAACTTACGCAACGCCATTTCGTTATTCTCACTTCTTTGCTTTGTTTATTGCACTCGATGGGGTTAGCCTTCCGTACCAGTGGGCCAGCCTGAAAGGCTTCCTTGTGCCCCATCCTCTGTTTTGCCTTCATACATAAAATTATTTCTGGTTTCCATGCTCTCGCGTTGCAAGTGCACTGGAGTGCCTCCCTATTTTGAGTCGTGGCGTGCAACAGTTTGAGATGGTATTCCTGCCATGAGCACCAAAAAAAAGGCCGCCCCCACCCTAGTTCACCTAAGGTAGTCGCGGCCTCTCCGTTACGCTGACGGTGCCTCTGCGACCTAAACTGTTACTGCCTGCTAAATAACTTCCCGTGGAACCCTAATCCAAGAATCACAGCGACATTGGACTTCGAGATAACTGCCGATGCGCCGTAGAGCTTTACATCTTGTTACCAGCCGCCCATCACGCTCCCGAGCAGTCTGGATAACTGTATTTCTGCACCTAGGACATCGAAGTTTGATCGTTGCGAATTCCATGGTTTTTTCCAATAAGAGCCCCCTTTAGCAGTAAGCAGATTTATTTGCTGGTAAACGACTTTATTTTCCAGTTAACAAGTTTATTTTTCTCCACACTATGAACACCCGCTCGTTTCACCGCAACTCATGCACTTTAGACAGGTGCCATT
>CAZRPA010000131.1:0-11341 GCA_964601855.1 uncultured Flavipsychrobacter sp. | reverse complement strand
CATAACACCTTCAAAATTGTCCCAATTTTACAACTCGCAATGACCCTCCTATTTTATATGTTTTTTGGTTTTACAGGGAGAAGCCCCTCACAGCCCCGCCAGTACAAGAGAGCGACGCAAAGCCCGCTGCTGGAAGTGCCCAAGCTGGTAACCTAAAAAGAAGAAAAGATGAGCGGATGGGTGGTGTGAAAACTAGCTAGGGGGGATGTACACACAATACGGGGGCATTTAGTAACTTTGCGCCCAAATACATATATAATACATTACTGAATGGCATATACGTTGAAACATAAGGTAAGGGTGGTAACTGCGGCTTCGCTGTTTGACGGGCATGATGCATCTATAAATATAATGCGCCGCATAATGCAGGCGAGTGGTGCGGAGGTGATTCATCTGGGGCATGATAGGAGTGTGCAGGATGTGGTGGACTGTGCGATACAGGAGGATGCTAATGGTATAGCGATAACGTCGTATCAGGGTGGGCATGTGGAGTACTTTAAGTATATGTATGACTTGCTGCAAGAGGCGGGTTGTGGTCATATAAAGTTGTTTGGTGGTGGTGGTGGTGTGATACTGCCGGATGAAATAAAGGAGCTGGAGGCATACGGCATCACCCGCATATACTCGCCTGATGATGGCAGGGCTATGGGGCTGCAGGGCATGATAGATGACCTGCTGATAAAGTGTGACTACCCGACAGGCAATGAGTTGACTGGTGAGGCGGATAGGGTGAAGGGTAGGGATGTGCGTGCGATAGCGCGACTGATATCGGCGGCAGAAAACTATCATGATGTGCCGGAAACACAGGCAGCACTGCAACTGATGGTGCAGCAGGCGTCGGCGAGCAACACACCGGTGCTGGGTATAACGGGTACTGGTGGTGCGGGTAAGAGTAGCCTGGTGGATGAGGTGGTGCGGAGGTTTCTGCTGGACTTTAAGGATAAACACATAGGTATCATATCTGTAGACCCATCGAAAAGGAAAACAGGTGGTGCGCTGCTGGGTGATAGGATACGCATGAATGCGATAAGGAGCAAGCGGGTGTATATGAGATCGATGGCAACGAGGCAGAGCAATCTGGCGGTATCGAAACATATACATGATGCGGTGAACATACTGAAGGCGGCTCACTATGACCTGATAATACTGGAAACATCGGGGATAGGGCAGAGCGACACACAGATAACTGACCACTGCGATATGAGCCTGTATGTGATGACGCCTGAGTATGGGGCGGCTACACAGCTAGAGAAAATAGACATGCTGGATTTTGCGGATATAGTGGTGATCAACAAGTTTGACAAGCGGGGTGCAATGGATGCGCTGCGTGATGTAAAAAAACAATATCAGCGCAACCACAAACTGTTTGACAAAAATGCGGATGATATGCCGGTGTTTGGGACGATAGCGTCGCAGTTTAACGACCCGGGTACGAACACGATGTATAGAACGCTGATAGATGCGGTGGCTGCTAAGACTGGTGCGCCGCTGAAATCGGAGTTTGTGGTGACGGACGAGATGAGTGAAAAGATATTCATCATACCACCGCACCGTACGCGCTACCTGAGCGAGATAGCTGAAAACAATAGGGCATATGACCACAGAACCCGCACACAGGCTACGGTGGCGCAGAAGCTATATAGCATAGTGAGAACCATAGAAACTGTGCAGGCCATGGAGGTGGATGATAAGGACAGGCTGGTGAAACAACTGCAGGAGGCGTATGCCAAAACAGAGCTGGAACTGGACCCGAAAAATAAGCTGCTGCTGGAACAGTGGGAGCAGAAGAAGAAAAACTACACGGACGAATACTACACATTTAAGGTAAGAGATAAGGAAGTGAAGGTGAAGACGCACACAGAGAGCCTGTCGCACCTGCAGATACCTAAGGTGGCGGTGCCACGGTATGAGGCGTGGGGCGAGGTGCTGCGGTGGGCACTGAGTGAAAATTTTCCGGGTGAGTTTCCGTATGCGGCGGGTATCTATCCGTTTAAGCGTGTGGGTGAGGACCCGGCGAGGATGTTTGCGGGAGAGGGTGGACCTGAGCGTACGAACAAGCGGTTTCACTATGTATCGGCAGGGATGCCGGCTAAAAGGCTGAGCACGGCGTTTGATAGTGTGACGCTATATGGACAGGACCCTGACCATAGACCAGATATATATGGTAAGGTGGGCAACTCTGGCGTGAGTGTGTGTTGTCTGGATGATGCGAAGAAGTTGTACAGTGGGTTTAACCTGGCTGACGCAATGACATCAGTATCGATGACGATAAATGGACCTGCACCTACGATAACGGCATTCTTTATGAATGCGGCTATAGACCAGCAGTGCGAGCTGTATATAAAGGAAAATGGACTGGAAGAAGAGGTAAACAACAAAATAGCGGCAATATATAAAGCAAAAGGACTGGAGCGCCCCTACTATAGCACTGCAGGTGGTGAGCTGCCTGAAAGCAATGATGGGCTGGGGCTGATGCTGCTGGGTGTGACGGGTGATGAGGTGCTGCCGGCAGATGTGTATGCTGAAATAAAAGCACGCACACTGAGCTCGGTGAGGGGTACGGTGCAGGCAGATATACTAAAGGAAGACCAGGCACAGAATACGTGTATCTTCTCGACGGAGTTCTCGTTGAGGGTGATGGGCGATGTGCAGCAGTATTTTATAGACAATAAGGTAAGGAATTTTTATTCAGTATCTATAAGTGGGTATCACATAGCAGAGGCGGGCGCTAATCCGGTGTCGCAGTTGGCGTTTACGTTATCGAACGGGTTTACGTTTGTGGAGTACTACCTGAGCAGGGGTATGCACATAGATGACTTTGCGCCAAACCTATCGTTTTTCTTTAGTAATGGTATAGACCCTGAATATAGTGTGATAGGCAGGGTGGCGCGTCGTATATGGGCTAAGGCTATGAAGCTAAAGTATGGTGGCAATAAGCGGTCGCAGATGCTAAAGTATCATATACAGACATCGGGACGGTCGCTGCATGCACAGGAGATAGACTTTAATGATATACGCACTACGCTGCAGGCGCTGTATGCGATATATGACAACTGTAACTCGCTACACACTAATGCCTATGACGAGGCTATAACGACGCCTACTGAGGAGAGTGTGCGCAGGGCGATGGCGATACAGCTAATAATAAACAAAGAGCTGGGGCTGACGAAGAATGAAAATCCGCTGCAGGGGTCGTTTGTGATAGAAGAACTGACGGATCTGGTGGAAGAGGCAGTGTTGCTGGAATTTGACAGGATATCTGAGCGAGGCGGTGTGCTGGGCGCTATGGAGACTATGTATCAGCGAGGAAAGATACAAGAGGAGAGCCTGTACTACGAAACGCTGAAACATAATGGTGAGTTTCCGATAGTGGGTGTGAATACATTTTTGAGTTCGAAGGGGTCGCCGACGGTAATACCATCGGAGGTGATAAGATCTACTACGGAGGAGAAGGAGTTTCAGATAGCTACGGTAGAAAACCTGTGGAAGCGTAGTGAGGATAAGTGTGATGCGGCACTGAGGTCGCTACAACAAGCAGCAATAAAGAATGAAAACATATTTGAGCAACTGATGGAAGTGGTGAAGTACTGCTCGCTAGGACAAATAACGAAGGCGTTGTTTGAGGTAGGTGGACAGTATAGGAGGAATATGTAATGTGAATGTATGGAATTAGTTATATGGTGCCGCTATGCTGGAAGGTGTAGCGGCACTTTTTTTTGTATGAAGGCATGTGGAAATGGTGGGTGTGAAATATGTAAGGCAACTTTTGATGGGTGTATGTACCTTCATATAATCGTTGGGAGAAGTAAAATAAATGTGTTGCCGATAGGAAGGATTAATGTTATGATAAGAGCGAATGCGTAAGGTGTTGAAGATTACGCTATATGTGGTGTGCAGTGTACTATTGGTATTGCTGTTGGCACTGCTATGGCTGAACTCGGACTGGGGACAAAATGTGGTAAGGGGTAGAGCAGAGGCATACTTAATGAAAAAAACGGGCACTGAGGTAAGGATAGGTTATCTGGGTGTGGGGTTTCCGAAGTATGTGGTGGTGCGGGGGATATTGCTTAAAGACCAAACCAAAGATACCTTGCTGGCTGTGGGTGAGCTGAAGGTGGACCTGGCCATGATGGATCTGCTGGATAAACACGCCAATGTGCAGCAGCTAGTGCTGAGTGGTGTACACGGACATGTGTATCGAAACATGGGCGATACTGACTTCAACTATGGCTACCTGATAGCTGCTTTTGCTGGAAAAGAGCTGGATAGTACTACCACTGATAAAGTGAAAGATACGAGTGCAGCTCCATTCAGATTGACGATAGGGGCGGTGAAGCTGAGTGATATACATGTGCGGTATGACGACTACATGGGTGGTATGCAAATGGCTGTGGACCTAGCGCAACTGAACCTGCGGATGAGGGTGACAGACATAGCCAATCAACGGTTTGAGGTGAAAGAACTGAAGATAAGTGGGCTAAAAGGTAGCTATGTGGCAGATACATCTTACCTGCCCATAGAGCCTAAGGACGCTATTGAGCCGCCGAAGCTAGTGCTGGTGGCTGATGATGTGAGGCTGGAGGATGTGGGATTTGAGTATGGCGATAGGCAAAGTGACTTGTGGTTTGGGGTGAATGTGGGGGAATTGCAGTTGGTATTGGACAAGTTTGGGCTGAGGGAGCAAGAGATAGCTGTGAAAAAGCTGGCTATTACGAATACGGATGCCCGGCTGCGAATGGGTAAAAACAATAAAACAGATACTGCAAAAGCGGATGTGACTAATGTCGCCAAAGCTGATGCTGCGGCATGGACCATACTGGCAAATGCTGTAGACCTGAGTGGTGTAAGCTACCAAATGGATAATGACAATGAGGTGAAGCTAGCTAAGGGTATGGATTATGCGCACATGCACCTGAAAGACGTAGCACTGAGTATGCGCAACTTGAAGTACAGTATTGATAGCATAACGGGCGATGTGCGACACCTAGCGGCTAAGGAACAGTGTGGGCTGGTGGTGGAAGAGCTAAGAACAAAGTTTGTGTACAATGCTCATGGTGCTGTGCTGGATGGGCTGTACCTGCAAACGCCAGGTACGCTGCTACAAAATAGGGCGGCGGTGCGATATGAGTCGCTAGCGGGGCTGCAGGAACACCCTGAGGAGCTGCAACTGGATATAGAACTGACTGAAAGCAGAGTAGATGTGAGCGATGTGCTGCTGCTGGCACCCCAACTGGCTGAGCAGGAACAAATAAAAAAACTAGTGGGCATGCAACTGCAACTAGATGCGGTGCTGAGCGGTAAGGTGGGTGATATGGACATAGAGCGGCTGTATGTGGGGGGTGTGGGTAACAGTGCCGTAGATGTGAGTGGGAATATAAAAGGATTGCCAGAGGCAAAAGATATAAAGTATAATCTGCTGATAGCTGGACTGCAAACAGGCGCTAAGGATATAGCGATGTTTGTGCCAGACTCGCTGCTGGCGGCTGTGCGAATACCCGACAGGTTGCAATTAACAGGTGCGGTATCGGGGACAGTGGAGGATTATGTGGCAAATCTGTACTTGACGAGTACTGACGGTATGGCTCATGTAGAGGGTGGTTTGTTGCTGTCGCCGGGAAAAGGTAGGGAAAGATATTATATGAGGGTGGGTGTGGCACATCTGAACCTTGGTAGGATATTGCGACAGGACTCTGTGATGGGAGCATTGACGGCAAACTTTGTAGTGAAAGGAACGGGGTTTGACCCTAAACAGATGGCGGCTACTGTGGATGGGAAAATAACAGAGGCATACCTAATGGGGTATAAGTACCATGATGTGACCCTGTTTGCCCAAGCGGAAAAAGAACAGGCGAGCATAGACCTGATGAGCACTGACCCTAATGTGCAAATGCAGGTGAAGGGAACGATGGATTTTGGTGGGGAGTATCCGTCATTACTGGCTGATGTGCTGATAGATAGTGTGGACTTGAAGGCTATAAAAATGAGCGAAACACCACTAAGGCTCAGCCTGATGCTACATGCGGACCTACCTGTGCTGAACCCAGATTACCCCAAGGGACGAGTGATAGTGTGGGACCCAATAGTAAATGCAAATGGCAAAAGGTACTACATGGATAGTATGCTGCTGGTATCGACGCCGGGGGCAGATGGTAGCCAGCACATAAAGGTAGATATGGGAGTGCTGACGGCAAGTGTAGACGGGAAAATGCCGTTGACAAAGGTGGGAGCAGCAGTGCAGGAGCACATGAGTAGGCATTACCTGTTGCAAAGCAAGGATAGTGTGGCGAATGGGAAAGGGAAGAAAGATACTATGGTATTGCCAACGGCATATAATCTGCAAGCTACGGTGGTGGTAAAGGATAAGCCGGTGCTGCGAGGGTTGTTGCCGGGGCTTGAAGAGTTTGAGGATGTGCGTATAGATGCCAGCCTTACAGAAAAGAGTATGACTGCCGATGTGGTGCTGCCCAATGTAGTATATGGTACTACTACTATAGATGCCGGAGTGGTGCAGGTGCGTGAAGAAGACAGTGCTATAAACTGGAAAGTGACTGTGGCAAAAGTGGCGCAGGGAGATATATCGCTGTGGGGAACAAATATAGCCGGGACAATAAAAAATGACAAATTAACTGCTGCACTGAGCATAGCAGATGAGGCTGGTAAGGAACGTTTTGCGATAGCAGGGTATATGCAAAGTGCAGGTGACTCGCAACTGATACACCTGAATGAAGGTCTGAAACTGGACTATGAACAATGGGTAGTGGCACAGCCCAATAGAGTGGTACTGGCAGGTGGAGGGCTATATGTAAACAACTTCAGGGTGAGTAATAATGGGCAGTATATAGCTGCTGCAAGTAAGGGTAACTATGTTAATGCACCGATGAAGGTAGATATTGGGCATTTCAGGCTATCGAACTTGACAAAAGCAATAAGTAGCAGTGATACACTACTGGCAGATGGGGTGGTAAATGGCAAAGTGGATATAGAGGAAATGTCGCCGAGAATGAAGGTGACCGGAGATATAACTATAGCGGACATGACCGTGCTGGGCGACACACTAGGTGATATGCAGGTGGTAGTGAGCAATAAAAAAGAGGATGAACTGGCGGCACATGTGAGCCTGAAAGGGATGGGTAATGACATAGAGGTAGATGGTAGCTATTACCTGAAGCCATATGAAGGCAATGAATATGATGTGGCTGTAAAAGTGAATGCATTTGCCCTGAAAAGCGTGGAACACCTGACGGGTAACCAGATAAGGAATAGTAGTGGATATGTGCGAGGATTGCTACGAGCAAATGGTACTGTAGCTGCACCTGAAATAACTGGTAGCCTGCGAACAGACAATATTGCCACTACAGTAAGTCAGTTGAATGCGGTGTTTAAGATGCCTGCTGAGGAGTTGACTTTTACTAAAGGAGAGATTTTATTTAAAGACTTTACGATACATGATGATGATAAAAACAAAGCCAATGTAAATGGCACTATAGATATCAGTGACCTAGCACGTATGAACATGGACCTGAAACTGAGTGCCAGAAACTGGCAAGCACTGCACTCGACAGAGAAGGACAATAAAACATTTTATGGAGACCTGCTACTGACTGCCAACATCAATGTAAAAGGGGCTATGATGGCACCAAAAGTAGATGGCGAGCTGAAAATACTGAAAGGAACCAATGTGACGGTAGTGAACCCCGAGAGCAACCCTGAGATAGAAAGCAGGAAGGGGATAGTGGTATTTAGGAACATGCGAGATACGGGTAGGAAGAACATATTGCCCCCTACCCAAAAACGAAAATCAACTGCTAAAGCCAATAGTAAGGTGAATGCAGATGTGAATGTGAACATAGCTATAGATAAAACAGCGGAGTTTAGTCTGATAATAGACAAATCGTCGGGTGATTATCTGAACTTTAAGGGCGAGGCAAATATAAATGCCTCTATGACACCCGATGGGGCAATAAGCCTAGCGGGCAATTATGCATTGACTGAGGGGGCTTACCAGCTAAATTACAATCTGGTGAAGCGGAAATTTGGGATAAAGGAAGGTAGTATGATCACCTTTGCCGGCGACCCAGTGAAGGGAACCATGCTAGACCTTACGGCAGTATATGCAACCAATGTGGCACCGTATGACCTAGTGCAACGGCAGGTGACCGATGTGGCGCAACTGAATTACTACAAACAGAGACTACCATTTGATGTGAACATGTACATGAAGGGAGCGATTTTGTCGCCCAGACTTACATTTGATATACAGTTGCCAGAGGGAAAGACATATAAACTGACATCAGAGCAAACTGGCATAGTGCAAGGTAAACTGAGCCAGATAAGAACTGATACATCAGAGCTGAACAAGCAAGTATTTGCCTTGCTGATACTGAACAGATTTGTATCTGACGATCCGTTTAGTTCAGGTGCAGGTAGCAACCCATCGTTTGTGGCGCTGCAAAGTGTAAGTACCTTTCTGGGCGAACAGCTGAATAAAGCAGCAGGAAAACTGATAAAAGGGGTAGATTTTTCGGTAGATCTGGCGACGACAGAGGACTATACAACTGGTAGCCTGAGGCAGCGAACAGACTTGAATCTGGCGGCATCGAAACAGCTATTGAATGACCGGCTGAAATTGACACTGGGGAACAACTTTGAGCTGGAAGGAGCACAAAATAATAGTACACAGAGCAGTTATGTGCCCTCTAATTTGGCGGCAGATTATATGCTATCTGCCGATGGTAAGTACATAATGCGGGCCTATCGCAAGGCATATGATGTGGGTGTGCTGCAGGGCTTTGTTACAGAAACAGGGCTTAACTTCATTATGAGTCTTGACTATAATAAATTTAGTAGGGAACTAAAAAGTAAAAAGCGCAAAGAAAGGGAACGTCAAGAAAAACGAGCTACAAAGAAGCAATAGTTATGCTGTTATTTGCAAGAAAAATATTATATTTTGTAGTGGCTGTATGTGCGCTGAGCTCATGCAGTAATACCCGGCATCTGGTTACAGGTGAACAATTGTATACAGGTAGTAAGGTGCAGATAACAGATAATGAAGCGGAAAAAGATGTACTGAAGATACTGAAAAAAGATATAGGAGGATTGGTAAGGCCGGTGCCCAACTCTAAAACCTTTGGGCTAATAAGGACAAAATTGACCATCTATAACCTAGCTGGCAAAAAAGTAAAAGCAAAAGGTGTGCGGCGGTGGATGAGAAATAAAGCGGGAGAGCCCCCTGTGCTAGTGAGTAGTGTGCTACTGAAAACGAACAAAGAACTGATAGAGAATTTTTTGCAAAACAGAGGTTTTTTTAACGCAAAAGTAGCTGCGAAAATGGACACTGCGGGTAAGCGAAAAATGATGGCTACTTATACCATTACTACAGGTAAGCAATACATGGTAAAGGGATCCTACCTGATGGATGACACAGCGACTGTAATGGCAGATATAAAGCAGGATTTTGACAAAACACTGCTACATAGTGGACATGCCTACAACCTAGATGTGATAAAAGCAGAAAGGGAAAGGATAAGCAGATTGCTGAAAGAGAAAGGGTATTATTACTTCAATGCAGACTATCTGCTGGTGATAGCAGATAGTACAATAGGGGGCAACATGGTAAACATGTATGTGCAACTAAAAAAACGAGAAACACCTGCTGAAGCATACCGTAAGTACGTGATAAATGATGTGTATATATACACCAACTACAAGCTAAAGAATAATGTGCAAGACACGAGTAAAGCAGGGATGGTAAGCTTTGATAACTACTACATTGTAGATAAAAAGAAGGCTTACAAACCAGAGGTTTTTTCGCATGCTATGATATTTGAGAAGGGAGATGTGTACAGTATGGATGACCAGAACACATCGCTGAGCAGGCTGGTGAATATGGGTAACTTCAAGTTTGTAAAGAACCGATTTGAGCCGAATGGTGACTCGCTGCTAGATGTGTATTACTACCTGACACCATACCCCAACAAGTCGCTGAGATTTGAGGCTGGTGGGTTGACACAAAACGATAACAGAGCAGGAACTAGAGGCAGTGTGAGCTGGCGACATAGGAATGCATTCAGAGGGGTAGAAGAGCTGATGATGAAGGTAAATGGAGGCTTTGAGGGGCAGTACAGTGGGCCTGTGAAGCAGCCCAATATATATAGCATAGGTGCTGAGGTAGGCTTGTCTGTGCCGAGGTTTGTGATACCGTTTGTGGAGTTGTACACACCAGGCAGGTATCTACCTAGATCAATGGCTAAAGTGAAATACAACTTTGAGTCGTCTACCAAACTCATCAATATAAGCTCGTATAATGCCACACTAGGGTATAGCTGGAGAGAAGGGGCAAGAAAAGAACATCAGTTGTACCCCATTAACTTTACGTATGTAAACACAGATACAGTAGGTAGTCCGGAACTGTCGGGAATATCGTACGGCAATCTGGTGTATAACGGTATAATTGTCGGGCCTACCTATGAGTTTACGTATAATTCTCAGTCGGGAACAGCTAATAAGCATACTGTGTTTTTCAGTGGTAGGATAGATCTATCTGGTAACATACTGGGGCTGGCGCAAAAGGCAGATTACGAAAATAATCAGCAAACACTATTTGGGTCGCCCTATGCACAGTACATAAAACTACAGCCAGATTTCAGGTATTATTTGCGTTTATCGTCATCGGCAGTGCTGGCTACGCGCCTGATGGCAGGCATAGGAGTGCCTTATGGCAACTCTGTAGCTATGCCCAATATTAAGCAGTTTTGGGCAGGTGGTAACAGCGATATGCGGGGTTTTCCATCAAGGCTACTAGGGCCTGGAACCTTTAATGAGTATGATACTGCAAAAAACAGGAGTTACATACAGACATTGGGTGATATGAAGTTGGAATTTAATGTGGAGTGGCGGCAACATATTTATAAGTTTCTTAATGCCGGAGTGTTTGCAGATGTGGGTAATATTTGGTTGTACAGAGATAACCCTGCATTCCCGGGAGGGAAATTTACGCCAGATTTTTACAAACAATTGGCAGCAGGTGTGGGTGCCGGACTGCGAATAGACCTAAAAATACTGGTGCTGCGGCTAGATATGGGTATGCCAGTGCGTAAGCCATGGCTGGCAGAAAACAACAGATGGGTGGTGGACAAAATAGCCTTTGCAGACCCTGAGTGGAAGAAGAAAAACCTGATATTTAATATAGCTATTGGATATCCATTCTAGTGTAATAACTTGATTAATAGGCATTAATGAGTAGATTATTCATCGTTTTGTATTGTGATATTTAGATTAATGTACGTTTGAATTATCGACATTTAGATTAGAAAAGAAGTGCGAAAACAGATGAATACTGAGT
>CAZRPA010000130.1:6574-11342 GCA_964601855.1 uncultured Flavipsychrobacter sp. | reverse complement strand
ATTGACAATCAACAACTTAAGTACTAAAACATAGGTAAACACCGGCAACAAACCGGCAATTTATAGACATCAAAAAAATGAAAATATGCATTACCGCTTCAATGCACTGTCAGTAGCATTTTTCTTAACCCAACTTTTGTAATTATCTCTAATCCACATTTTTATCTCTAGGTTACTAGCCAACCTTGCATAATCATAAGACATAGGATAAGCATACATAAAATACCCTATACTATCCCCAGTCAGTCCTGTCAGGGTGGTTACGAGTTCGGGGGTATATCTGGTATCTATAAATTTCTCAATTTCACCAGCCGCAAAGTTTTTCTGAAACTGATAAGTCCGCTTAGCCCTTTTAGAAAACAACTCTGCCAGTGCCGAAGCAGGACTCATAAACGGAGACGGTGGCCTACGCTGAAGAGGTAACTTGTATATAGCAGCACGCTCGGCAGAGTCAATCTGGTATTGGGTCAATTTACCAGGCCGCAAAAACACCTCCTGCAAGTCATATGCCGATCGTTCTAATGAAACATTGAGTGTAGATATTACTACAGATACAGGTTTGATCCGTTCAACACTTTTGTACCCAATATAGGTAAAAGCTACTTTGTCGCCCTGACGGGCAGGAATAGTATAAAAACCATTAGCATCTGTGTAGGCAATTTGCTGTGAAATAACATTGACCACAGTAGCACCACCCAATGGTTTGTGAGTCTGCGCATCAGTCACTACTCCCTGCAGCGACTGTGCCCCTACAATGGTAGTAAAAAACAATAGTAAAGTAGAAAGGGCTATAAAACGCATAAAGCCCTAAAGCTACAGAGGACCAATGCTTTAAAACATTCAAAAACTATATTTTGACAATACTTTATGAATAATGTTATAACAATATCAATTAGCAAAAACCATTTTTCTAGACTCTATAACCACACCATCTATCACCAACGAATACAAATAAGTACCATTTACATTGTAACCATGGTCATAGGTAATCTCGTTGATACCAGTATTTAATGTTATATCAGACCTATGTATTTCCTTACCATCCAGACTTTTTATACTTATGTATGCCTCTTTATACGCCGTAGGGTTATTCACCATTACCGCTATCATAGTAGCCTCATCAGCAGGATTAGGTTTGTTTTGCAGCAATTCTATAGGTTTAGTTGATGCATACAAATTATATACACTATTTACAGAAGCCTGCAATTCTTTCGAGAATAGGCTCTCTACCCCTTTGTCGTCTACAGCCGCTATACTCACTATATGGTACCCACTACCCGCTACTGGTATATTAAAAGTAGTAGCACCACCTGCTACAGTATACACCGAGTCCCAATCAAACGTAGTAGTGCGCACACCTATGCGGTATTGCGGATAATCTGTCTCAGTTGTAAGATTAACTATAAGTGTAGCACCCGTACTGGTCAATGTAAAATCTGGGGTACGGGGCCCCATAGCCATCATAGCAGCAGCAGTACCATTAATAACGGTGTTCCTTGCCAGATAATTAAAATCTACATAATACTCATCCAAACTACCATCCATATCAGTATCTGCCCCCAAACTATCGCCAGATGTATGTTGCCTATCCAAATAAGTACTGCTGGTCACATTCGCATCCCCCGATTCATTGGCAGCAGTAAAACGCATAGCAGTAAACCCCGCCTGACGAAAAGGAATATGATCACCGCCCCTACCTGTTCGGTCCTCGGGTGTCATAATACTTATAGTCATGGGCACAGTAGCAAACGGGAACTGCATCTCTTTATATTCCAATTTAATAAACCTAGACAACCCCTTATGAAAAGAACTAAAACCACCATACGAAAACAACCTTACCTGATTACTATCTATATGCTTATAAGAAGGACAACCCGGAGGCGACGAAGTATATCCACAAGTAATGCCACCTATCACATCATTGTTAAGTACACCCCTTACCTTTATCCCCTGCTGCAATATGTAATTAGAAAAAGCCCTAGCGCCATCTAGCCCTTGCTCTTCACTAGTAGTAGCTACAAAAACTATAGTGCGTGCAAAGCTGTAACGGCTCATTACCCTAGCCAGTTCAATAACCAAGGCTGTGCCGCTACCATTATCTTCCATACCTTCAGCTATACAAGCTGTGTCGCACAACCCAGCACAGCGACTATCCATATGTGCTTCTATTATTATAATACCTTTTGCAGAAGTATCTGTACCCGGCAACACAGCAAGCACATTTCTGTGTTGCCCCATACCGCATATCAACTGATCGAATTGCAAATAAGAAGGTATTAACCTACTTTCATTGGCAGCACTAAACTCCTGAAACTTAGAAAATATCCACCTGCGCGCTGCCCCTATACCTGTTACTGTAGAAGACGTATCTGAGCCGGTATTACGAGTTTTAAAACTACGAAGTATATTAAGATATGAGCGCAAAGAATCGGAAGATACATTGTTTCGTACACCAGCACTTATCACATCCGGATGTGATATCACCGAAGTAGCGGTGTATACTGAAGGATTATAGCTGCCTTTCATTACCATAGCAGCCACAGTATCAGTACAAGTAATACCCGTTTGAGCACCGACATTTGTAAGTACAAAAAATGCGAAAACTGAAAGTAGGACTCGTGTTAGCATGTTGAGTTGCATAATATTATGGTGAATATACAAACATAATCATTAAACCATAACTATTGATTAATACCCTACTACATACAACCCATATTACACCACCAGCATTCCAACACCAAATATTGCTGCAAGCAACACAACGGTAACTAATACTTGTCTGGTAAGTGATGTCTTGTGCATAATACCCGGAAAATAAACATACCCTATTATAAACCCACTCAATAATCCTCCTATATGAGCAGCATTGTCAGTATTACCTTGCAAACCCATCATTAGGTTGAACACCACAAAAAACAACATACTACGCAACATAGTCTTGCGCATCGTTTTCTGTATATGATTGGTAGTAAGTATAGAAAGAAAAACACCAAACATCCCAAATATTGCACCCGATGCACCCACACTTACAGTGTTGCCATGCACATACATACTCAACAGAGCCGCACATATACCGGTAAGAATATAAGCGGCACCAAATCTGAACTTACCCAAAAGTGGCTCTAGGTGCATACCTACATACAAAAGTGCAAATGTGTTCATGATAAGATGCATAGCACCTCCGTGCAAAAACATATATGTTACTAACCTCCACCACTCGCCACCACTCACTGCAGGGCCAAAATTGCCACCCCATTCATACAGGTCCTTAGCACTAGGAGACAATGGATGTACACCGGTTAATACCATTGCTAAATAAACCAGTACATTCATATATGCTATTACTGGTGTGGATTTGTAGGTTTTTGATATCAGTAATGCACCGTATTTTTCTCTATGCATGGGGTGCATATTGCGGTCTGCCAGTTCTAGTTGCAACAGTGCGGCTTCTATAGCACTATGAAACCGCTCTATATATTTATATCCATTGATATCTATGTCGCTATCATACCCTAAACTTTCCGCGCTGATTTCAATAGTATTAGAAGTATGAGAAACTGTTAGTTTGTAACCACCCAGATAGTCAAACATATCTGTATAACATATCAAAATGCTGTTATCGCTGAATACATTATTCCATCTTAATTTTTTTGCTGCGATAGTAGCAGCATTCATATAATGTTCGTAATTCGTATCATTAAGTTGATACTTATTAGAAGTTACATAACGTGGAGAGACATTGATCACAGTATGAAGTTAGGAAACCTTTACCAAGTCAACTATCAACAATCATTAAGTATGCATCATGATTAATGATAATCAATTTTGGATGAAGTAATGAAAAGAAACTTCGTAATTACCATTATTGTTTCTGATAACTTCCGCAATTGTTCTTAACAAATATTTCAGAATATTTTTAGGAGTATCAAAAAATCCATAACTTGCAACATTATATCAATTTGTAAAAACTACTCTCCATGAAAAAAAACTACTATTTTAAGGAGTATTTTTGTGTTTGGAACACCTCCAACAACGCTCTGAAATCAAAAAATGTTTTGGTTAAACCAAGCATGTTACTCTTTGTTTTGCTTTGCTGGGCTGGTCTTGCTACAGCACAAAGCACCGAAACCGGCCACGAAGTGGTAAGAGGTGTGCTTAACTTCAATCAGAAAGCTGAGTATCTTCGCCTTCACCCCGAGCCGCTGGTGATAAAATGGAAAGACACAGCTCGCAAAGGGCGTGCGCCATTGCACTTGGACCCAATAGATCCATCTCTGATCAGGAGCAGATCTGGTGCAATGAGTTTTCTTACACCTCCGCCGTCTACGCCCATACCCATGATGCCGGTTTCTCCTTCACCCGACACTTCATTTCAATCTACATTAGACAATGGAACTACCATTCCTCCCGACACACACGGAGCGATAGATGGTACTTATTGCGTCACAGCAGTTAACTCAGCAGTACGCATACAAACCAGAGCTGGAGCAAGTGTATCGCAAGTATCGCTCGATGCTTTTTGGTCGCCAGTTTTATCAGGTGGTGGTTCTTTCGACCCTCGTATACATTACGACTCCTACTCTAACCGATGGATAATGGTAGCTGTAAGTGGTGCTAGAGCCGCAACATCTTCCATACTGCTAGCAGTGTCTAAGACCAACAATCCTACAGGAGAGTGGTGGCAATATAAAATTACCGCATACGCACCTGGCGATTATTGGATTGATTTCCCTAACGTAGGTATCAACAACAAATGGATTACTGTATC
>CAZRPA010000130.1:0-6564 GCA_964601855.1 uncultured Flavipsychrobacter sp. | reverse complement strand
ACAGGCACCTATGCAGTTGCGGGTGCAGGATATCAGAATACAGGATCAGGATATAATGGTTGCAAAACTTTTGTGTTTGACAAGGCAACTGTGCTTTCTGGAGCTAGCGCACCATTTACTGCTATTACACAATCTGGCTCGGGCAATATATGTCCTGCTATCACATATAGCAGCACTATGGGTACTATGTTCATGGTAGAAGCGTGGAATGGTGGATCTAGAGCTATGAGAATGTGGAAAATTACCGGCAATGTAGGCTCTGAGGTAATGACATCTGTAGGGTTTCCTCAGGCAGATGCACCATGGTGGTACCAGCCATTTCCAGTTTCTGGCACCTCATTTGGAGATAATGCGCCTCAGCTCGGCTCTGCCAACAAAATAAACAATGGAGATAACAGGGTAACACAGCTTATATTTATGAACAACAGACTGTGGTTCTCGCATACCATATTTTTGCCTTACAACTCTGCTGCCAACCCAACCAGATCTGCTGTGCAGTGGTGGGAAACAGATACTACTGGTACCCCAATACAGGTGGGAAGAGTAGACGATTCGGCGGCAGGCAAATTTTTTGCTTACCCCACTATTGCTGTCAATAACAACAATGATGCGCTCATTGGTTATTCAGTTTTTTCAAGTGCCATGCACCCTAGTGCTGGTTATTCGCTGAGACTCAATTCTGACCCCACCGATTCGTTTAGAACACCCACCATATTCAGAAACGGGCAAAATACCTATTTCAAAATGTATGGTGGCACCAAAAACAGATGGGGAGACTATTCTGCCACAATGCTAGACCCAGTTAATAATACTGACTTCTGGACTATACAAGAAGTAAGTGCGGCTACAGGCAATGTATGGGATACGTGGTGGGCAAGAGTAGAACCTACCGCTCCATGCACCACACCTACCATAACTGGCACATTGGCAGCATGCGTAGGCAGTGGCAGCACACTAAGTAGCCCCACCAGTGGCGGCACATGGACTAGCAGCAATACCAGCGTAGCAACAATAGTATCTGGCACAGGAGTAGTAACTACTTTAGCCGCCGGTACAACTACCATTTCATACACAGTAAGTGGTGGTTGTGTGGGTACGGCTGTATATACAGTTAATGCACTACCAGCCGCAATAACCGGCACAGCCTCAGTATGCGCTGGTTCTACTACTACCTTATCGTCTACCACAAGTGGTGGCACATGGGCAAGCAGTAATACAGGTGTGGCTACCATTGGCACATCAGGCATAGTATCAGGTGTAGCAGCAGGTACAGCTACCATCAGCTATTCTGTAGCTGGTTGCGTAAGAACAACCATAGTAACCGTAAATGCAATACCAGCTGCAATAACAGGAACTACCTCTATATGTGCAGGTACTACTACTACGCTATCTTCCACAACAGGTGGTGGCACATGGGCAAGCAGCAACTCCGGTGTAGCCACCATTGGCACATCAGGCATAGTATCAGGTGTAGCAGCAGGTACAGCAACTATTAGCTACACTGTAAGTGGATGTCGGAGAACAACCCCTGTAACAATAAATGCACAACCTGCAGCAATAACAGGAACCACTGCTTTGTGCGCAGGATCTACTACTACACTATCGTCTACTACAAGTGGTGGCACATGGGCAAGTAGCAATACCGGCGTGGCCACTATTGGCACATCAGGAATCGTATCAGGTGTAGCATCAGGTACATCTACCATCAGCTATTCTGTAGCAGGTTGTGTAAGAACTACCTCAATAACAGTTAATGCGATACCAGCTACTATAACAGGAGCGACCTCTTTATGCGCAGGTACTACTACTACCCTTTCTTCCACAACTGGTGGTGGCACATGGGCAAGCAGCAATGCTGGCGTGGCTACTATTGGCACATCAGGCATTGTAACAGGTGTAGCAGCAGGTACCGCTACCATCAGCTATACTGTAGCAGGATGTAGAACGACAACATCAATAACCATTAATACAATACCTGCAGCAATAACAGGAACCACTGCTTTGTGCGCAGGAACTACTACTACCCTTTCTTCTACTACAGTGGGCGGTACATGGGAAAGCAGCAACACTGGAGTGGCAACGATAGGCACATCAGGCATTGTAACAGGTATAGCAGCAGGGACCGCTACCATCAGCTATATTGTAGCAGGATGTGCAAGAACAACCTCAATAACAGTTAATGCAATACCTGCTACTATAACAGGAACCACTTCATTATGCGCAGGGTCTACTACTACCCTATCTTCTACTACAGGCGGAGGAACATGGACTAGTAGCAATGCCAGTGTAGCCAACGTAGGTACAGGTGCTGGCATAGTAACTGGTGTAGCGGCAGGTACAGCTACTATTAGTTATACAGTAAGTGGATGTGTAAGAACAACAGCAGTTACGGTTAATACTGCACCTGTAGTTAGTGCAATTACAGGCAACACAACGTTATCTACTGCCATTTCTACCACTTTAAGTAATGCAACGGGTGGTGGTTCTTGGTCTTCTTCAGCGACAGCTGTAGCTACTATCAATAGTTCTGGAGTGGTAACGGGTCTAGGTTCAGGTACTTCCATCATTTCTTACACAGTAGCTGGTAGTGGTTGTTCTACCACAGTTACTACTATGGTAACAGTAAACACGCCCAATACCACACTTAATTTTGATGGAACTAATGACTTTGTAAATATTGGGTCTGTACTTACAGCCAATCAATCTTACACTAAAGAAGCATGGGTGTATGCAAATGCGTCAGCATCTTGCAATATCATAAGTGGAGGTTCTCATCCATTTTGGTTGGCAGCTGGCAGACTATCTACGCAGCAAGGCACGCTAATAAATGATCCAGCTCCTTTTCCATTAGGTGAATGGGTGCACGTTGCTGCCACTTATGATGCTTCTTCATCAACCTTGAAATTGTATAAAAATGGCAATTTGATAGCCAGCACTACCTCAGCAGCAACATACCCTGCTCAAACAATATATATTGGAGAGTATCCTATTGTTTTAGGTAACGCATTCAATGGCAATATAGATGAAGTAAGAATATGGAATGTAGCTCGCACTGAAGCTGAGATTAAGGCTAATATGAACTGCAACATAGCACCTAGTACTAACCTGATAGCATACTATAGGTTTGATAATGGCATAGCTAATGGCACAAATACTAGTCTTACGAATGCTACAGACTATAGTGGAAACAATAATTGTGGAACACTTAATAATTTCAACCTTACTGGTACGTCTTCAAATTTTGTATCCGGTGCTGTTGGTAATTGTAATACAATCAATAGTTCTGTAGCGGCAATAACAGGATCTGACAATGTATGTGTAAGTAGCACTATTACATTGAGCAACACTACAACTGGTGGTACATGGCAAAGCAGTAACGTATCTGTTGCAACTATCAACTCATCTGGTGTTGTAACAGGAGTTTCAATTGGTACAGTTACATTATCATATACTTTCTTATGTACTACAGTCACCAAAGTCGTAACTGTTAGTCCTTTGCCAAATGCTGGCACAATTAGTGGCACCCCAACATTGTGTGCTGGTAATACTGCTACTTTAAGCAATGCAGTAAGTGGAGGTGTATGGTCTTCTTCAAATACATCAACAGTAACTGTCGATACGGCAGGAGTAATTACATCAGTTGCTATTGGTTCTGCTACAATATCTTACACAGTCAGCAATTCATGTGGTGCAGCATCAGCATTATTAATTGTAACAGTTGCTCCTACACCAGCCTCCATTACTGGAGGTAATGAAGTATGCCAGGGTAATACATTAAACTTATCCAATAGTACTTCAGGTGGTACATGGAGTAGTAGTACACCATCTGTAGCAACAGTTGGTTCGTCTTCAGGTGTAGTTACTGGTGTTTCAGGTGGTACGGCTACAATTACTTATTCAATATCAGGATGTTTTTCAACTTCAATAGTAACGGTTAATGGCATTACACCTGTAGGTGGCATCATTACTACCTTAGCCGGTGGCGGAGCATCTAATTCAGATGGAATATCAGCAACAAGTGCTTCTGCTTCTAATTTGAATGGTATATGGCTCAATAATGCTGGTGAAGTATTTTATACAGAATTAACCGGAAAACTGAGAAAAGTCAATACATCTGGTATTGTTTCTACAGTCGCATCAGGTCTCGGATATGCTTGGGGTGTAGTTGGCGATGCATCAGGCAATCATTATGTTACTAATTTCACTGGCAATAGTATTATGAAGGTCAATCCAAGTGGAACCGTAAGTACTTTTGCTACTATCACACAGCCTACTAGTATCACCATCGATGCTACAGGTAATTTATATGTATGCTCTTATAGTCAGAACATATGGAAAATAACACCTACAGGTAGTGTAAGTGTTTTTGCTGGAACAGGTGGTACTGCCTTTAATGGAGACAATATTCTCGCTACTTCTGCAAACATATTTTATCCTTTTGGGGTTACATTTGGACCAGACGGTGATTTGTATTTTTCTGACCACGGAAACCATAGAATTAGAAAGATTGAAATGTCCACTGGCATTCTCACAACCATTGCTGGTACGGGCTCAACAGGTTATTCTGGCGACGGTGGACCAGCAACAGCTGCAAATGTTACATCGCCTAAAGGTGTTGCATTTGATACTGCGGGTAACATTTACTGGGGCGAGTTTGGCACCAGCACTATTCGCAGAAGAAATTCTTTAGGCAAAGTAGACCGAATTGCAGGCATTCCTAGCAACAATAGCTTTTGTTGCGATGGAGTAGCTGCTACTTCGGCGTCTATTGCTTACATGGAAGATATAGCATTCGACAACACTGGTAAATTGTATATTGCTACAACAAGTAACAGCTACAGAATTAGAGTAGTTACAGGAATCACTACTTCAACCACACCTTGTTGCGTTACTCCATCTGCTATTACTGGCACTACTACTTTATGTGCTGGTACCACTTCTGCGTTAACCTCTTCTACTTCATCAGGATCATGGACAAGCAGTAATAATTCTGTTGCTACTGTTTCTTCCACAGGATTAGTAACTGGTGTGTCAAGTGGAACTGCTGTCATTTCTTACACATTAGCCGGTGGATGTTCAACAAGTGTTACTGTGTCTGTAAATACAGCGGCAGATGCTGGTACAATAACCGGTTCTTCTTCTGTAAATGTTGGCTCTACAATTTTACTTAGTAACGCTACATCTGGTGGCACTTGGACTTCATCTAACTCTGGTATAGCCTCTGTAGATACTTCTGGAATAGTTACGGGTATAGCTTCAGGTACAGTTACTATTAGCTATACCGTTAGTAATAGTTGTGGCAATGCTAGTACCATAAAAACTTTAAATGTATTCCCTGCTGGTACCGTTGTTTGTAATGATTGGTCAATATTAGGTACAGCTGGTTTCACTGCCGGCGGAGCCTATTATCCCACGCTCGCTTTCGATACAAGCCGCACAGCTTACCTAGCTTACATGGACGTTAGTATGAGCTACAAAGCAACAGTAAAAAAGTTTGATGGCACAAACTGGGTAACAGTTGGTGCGCCAGGTTTTTCTGGCGGTTCAGCTAACAATGTATCTTTAGCATTTGATCCCAACAATACTCCATATATAGTGTACCAAGATGGAAGTGCAGGAGAGAAAGCAACAGTTAAGAAATTTGATGGCACAAACTGGGTAAACGTGGGTAGTGTAGGTTTTTCTGGCGGAGGCACTTCAACAACTTCTATTGCTATCAATAGTGCCGGAACTCCTTATGTAGCCTATCAAGATGGTAGCGCAGGAAACAAAGCTACTGTCAAAAAATTTGACGGCACTAACTGGGTAAATGTAGGTGGTGTAGGTATCTCTGCTGGTCTTGCAGGTAATACTTCTATTACTATTGACAACAATGATTCAGTTTACTTAGCATATTATGATGGAGCTGTAAGTAACAAAGCTACTGTTAAGAAATTTAATGGTAGTAGTTGGGTCAATGTAGGTAGCGTAGGTTTTACACCTGGCGAAGCTGCATTTTTGTCTATAGCATTAGATGCCACTGGCACTCCTTATGTAGGTTATAGAGATGGTGCAAACAGCAACAAATCCTCAGTCATGAAATATAATGGCAGTAGTTGGGTTGCTGTAGGTACACCAGGTATATCAACTGGAGGCACAAGTTACAATTCACTTGCCATTGATGGCACTGGCAATCCATATGTTGCTTACTTTGATTTAGTATTGAGCGGCAAAGCTACTGTCAAGAAATTTAATGGTACTAGTTGGGTAAATATTGGTGCTGATGGTTTTACTACCAATCCCGCTTATAACTTAGACCTTAATGTCAACGCCGATGGAACTCCATATTTGGCCTATTATGATGCTACTATGGGTGAAAAAGCAACTGTAATGACATTTAGCAATCTGGCTGTTACTCCTATATCAGGCACGCTCACTTTATGTCAAGGTGCTACTACAACTTTGGCTACAACAACTACTGGTGGTACCTGGACTAGCGGTAATACTTCTATAGCTACAGTGAATAGTGCAGGTGTGGTCACTGGTGTGTCGGGAGGTACTTCAGTTATTACTTACGGAATTGGT
>CAZRPA010000129.1:0-11389 GCA_964601855.1 uncultured Flavipsychrobacter sp. | reverse complement strand
TTGCCGAATATTGCTTTTTGGCATCGCAATCTTGGCCGTGGCAAGGGGTTTGCAATTAACGGCTTTAAAAGTAATCACTATCCCGATTTTATTATTGTAACCCAAAAAGGCAAAACCATCGTACTTGAAACAAAGGGCGATGATCGTGATAATTCGGATAGTGAGGCAAAAAACCGGCTCGGAAGAGATTGGGCAAGCAAGGCCGGGGATGGCTATCTCTATTTGATGGTGTTTGAAACTAGTAAATTGGCTGATACGCTAAGCGTGGATGAGGCTAAGAATATTATTAAACAACTGTAAACCATTAGAGGGGGATTTAGATTAAACACATATTTCGACATCAAAATCAAGCGGGGAAATTCGATTACAATTAGATTTGGTTTGAAAATGTTCGCGGGCATTCAAACACCCTTTACCGTCATGGATAAAAATAGTCAAAATCCACCGTCAATCCTGGAAAACGAGAATTTAAAACTGCAGTTGTTACTGGATAACTATGTAAGCCTGAAAGATGAATACAACAAAAGCAGGACATGGGTCAGTAAAATCGCAATTATCATAACAAAAGCGAACAAACTGAGACACAATTAAATAGCTATACCGTTACCATTTGCGGCCAAAATAATATGTCATATAGCCGACATTCTTTGATGTGATGTATTGATACATTTGTCTAAAATCAGAGACATTATGAAAAAAATGGCATGTTACATCGGAGCATTGTTGATAACTCTTTCCTCTTCTGCACAGCAAGTACCCAGAAATGTTGTAGCAGAGCATTTCACCAACACATATTGCAGCGTATGTGCTTCGAGAAATCCGGGCCTATTTGCAAATTTAACTTCGTTTCCGCAAGTGCTGCATATAGCTTATTACCCTAGTGCTCCTTATGCGTCATGTCCATTAAGCATGCACAATTCTTCAGAAAGTAATGCACGGACAAATTATTATGGTGTTTATGGCTCCACTCCCCATCTGTTTGTATCTGGTAATGAAGTACCCTCTTTTACGCCACCAGCTATTTACACTTCCCAACTACCTATGACATCGTCATTTGTTGTATCAACTGCATTAACTTTAAAAAGTACCGATTCTATTACGGTTCGCGTAGCGGTAAAAAAAGTAGATACCAGTAGCCTAACCTCATTAGAACTATACGGCGCTGTATTAGAAGACACCCTGTTCTTTACCGCCAATAATGGAGAAACAAAGCATTATAATGTGTTCAGAAAATCATTTTGGGGTATTACTTCGCTAACTGTTACCGCACCAACATCAGTGGGTGACTCTTCGGTTTATCAGAAAACTATTGCACGCAATATTGCGTGGGATATAAACAGAATGTATGCCATAGCTATTCTTCAAAAGACAGATAAGAATATCGTACAGGCTTCCAGATCGGCAAATATATCTGGAATAACAACTGCAATTAATGGATTGAACCCGCTGTCTGTCATTAAAGTTTACCCTAATCCTGCCACCTCAAAACTATTTATTGATGGATATACAGATGTCACTGCAGTAGTGATAACGGATGCTACGGGTCGAGCTATAAAACAGGTAACTATTGAAAAAAGTAACAATTCAATTGACATATCATCGCTTGAAAGTGGCAGCTATTTTCTCATACCATTCGATGGGAAAACAGGAAAACCAGTAAGGTTTATAAAGTAGCCGCACTACACGCACATCCACATTTTCTAAGGTCATTAAATATTATCTCAAATGAATAGAGCGAAAATTATAGTTCCGTTATTATTGTGCGCCTTGCTATCATTTTTCGTTGCTTTAGGCCAGGTAACGTCACACGATAAGGACTATAATCTTGACCATGGCTTAGCAATTGAGGGCTATGATCCGGTCAGTTATTTCAAAGGAAAGCCGGAAAAAGGAAAGATGAATATGTCGGGTACATACAATGGAGCTACTTATCATTTTGTAAATGCTGCAAATCTTGCCGAATTCAAACTATCACCAACAAAGTATGAGCCACAATATGGAGGATGGTGTGCATACGCTATGGGTAATACTGGTGAAAAAGTAGAAATAGACCCTGAAACTTATAAAATAATAGATGGAAGGCTACATCTCTATTATAATCACTTGTTTAATAATACGCTCAAAACGTGGAATAAAAATGAAAAACTGCTAAAAAGTAAAGCTGATGCCAATTGGCTAAAAAGAAAAAAATAGCAAGCATATTTAATGATCTGAGTAAAAATTCCAAGACTACATAACATTAATTAAGGAAGAATGTGTACTGTAACATTTTTACCACTAAAAGACGCTATAGTGCTCACTTCAAATAGGGATGAGCAAGTATTGAGAGAGCCTGCGGCACTTCCAGAGCCTATAGAATTTGAGCATGGCCAGATACTATTTCCACGCGATGGTAAGGCTGGCGGGACATGGATTGCACTTCATAATAACGGCAATGTAATGATATTGCTGAACGGAGGCTTCAAACGCCACGCCCCCAATCCGCCTTATTATAAAAGCCGGGGACTCATATTTCTCGACATTTTCGATTCAGATCAACCGGAGTTGGTGTTTGAGCAGATTCAATTGAATAACATTGAACCATTTACACTAGTAATTTGGAGCAATAGGAAATTGTTTGAAGCCAGGTGGGATGGCATGGAAAAATACCTCACGCCCAAATCCGCTACAACCCCACATATATGGCTGTCATCTACATTGTACGATGACCAAGTTATAGCTCTAAGAAAAAAGTGGTTTTTAAAATGGCTTAGCAGTACTACCTATAAAACAGTAGAATCCATAAGGAATTTTCATGAGTTTGGGGGCGAAGATGGTGAAAGTGTTTTTCTAAGAATGAATAATGACGGCATATTACAAACCGTAAGTATCACCTCCATTGAGATAAAAGACAATAATGCTATCATGCACTATAAAGACATTTTAGGTGGCATAGTATCAGTGAACGAGTGGTATCTAAAAGACCAATTGCACCATATATGAATAAGATTTTTCGTTTACCTTTTTTTATACGCCTTGCCCATTGGGAATATTGGAACAGTACTTTTGTTTATGCGCCTCTTTATCCCTATTGGTTATGGCTAAGTATTAAGGCCCGTTCCCTGTATTTTCTAACAGCCGCCAATCCAAGTATAAAAAACGGTGGCTTTATAATGGAAAGTAAAATGGAGGTATACGGTCTATTGCCAAAGAAAACATACCCTGTTACATTATTATTCGATGCTGCCGTGAAAATTTCAGACGTTTTATCGCATATTTCAGATGCTGGTATTACCTACCCTTTTATAGCCAAGCCAGATATTGGAGAACGGGGATTAGGTGTAAAAAAAATAGAGACCGAGGCAGACCTGCAAGAATACATAACCCATATGCCAGTGGCATTTTTGATACAGGAGTATGTGCACTATGAAAAAGAAGTAGGCATTTTCTACTGCAGGCCACCCGGTGCGGCCAAAGGTTATATATCCGGCATGGTCTATAAAGAACCGGTGACTATTCTTGGGGATGGCTACTCTACTTTTGAAATGCTGGTAAAACAAAATGACCGCTATCTATTGCAATGGAAACAGATAAAGGCAATGTACCCGGACAAGATTGCGGAGGTTATTGCGCTTGGCAAGTCGCTCGTATTAGTCCCATACGGCAACCACAGCAGGGGTTCAAAATTTACTGATGTAACAGACATGATAACACCGTCGCTAACCCAAACAATAGAGGACATATGCCGACAGATACCGGAATTTTATTACGGCAGGCTGGATGTGAGGTTTGAGAACTGGAACACTCTTGAGAATGGTACTAATTACTCAATTATAGAGGTAAATGGCAGCGGCAGTGAACCCACTCATATTTATGATCCGCGACACTCAATACTATTTGCATGGAAGGAGATCATAAAACACTGGAAGCTGTTGTATAGCATCAGTAGCTATAACAATAAACGAGGAACTCCGTACATTACGTTGGCACAGGGCCGACGGGAGATGAGGTCTTTTAAGATTATTGAATCCTTATTGTCAGTTCGAAACTGGTAACTATTTCAGAATAGTTCATAGTATTATTTATGAATACCTTTCAATGTTTATCTCGATAATGCAATATGCATATTTAGCTATAACAGGACTTTTAGTGAGTATTACCGGGTCTTTGCCACTAGGCGTTTTGAACATAACGGCTATGCAGATAGCTGCGAAGGAGTCATTTCTTAGTGCCATCCTATTCGCTATAGGCGCCACAATAGTTGAAATGGCTTATTTATTCGTTACCCTCAATATCATTGGCAAATTAGCAAACCAGCCTCGCTTTTTTATCGTATGTAGTATCGTATCTGTGATTTTACTGTTCATTTTGGCAGCTGGAAGCTTTATATCTGTCCGCAGCAAGCAAAATAAGAACATTGTGATAGACAATAGTGTGAATAGGCTATTACTTGGCGTTACGATGAGTGCAATAAATCCTATGCAAATTCCGTTTTGGATGGGATGGACTGTATACTTACTATCGTGTTCCTACCCAATTGATGTACTTTCAGGTAATATTATCTTTACGGTCAGTGCGGGTTTAGGTACATTTATTGTGTTGATTCTTTTTATAATTCTTGGAAAAAAGCTTTCAAGAGTAATGGATCGGAGAAAGAAAATGATCAATGTGCTTATGGGATGCTTATTTACTTTAATTGCATTAGTTCAGGGTGTGAAACTACTATCGTTACTTTTAAACTGATTTCAATGAGCATCGAGGAGCAAATGATTATTATACGTAAGAGTGATTTTCTGGACAAGCTCACGCTTGCAGACTACGAAACGCTGAATATATTGCATAACTATATTATTGCTGATAAAGACGCGTTTATCTACTTTGACGCTCAATACCTTAACAAATTATATTTCATAAAGGAGGGATATGTAAAAATCGGCAATGTTGACGATAATGGTGAAGAATTGGTAAAAGAGATATTGAAACCTGGCGATGTGTTCGGCCAGTTTATGCTGGAGCGTAACAATATGCTGGGCGAGTTTGCTCAGGCACATAAGTGCGAAACCGTTTTATGCGCATTTACTATACCTGATTTTGAAAAATTGCTGGCTATCAGGCCGGACATGGCTATCGTATTTTCAAAAAAAATTGGTCAGAAACTAAAGAATGTAGAAAATCGCCTGCTTAACCTACTACAAAAAGATGTACGCACTAGAATACTCTACTTCTTTTGGATCCTTGTGCAGCAGACAAAGCAATCAGATGAAAATTCAATCACCTTCCCCAATGTCTTTACTCATGAAGATATAGCACGGCTTACGGCTACAAGCAGACAAACTGTAACCACTTTGATCAATAATTTTTCGGAGGAAGGCATATTAAGCGTCGACAGAAAATCCATTGAAATACACAATATAAAGGCGCTACAAAAAGAAGCTAAAGTCAGCTAAGCGACAAATAATGGTTTTTCAGAGGTATACCTTTGGATATTCAAAGTTGACATTATGAAAATCAAGATAATTTTCGTTTGGGTACTCCGCCTTATATCGGTGTATATCCTTTTGCAAACGCTGCGTTTCAAATTTGGCGCAGACCCTGAAAGCGTTTACATCTTTACAAAGGTAGGAATGGAGCCTTGGGGCAGAATAGGCTCGGGTGTGGTAGAACTCATAGCGTCCATACTACTACTAATTCCGCGAACCACGGCATTTGGCGCATTAATGGCTATTGGGACAATGACAGGCGCCATCTTCTTTCACCTTACCAGCTTAGGTATAGAGGTGATGGGCGACCATGGGCAACTGTTCTTTATGGGAATAACAGTGTGGTTGTGTTGTGCTACATTGCTTTTTATATACCGCGATCAATTATTAAAGTACATAAATAAGGGCTGATTTTTTTTTGAGTGTTCTGTATTGCCTTTATTATAATAGAAACTCCTAACCCTAGAAATCTAAAATGCAATAACAAATGTCCTTAATCACGCTGACAGGCAAAGACACCATAAAGCTGCTGCGAATTCCATTTTCGTTATTGCTGATGCCGGTATTTTTACTGGCAGTGAGCCAGGTAAAAGACATTAATGCACCTATTGCATTGGTATCTTTCCTTGTTATACACCTACTTGTGTATCCTGCCAGCAATGGATACAACAGTTATATAGACAGAGATGAGACAAGCATCGGCGGTTTAGAACATCCGCCCCTACCTACAAGCACACTGTTTTATCTTACTGTTTACATGGATGTAGCTGCCATCATCATCTCTTTACTTTTTATTAAGCCGGTTTTTGCCTTTTGTGTTTTACTTTACATACTTGCATCAAGAGCGTATAGTGCAAAGCAAATACGTCTAAAGAAATACCCGTTTGTAGGCTTTCTTACAGTTGTTGTTTTCCAGGGTGGTTTTACTTACTTCTTGGCAAGCACCGGCATATCAGCTACAACCATTCATGTTTTGCAGCCCGACTTCTTCATTATGCTGGCTTGCTCATTTCAGATAGCGGGGGCGTATCCACTAACCCAAATTTACCAGCATGATGCAGATTTAAAAGATGGCGTTGTAACACTTAGCTACAAACTGGGCTATAGAGGTACATTCATATTTTCCGGCATTATGTTCTTGTTATGCAATGCTATGTATTATCTGTATTTTAAATCTTCTGCTCAGGAACATCATTTTTATATATTACAAGTATTCTTCTTACCCATTATAGTATATTTTGGCTGGTGGTTTAGAATGGTTATTAAAGACACAAGTGCCGCAAACTTTAAAAACACTATGCGTATGAGCATTATTGCTGCGTGCTGCATGAACAGCTATTTTACCTTTTTAATACTTGAAAAATATACAAATTGAGCTACATAGTTGCAATAGAAACCGCAGTTCCTGAATTCCGACATTCACAGGAAGCATTGGTTAACTTTTATCAGCAAACCACTGATGACGAGAACATCAGGCGCAAGATAAGGGCTGTGGGAATGAAGGCAGGTATAAGTAATAGATATTCCGTTATCAGCGATTTCAGTAATAGACCGGAAGATTTTACCTTTTTTCCGAAAAATAGATACTTAGTACCCGAACCCGACATAGACTACAGGATGAGCATTTACAAACAAAACGCCTGTCGCTTATCTATAAATGCCATTAGTAAAATTCAGAACTTCGATGCTATCAAAGCATCTGTCACACACATTATTACGGTTTCATGCACGGGCTTCTCCGCACCAGGTCTAGATATTGAAATTATCCGGGAACTTTGCCTTAGCCCACATATTCAGCGTAGCAGTGTAAATTTTATGGGCTGCAATGCCGCCATCCTGGCTCTGAAAAATGCAGATACCATATGCCGTAGTACACCTTCTGCTAACGTGCTTATAGTGTGTACTGAATTGTGTACTATACATGTCCAAAAGGACTTTACTGAAGACTACTTACTTGCGTCTGCGTTATTTGCGGATGGTTGTGCGGCAGTTTTGCTTAGTGCTACCCCGCAGGCTTATACACCCAATCTAAAAATCGAATCCTTTCATTCTACCCTATTGCATGACGGATACAATGAAATGGCATGGCAAATAACACGGAAAGGATTTATTATCAACCTAACTTCCTACGTATCCCAATTAATTAATGGGGCAATCAAGCAAATGTTGGATTCGATTGCAATTAATCCTGCTGATATAGATCATTGGGCTGTTCATCCCGGAGGCAAAAAGATACTCGACGACTTTACCGAAGCTCTTTTGCTGCCAAAAGCAGCGTTGAAGGAATCACATGACGTACTGAGCGAATACGGCAATATGTCTTCTGCCACAGTACTATTTGTGTTGAAGAAAATAGTTGAGGAAAGTGCTGTGAAGCGCGTAGGCGAAAAAATATTCACTGCTGCGTTTGGTCCGGGGCTAAGTGTTGAAACAATGCAACTAATCTATGTTTAAGCGAAGATCAGATGAAAAGGAATTGTTGGATAGGCAGAATATCCCAACAGCAGACCTGCACCGAAATTTAAGGGAACTAGACATAATAAACAGATTACTGGGCGGCTACAGCATTTCGCTTAACACACTGAAGAAAATACTTAAAAGAGAAGATAAATATATACTGGTTGACATTGGTTGTGGAGGTGGCGATACGCTAAAGCAAATTGACCGATGGGGTAAGACGCAACTCCTCAGTATTCGGCTATTTGGTGTCGATCTGAAAGGGGATTGTATAGAATATGCAGAAAGAAAGAACGCAGAGAATATAGGATTTATTTGTGATGACTACAGGAATGTGCTCCTTCATATTCCCAAGGTTGATATTATCCATGCTTGCCTGTTTTGCCATCACCTGACCAATCAAGAGATTGTTGAACTAATTAGCTTTTGCAAGACGAACAAAATGACATTGATCATAAACGACCTGGAACGGAATGCATTTGCCTACTATGCGATAAAACTACTTACCAAGCTATTTTCAAAATCGTATCTGGTTAAAAATGATGCTCCCTTGTCGGTAAAAAGAGGTTTTAGAACAGTAGAGTGGCATGCAATTATAAAGGATGCCGGAGTACAAGAATACACCGTGAGCAGTAAATGGGCATTCCGGCATGAAATCATCATCTATGCAGACGACAACAAAATATGATTGTGCCATTGTTGGCGGGGGCGTAGCCGGACTGTGCCTTGCTATCCAGCTTGCAGAGCTAGAACACACAGTAATTCTTTTCGAAAAAAACACATACCCATTTCATAAGGTATGCGGAGAATATATTTCAAACGAAAGCCGAAATTTTTTAGAACGTCTCGGAATTTCATTATCCACAATGAATTTGCCTTCCATTGACAAATTAGGTATATCATCTCCAAAGGGATACATGCTGGAGGCTCCACTATTATCAGGTGGTTTTGGCATTAGCCGATACAAGCTCGATGCTATGCTATCAGATCTTGCAAAAGAAAAAGGTGTCGTAATAATGGAGAACTGCAAAGTACACAGTGTAGATGGCAAAGAGGGCTTATATACAGTAACCACAGCATCCGGATTATTTGAGGCCAAGGTTGTATGTGGTAGCTATGGCAAACGCACTCCGGTTTTCATAGATAAAGTACCAAATACCTCAATCCCAAATTACATCGGAGTAAAGTATCACATAAAAACATCACTTTCAAGTGACCGGATAGAGCTGCACAATTTTAAAGATGGCTATTGCGGTATTTCAAAAATTGAAGACGATCGCTATTGCCTTTGTTACCTTACTACAGCCGATAACCTTAAGGAGAATGACAATGACATAAGAAAAATGGAATCTGCAATATTAATGCTGAACCCACATCTTAAAAGGTATTTTCAGGATTCGGAATTTCTATTTGACAAACCACTAGTCATTAGCCAGGTTACTTTTAATAAGAAGCATACAGATAGCAATGGGTTGTTTTTACTTGGTGATGCTGCAGGTGCTATCGCACCTCTATGTGGCAATGGCATGAGCATTGGAATGCGGTCATCTGTGATTGCAACTAATATTATAAGTAGCTATATAGATCTAAAAATCTCTAAGAAAGACGCATTGTTGATATACAAAAAAGAGTGGAACAAAAACTTTGCTATAAGAATCAAAGCAGGCTTCTATCTGCAACAAATACTTGGAAAAAATAACCTTACGGATATTAGTTTAAAGGTACTTAGCCATTCTCCCAAACTTGTTCAGAAAATCATAAAACTCACCCATGGACAACCTTTTTGACTATGAAGATTAAACAATATAATTTTTGAATTGTCGCTTCGCCGACCTTTCAAGGCAAAATACAGAAGTAAGTTTGTTAAAAAATAAAAACAATGAAAACCACATCGATTACTCTTTTTCTTTGCTTAGTAATATTATCTGTAATTGCGCAAACGACTTCAGGAGGATTAAAAGTAAATGATCCCTCCCCAGATTTTACAGCTTACGATCAAAATGGTAAAAGTATTAACTTGAAAAATCAGTTGACTCATGGGCCTGTCGTCCTAGTTTTTTATCGTGGTGAATGGTGCCCTTATTGCAATAAACAATTGAAAGAATTGGAAGACTCTCTGAAAATGATCACTGACAAAGGAGCTACGGTCATTGCAGTATCTCCAGAAACAAGGGAAAACGTACTGAAGACGATTGGTAAAACAAAGGCAAAATATTCCATAATATCGGATGATAAAATGAGAATAATGAGTGCATATAAAGTTGCATTCGCACTTGATGAAGAATTGGTAAAAAAATATAAAGGTTACGGAATAAATTTAGAAGAGAAGAATGGTAACAATGGAAATAACCTACCTGTGCCTGCGGTTTATATTATAGACAAAAATGGAAAAATAAAATATTCCCACTATGATGAGAATTATAAAGCAAGGATAAGTGTACGAGAGATATTAGCCCTTCTGTAGTAAAAGCGTTTCAATTGAAAGCCAATGATAAGGTGTGTATTCAGAATGCGCTATGCTGTGCTGCTTATCAGTATATTAACTTGTGCTGCGGAAACAGCTAACGCAGGCGATTCAACAAGGCTGAAGGTTGGAGCGTTACCATCTGCATTTTATACTAAAGAAACCAGACTAGGATTTGGGGGTATATTTTATTCCTATTTCGACCTAGAAAAACCATCGAATAACAATAAAAGGTCAAATACACAGAGCTATCTCTTTTATACTTTGAACAAACAATTCTCATTCGAAAACGACTATAGGATCTGGCTAAAAAGCAATAAATACTATCTTACAGGCTCAGCTGACTTTTCCAGGTTTCCAGAGTATTTCTATGGTATTACGAACACATCGATTGAGGAAGAAAGGATAATGATAGCATTCGATATGATAAGGTTGCAATCGAAAAGCCTGCGACAGATAAAGGGAAACTTCTATGGTGGTATTTATTACCACTTCCAATACTTATACAACCAGGATGTATCGCTCATGAGGAAGGTAGCCGGAAGATATGAACCGATACACGGTGGCATGGGATATCTGGCTAGTGGAATTGGGCCAATACTAATTTATGATAAGCGTGATAATCCATTAAATCCTGCAAAGGGTGCCTATATGGAAACGTCGATGCAGTTTTTCGACAAGTCGATAGGAAGTGAACAAAAATTCACATCGTATATACTTGATCTGCGGAAATATAATACCCTATTTAAAAAGCTGATCTGGAATTCAAACGTGTATGCCCACTTCAATAATGGAGATGTTCCCTATCGTATGCTTGCCACAATTGGCGGACCTCGGTTTTTACGAGGATATTACCGGGGCAGATTCAGGGATAATAATATGATAGTATTACAACAGGAATTAAGACTGCCTGTATATGGCCGTTTAGGTATTGCCTCGTTTACTGGTGTCGGTGCTGTAGCTCATTCTGTAGCGGCCTTCTCCATGAATAAGATGCATTACAATTATG
>CAZRPA010000128.1:0-11404 GCA_964601855.1 uncultured Flavipsychrobacter sp. | reverse complement strand
TATCCTATAAAGTGCGATTCCAACGATATAGACACACTTAAATTTATGTGGTGGATATCAAGAGACAACACAAAGCTATACTTCAATTATATGGATAGTGTGTATGTATCTACTCCCTACACTCTGCGCATTTATTATAGTGACTATGACATGATACGCACTCAAGCTTGGGTATATGGGCTCAACAAAAATGGCAACAAATTTTTGGATGGCTTTTTTGTTCCTAAGGGATCTAAGTAATAACTACAGTTGTCTATTTACTTCAAACCTGATTGCCTAGCTCAACACCAGTAAAAACTCCCCTCAAAACTGGTAGGGAAAAAGAAAAATTACATTATATTTGACCAAACAATACGTATGAAATTATCATTACCGCTGCTTCTAACCTCTTTTTTATTTGCTGCGCAGGCACATGCTCAGGTTCCCCGTATCAATACCATATCTGGCACAGGTGTTGGTGGTTTCAGTGGCGATGGTTTTGTTTCTACTGGTGCGCAGTTGCACAATCCTCAGTCTGTAGCACTCGATAACAATAATAATGTATATATTCTGGATTTTCTTAATCACAGAATACGAAAAATAAATAACGCCGGCATCATTGTTACTATTGCTGGTAACGGAACTAATGGTTTTACTGGCGATGGTTCTATAGCTACCTCTGCCGAGATGAATCCTTTTGGTGTAGCGGTTAGCAAAAACAATGAATTGTACATTTCAGATGCCAGTTGGAATGTTATTCGTAAAGTCAATTCACTGGGTATCATATCTACGGTAGTGGGCATAGGTATGTATGGCAATACAGGCGATGGTGGTCCAGCTTCTGCGGCAAAAATTGGCAGTCCCTACGGCATGGCTTTCGATACTGCAAATAATCTCTACTTTGCCGATGCCAAACAACATGTTGTGCGCAAAGTGAATGCTGCTGGTATCATCACTAAGTTTGCAGGAAATGACACCGCAGGTTATACAGGCGATGGCGATTTTGCCATTCTAGCTCGTTTAGATTCTCCTTATGCTGTTGCTGCCGACCGCAAAGGCAATGTATACATATCTGATATCAAAAACAATGTCATCAGAAAAGTAGACCCTACTGGCGTTATTTCTACTTATGCTGGTATAGCTAGTACTTTTGGCCATTCTGGCGATGGTGGTCCTGCTAATGTAGCCTTGCTCAACCGTCCTGCTGGTATTGCCGTCGACACATTAGGCAATCTTTTCATTGCCGATGCTGATAATGATGTTATCAGAAAAGTAGACACTTCAGGTATCATCACCACTGTGGTAGGCAATGGTACTCCAGGTTTTGGAGGCGACTTAGGTCCTGTTAATGGCTGCAATTTACATACTCCATTTGGTGTGGCAGTTGCTAAAAACGGCGACCTATACATAGCTGATGCCAACAATCAGCGTATCCGCAAAACCTATGCTCCAGTCAGTGTAACAGATGTAGTACGAGATGCGATAGCTGTTTACCCCAATCCTGCTACCGAAAATATTACTGTTTCCGGCACAGCAGTTGGCGATAAGATAACCTTTGCCGATGTTACAGGCAGAATGATCAATACAGATCTTATTGCAGTATCTGCTAATTCAGTCACTATTAGCCTTTCAGCTATACCCACTGGTGTATACATACTAAAGGTCATAAGTGCCGAAGGTGTGGTAGTATCTGTCGTCAAGGTAGCTAAGCAATAGGCTATACTTTTTTTATAAACTATTGCCATATCATTTCTGAGCAGCATACTTGTTTGCAGGTATTCTGCTCATTTTTGTTTATCAGCATAATTTACACATTACGCTACAGTATTTTTACACCACAGTCATTACTTTTGACAATTATTAGTAACAATCAATCTTCAAATTTCGTCATCGACTTTTGACGTACATATTTTATGGAACTTAGTAAGAATTTTCAGCATACAGAAGCGGAAATAAAATGGTACAACCATTGGAACACCGAAGGTTATTTTACCAGCACCCCCGACGATCGTCCACCTTACACCATTGTTATGCCCCCGCCCAACGTTACCGGGGTGTTGCACATGGGCCATGCGCTCAACAACAGTGTTCAGGATATCCTAATTCGTCGTGCCAAAATGATGGGCTTCAACACCTGTTGGGTGCCCGGTACAGACCACGCCTCTATAGCTACCGAAGCCAAAGTGGTAAATATGCTCCGCGATATGGGCATAGACAAAAAGAAAATGCCACGCGATGAGTTTCTCAAATACGCTTGGGAATGGAAAGAAAAATATGGCGGCATCATCCTCAAGCAACTGGAAAAATTAGGTTGCTCGCTCGACTGGTCACGTACTACTTTCACAATGGACGATGATTATTATGCCGCAGTTATCAGGGTATTCGTTGAACTTTATGAAAAAGGGCTCATTTACCGTGGCGTAAAAATGATCAATTGGGACCCTAAGGCTAAAACCGCCCTAAGCGACGAAGAAGTAAACCACAAACAGACCAACTCTAAGCTTTATTACGTTCGTTACAAGCTCGATGTAGAAGGTGATGAGTACATAACCATAGCTACCGTTCGCCCCGAAACCATATTGGGCGATACTGCAGTTTGTGTACACCCTGACGATGAGCGTTATGCACACCTCAAAGGAAAGTTTTGTTTCGTACCACTTATCAATAGGCGTATACCCATCATTTTCGATGAGTATATCGATAAGGAATTTGGTACAGGCGCACTCAAGGTTACACCCGCACATGATATCAATGACTATAATCTAGGTCTCAAACACAACCTTCAAGTAATAGATACCCTCAACGATGACGGCACCATGAGCGATGCTGCTCAGTTATACATAGGGCTCGATAGGTTTGTAGTAAGAAAACAAATAGCCGAAGACCTCCGCATAGCTGGCAATCTGGTAAAAGAAGAAGAATATAGCAATCAGGTAGGCTTTAGTGAGCGTACAGATGTGGTTATAGAGCCACGCCTCAGTATGCAGTGGTGGTGCAACATGCAAGATCTTTCTCAGCCAGCACTAGAGGCAGTGATGAATGACGACATCAGTTTTCACCCTCCCAAGTTCAAGAATACCTACCGCCACTGGATGGCAAACATCAAAGATTGGTGTATTAGCCGTCAGTTATGGTGGGGACAGCGCATACCTGCTTGGTATGATGCAGAGGGGACACTGTATGTTGCCAACAATGAGGCAGAAGCTACGGACAAATACAAAGCTGCCAAACCCGAACTGGCTGCTGCCAAACCCGAACTGAGACAAGATGACGATGTACTCGATACTTGGTTCAGTAGTTGGTTGTGGCCTATGGAGGTTTTTGGGTGGAACAAAAATCCAGATAACAAAGATCTGCAATACTACTATCCTACTAGCACACTAGTTACCGCTCCCGAAATCATATTTTTCTGGGTAGCACGTATGGCTATGGCGGGTTATGAGTTTCTGGGTCAAAAACCATTCGACAAAGTATACTACACTGGTATAGTGCGCGATAAGCAAGGTCGCAAAATGAGCAAGTCGCTCGGCAACTCGCCCGATCTCCTGCAACTTATAGAGAACCACGGTGCCGATGCTGTGCGCTTTAGCGTTATGATATCTTCTCCTGCCGGTAACGATTTACTGTTCGATGAAAGCCAACTAGAGCAGGGTAGCTTCTTTTGCAACAAGTTATGGAACGCCATGAAGCTCGTGAAAGGCTGGGAAGCTAGGTGCGCCGATGACGTAGCCACTACCGATGTTGCTTTTGCAATGCAATGGATTGACGCTCGACTGGGGCAGGTATCGGCTGAGGTAGATGAACTGATGAAGGAATTCAGACTTAGTGAAGCACTCAAAACCATTTATTCACTAATCTGGAACGATTTCTGCTCTTGGTACCTAGAGTGGGTAAAACCTGGCATGGAGCAACCCATAGCTACTGCCGTTTATCAGCATACGGTAACGGTTTATGAGCGTTTGCTGCAAATACTCCATCCATTTTTGCCATTTATTACCGAGGAAATTTACCACTTGCTACGCACCCGCTCGGCTGGCGATGACCTTATGGTATTACAAATGCCCACCATCACCACACCCGATGCTATACTGCTGAAAGGTGGCACGCAACTGCAGGAGCTAATCACCGCCATCCGCGATACCCGCAACAAAAATCGACTGAAACCAAAGGACACCATAAAACTGTGGATACAAACCTCTGAAGAGGCATACTACACACAAGTTATGGCCATACTTAGCAGGCAGGTAAATGCAGAGCAAACAAACTTTACCCACGATGCTATACCCGGAGCCATATCTATAGTTGTGGGTACCGACAAACTGTATATCGAGGCCGCAGCTGCTACTATAGATACCGAAGCCCAGAAAGCCGAAATGGTAAAAGAAATTGCTTATTTGCAAGGTTTCCTGATATCGGTTGACAAAAAGCTGGGCAACGAACGTTTTATGGCAAACGCTAAGCCCGATGTAATAGAAAGCGAACAAAAAAAGAAAAACGACGCCCTAGCCAAGATTAAAACCCTCGAAGAAAGTTTGTCTAACCTCGGGTAAGAGTAACAATTATATTAAACAAAGCACAGACAGGTAGATACTGTTTGTGCTTTGTTAATTTAAAATATAAATATTTTACTCACTATAGTCCTAATTCGAAATGGGAAAGCTATATTTTCGCATTCATACTGCTAAATGTTACATGCGTAATAATGCTATATTTTACCTCATTTTGAATATCGAAAACCATCACCAAAAAATTGTGGATAAAATACACTCTGCCACAACTCACCTTGGCTCGTTATTTGCGGCATAGAGTAGGGTAGTATCATGTTGCAATTTTTTATTTGGAGCACAAACTTCATTTTATTTTAATGTATTATGCTTTGTTAACTGCAAAACAGATAACAGTTCATCATTGCTACTTGTTCTTACTAGGTCAATACATTTAAATTAATAAACAACAGTAAAATATACAGCGTATATGTTGGATTCCATTTACTACCGGAAAAAGGAACATTGCTGATAATCAATGACTTATGCCACAAAACATAGGAAACAACCGGCAAATAACCGGTAACACCCGAAAACACATAATATAAATGCCTGTACTAACTGCATCCTAAATTTGTTACATTCTTAAAACTTCTGTTTATGCTAACTATCTAAAACTACTCTCATCACCGTAAATAGAAACATTGCTGATAATCATTGACTTACATCATAAAACACATGAAACAACCGGCAAAAAACTGTCAATTCGTGAAAACACACCCTAAAAATATCTGCATATACGATACCTTGAAATTATTATAGTTTTAAATATCTGATTCATACAAATACACTGAACCTATACTTATTACCGGAAAAAGGAACATTGCTGATTATCAATGACTTACGCCCAAAACCACATGAAACGACCGGCAACAAACCGGCAATTCCTGAAAACACATACTATAAATATTCACTCTAAGCACAACCTCAAAATTCTAATATTCTAAATATATCAATTCATGCCAAAAACTAAAACCACCCTTACAACCGGAAATAGGTACATTGCTGATAATCAATGACTTATATCCCAAAACACATGAAACAACCGGCAACAAACCGGCAATTTTTTTGTGAAAAATGCTAAGTACTTTCACTCTTGCATTTCATCACATGGCTTTGGGTTGTTTATTTTCATACATGCCAGCAAAAGTGATAACTCTTTTTTGTTTTTGAGTTCATATGTTCAATTTTTAGCTGATTTTAGCGTACTTCGACATAGTAGTATTGTTTTTCTATATTTGGCATAATTGTTGCTGCTTTAAAAGAATTCAACATTTCATCACACTATCAACTTAACCCTAATGTTCAAAAAATCTATTCTTTATATTCTATCTGCAATTACTTGTTTATCAGCTACTGCACAAATTTCTTTCCCAACAGGTGCAGCCATCTGGACAGAGCGCAGAGGTCAAGGCGAAGCACCTCATGTATGGCATGTAATGGAGCAGCGAAACGAAGTTTTGTCAGCACTAGGATACAATTATAAAAAATTATACAGTGCACAGTTTCCTACTACACCAGTTTTAATAGGAGGCTTAAGAGAAGATGCCATGCATCGCATATATTATTACGATATTACTTCTGGCACAGAGCGTAAAGTGTACGATTTTTCCTTATTCGTTGGTGATACTATCAAATCTTGGGGGCTCACAGATATGCCATTAGGTATTGTTCATAGTATAGATACTGTTACTATTGGTAGCGTTGCTCGCAAAAGAATCAGTTTTCGTCAGCTTACAGACACTGCACGTTGGACCCTTGGAGAATGGGTAGAAGGCATAGGCAACACTGGTTTGGGTGGTCTGTTAGCTAACCCTATGTTGCAGCCAACCTGCGATTGTGGCATCAATACGCTCTGCTTTATGCAGGCCGATACCAATGTTTACCATAATCCTAATTATTCTACATACTTATGTTTGCCTGTTCTTACTGATGTAAATGATATAAAAACAGCAACAACTACCATCCAGTTGTACCCCAACCCCGTACATTCTTCTACTTTGTTCGTCACTCTGCAAGGTGCTGCATCGGCGACAGTTCATATTTACGATTTAAAAGGAAGTATGATATACAACAATAGTATGAGTAGTGGTAAACAAATTCAGTTTTCTCAATATGCATTACCTGTAGGTATTTACCTTTATTCTATTACAGATGATAAGGGTATGATATCAAATGGAAAATTACTGGTTGAATAGTGTTGTTTTTTGTGTGTTGGTGTCAGCAAGAACTAAATACTAACTTCAATACACATATGAAATTTATATTCTTTGATAGTGTGTCCCTACTCACTACCAGAAAAATGAATAGTGCTGATAATCAACGACTTACGCCCAAAACCGCACGAAACAACCGGCAACAAACCGGCAATTCGAACCCTATATATATCATAATATACTAAAATAACTTTTGGTCTCTTTTATCTATAACCTCTGTTCAAAAATCTCATTTGTCGCTGTTGCTGTTATTGTTACTAGCGAAAAATTGTTTTAGTAAATCAGGTTGCGAATACTACTTTGCAGCATCTCCTAGCGCTAATGATATTCCACCCAGTTACCAGCGCTATACTGACGTACTGGGAGGTAGTTTTATTTGTTTAGAAAAGATAAACGGCACAAGTACCTGATAATATTATTTAATTGTTTTGATAGTTACACCTCGTATCTCTGTTAGTTTTTGTATATAGGTCATACACATAGGTACAGGTATACCAGCTAATATTTCGCAGAATAGTTGTAGTTCTTGTTTATACACTGTTGCTTCAGCTTGTTTCAATAGGTATAGTACTTCGCCCATTACAGGATAATCAAAGGATATAAGGTATTGTTGCTCTATCCATTTTTCGGTTTTGGGCAGTGTCTCCAGCGACAGGGCAGTAGCTGTTTTATAAGCATTTATTAGCCCTGGCACACCCAGCAATGAGCCCCCAAAATACCTTACCACTACTACCAGCACATTGGTTATGCCTATGCTGTCTATTTGCCCTAGTATTGGTTTGCCAGCACTACCAGCAGGTTCGCCATCATCATTGGTTCGGTATTGTGTGCCATCAGTTCCTATACGGTAGGCATAGCAATGGTGTACTGCCTTAGGGTGTTCTTTTTTTAGTGCGCTAATGCGGTCTTTCACATCTTGCACTGTAGCTATAGGATAGGAATAAGCAAAAAACTTACTACCTCGATCTCTATAGTCTCCAAGTCCTGATGTTGCAATAGTGCTATATTTATGAATGTCCACGGTGGGGTAGGATTAGGTTTTGAGAAATGTAGTGAGTGCATCAGTCATAGGTGCTATACGGCGGGCTGTGTAGTCATAACAAACCATACCAGTTTTGGCATGGGCTATTTCTTTTTCAACTCCATCACGGTTGGTGGTTATTCTATACAATAAACTAAAAGTAGATACACTCACTTCTGCTGCATAAACTGCCACTTGTAACAAGTCGCCATAAAAAGATTCTCCTTTGTAGGCTATCATTACATCGGCCATTATCATGCTATTTCCGCCAGCATTCATTTCAGAGTAGCAGTGGGCAGATAGCATTTGCATTCTTGCCTCATGTATGATGGAAAGTATGGAATCATTCCCCACATGATTGCCATAATTGATGTCGCCTATTCGCACCTGAATAGTGGCAATATGTAGTGGTTTGTAATCAGGAAATACTATTTTTACACGGCTCATAATAAAACTGCCAAAGTATGAAAATTATCTGTGTAGGGCGAAATTACGCTGATCATGCCAAAGAATTGAAAAATGACTTGCCTACAGAGCCAGTTCTTTTCATGAAGCCCAAAACGGCTATTTTACTGCCTGGCAAACCATTGTATTACCCTGAGTTTACTAAGGACTTGCACTATGAGTGCGAGTTGGTAGTGCGCATAAGTAGTAATGGCAAGTTTATACAAGAGAAATTTGCACATAAGTACTACGATGCCATAACGCTGGGTATAGATTATACTGCCAGAGATGTGCAAAGAGAGCAACAAAAAAAGGGTCTACCATGGGAGATAGCCAAAGCATTTGATGGATCTGCTGTTGTGGGTACTTTCGCTAAAGTGACAGAAGAAACAGATATGACTAACCTGCAATTCAGGCTAGAGAAAAACGGTGATGTGGTGCAAACTGGTAGCACCAGCGACCTAATATTTTCTGTAAACAGTATCATAGCCTATGCATCCAGGTTTTTTACCTTCAACATTGGTGACCTCATATTTACTGGCACACCTGCTGGTGTAGGGCCAGTAGCTATAGGCGACAAGCTAGAAGGCTACCTGATGGGCAATAAGGTACTAGACACTGACATTCGTTAACACATCAACGAAGTGGAGCTACAAACGAACCTTTAAAGTTAGTTTGTAAATAATACAGGTCGTATGTGCCCTTGATAAGAGTTTCACTCACTTCTGTCACTATTATTCTGCCAGCTCTAGCCATAATGGCTTCACTACCTTTGCGATACATACCAGTATTGCCGTTTATGTTGCCTCCAGGACCTCTGTAGTCTACTACAAAAGTACCTTTTCTATTAGTAAAGCCAGATATGGTTAGGTCTAATGATTCGTTGCCATCTTTTGATGTGCCTTTAATATAGACAGTTCCCATGTCTTTGTTGTCGGTATCTACATTGGTCGATGTCCATAGGGTGTCATTGTTTACTACCATAGTAATAGTGGTAGGTAATGGGTCAGACTTTTTTTTGCATGCACCAGCAGCAAGTAAAACAGTGAATACTGAAATAATCAGGTTTTTCATAAACAATAAAAGTAGGGTTAGTGATGAATTTAGTTATTAATCATTTAGCAATCCTGGTCTGCGTTCTTTAGTACGAATTATAGATTGCTCGTATCTCCAATCATCCACCTTTTTCGGGTCACCGCACAGTAGTATTTCTGGTATCACCATACCTCTGAAGTCAGCTGGGCGGGTGTATACTGGAGGCGCCAGTAGCCCATCCTGAAAAGAGTCGAAAAGTGCTGATGTTTCATCGTTGAGCACACCAGGTAGCAGTCTGCCAACAGCATCTACCACAACAGCTGCTGCCAGCTCGCCACCACTTAGTACATAGTCGCCTATTGATATTTCCATGGTTACATATAGCTGCCTTATGCGGTCGTCTATCCCTTTATAATGACCACATATTATCATTACATTTTCTCTGAGCGATAGTGTATTAGCGGTTTTTTGGTCAAAAAGCGTGCCATCAGGAGTCATGTAAATGATTTCGTCATACTTACGCTCCGCCATTAGTTTATCTATTAGTATAGCAAGTGGCTCTGGCATCATTACCATACCTGCTCCACCCCCAAACTGATAATCATCTACTTGTCCCTGTTTGTATGGGGTGTGGTCACGTAGGTTGTGTGTGTGTATTTCTAGCAGACCACGGTCTTTGGCTCTTTTCATCATAGAATGGCTGAAAGGGCTAACTAGCAGTTCTGGCAGTACTGTAATAATATCTATTCTCATTTTGAAAGTATCAGTTGTAGATAGTTGGGATGAAATAATAACGGTGGGAATGCGATTATTGATACAACTCCAATAGTCCCTCGGGCAAAGTGGTTTTGAGTATTCTTGCCTTGATATCAATCGCTTTTATTGTTGCATCAACTAGTGGTATCAATGCTTCGTTATTATTATACATTACTTTCCCTATCCATTGAGCACCGGTTTGCATTACATCTTTTATCTCTCCTACATTGCCATAGTGTGCATCACTTACTGTGAACCCTATCCACAACAATGGTGACTCCCTTGCCAGATCTGCCAGCAAAGACTCATCTACATATACATGTTTGGTTACCAATCGTTTAGCTTCCAGTTGTGTGTCTAAGTCTTCAAGATTAAGGTGATATTCGGCTGGGGTGGCGGCTTTACATTGAGCCACAAAAAAGGGAATGAAACTGCCTTTCTGCATCTCTACCATTAGCGTATGCCCTTTTTTTAGCCATGTGCCATTACCCGCTACATGGGTCATTATTACAGAGCCTGCAAGTCCGTGAGTGGCTACTATTTTTCCTATACGTATCATGTGATTGCAAAGATAAGCAGTAAGTAGTGCCTGAACGGTGCTACTCTTAAAAAACAGAGTATATACTCACAATCAATACTTATGGATTCAGGTACAAATCGAAATAGTCTGTAATTTTTTGCATTAGATGAACTCTGTCTTTCCCACGTACATTGTGAGCATGACCGGGATAAGCAAAGTAGTCGACCTGCACACCTTCGTCCACACATTTTTTTACGAAGTTGAGGCTATGCTGCCAAACTACCACATCATCGTCGGTACCATGTATCAATAGTAATTTCCCCTTTAGGTTTTTTACTTTGTCTAGCAAATTGGCATTGGCATAACCTTTAGGATTATCGTCGGGGGTATCCATGTAGCGTTCGGTGTACATGATTTCATACAATTTCCAGTCCATAACAGGACCACCAGCTACTGCACACTTAAACACATCAGGGTTTTTGAGCATTAATGAGGTGGTCATAAAACCACCATAGCTCCAGCCGTGTACGCCCATTCGTTTAGCATCTACATAGGGCAGCGATTTTAGATAGTTGACACCTGTAAGCTGGTCCTCTATTTCTACATCACCTAGTTTACGGAAGGTAGCCTGTTCAAATTTCCTGCCACGATTCCAACTGCCTCTGCCATCCATTGTAAATACTACATAGCCTCGCTGTGCCATAAACTCGTACCATAGATTGCCGCTTTCGGGGAAAGAATTGTGTAGCAATTGTACGTTAGGGCCGTTGTATAGGTAAACTATAGTAGGGTATTTCTTAGATTTATCGAAGTTGGTAGGTAGTATTAGCTTACCATATAGCGGGGTGATACCATCATTTGCGGTAAGGGTAATGTTTTTGATTTCGGG
>CAZRPA010000127.1:4021-11490 GCA_964601855.1 uncultured Flavipsychrobacter sp. | reverse complement strand
AGCATACTTGGTCATTTCAGATGAACGCTCGTCCATAAAGTGGATGGGATTGCCCTGCCTTACAAAAGGCTGGTAGAGCTCATCCATTACCTTACGAGCTTTATCGGAAGAAGTACCGATAACTACTCTATCGGGCTTAAGGAAATCATCTACCGCTACACCTTCTCTGAGAAACTCTGGATTAGATACTACGTCGTATAATGATTTATCCAGTCTTTTGGCTAGTACTGCACTCACCTTTTCAGCGGTGCCTACAGGCACAGTACTTTTGTTGACAATAACGGTATAACGGGTAATGATTTTGCTAAGCGACTCGGCTACGTCTAAGACGTATTGCAGATCTGCCGAACCGTCCTTGCCAGGAGGTGTGGGCAATGCCAAAAAAATTACTTTGGCGTCAGCGATACCTTCGGCAAGTGAAGTGGTGAAAGAGATTCTCTTTTCCCTGATGTTTCTTTCGAGCAAGGTATCTAGCCCGGGCTCGTAGATGGGAGATTTCCCGTTTTTGAGATTATTAATTTTGCGCTCATCAATATCTATACACACAACATTATTTCCTGTTTCCGCAAAACAAGTACCTGTAACCAGCCCTACATAGCCGGTGCCTATAATGGATAAATGCATTTTGTGATTGGTTTAAAATAAGGGCGCAAAAGTAGTAAAAAATCACATGCAATTAGCCTTAAAATATGGTGTATAGTGCAAGTGTGTGAAAAATATAGGCGTAATGATGGCTAGTAGGCCTGTAGCAGAAACACAACAGGATACTTACCCAAAACGGGAACGTCTTTTCTCCAGTCGGAAACGGAACGAGTGATGATATACTGATCGGGCCCAGAGATATTGGCAGCTATACAAATATGAGTATGACTGGCACAATTTTTCAGTAGGTCTGCTAGCATATTGTTGTTGCGGTAAGGCGTTTCTATAAATATCTGTGTTTGTTTTTCTTTGGCTGAGTGTGCTTCTAACTCCTTGATACGCTTGCTACGTGCAGGCTCTTTGACTGGCAAATAACCACAAAAGGCGAAATTTTGGCCACTAAGGCCTGATGCCATCAATGCCAATATAATGGAAGAAGGGCCTGTAAGCGGCACTACAGTAGCTGACATGGCGTGGGCTACTGCTACCAGATTGCTGCCGGGGTCGGCGATGGCAGGGCAGCCGGCTTCGCTCATAACCCCTACTTGCTTGCCCTCGTTGAGCCACTTTTTGAGTAATGGAATATCGGGACCAGTATGCTTGTCTATCTCTGAAAACTGGATATTATCGAGCGGTAGTGTGGCGTGTAATGACCGGAGAAATCTGCGAGCTGTGCGTACATTCTCAGCAAAATAATGCTGTATGTGCTGGGTATGTGTGTGTACTTCTGTTGGCAAGGTGTGCTGCGCCCCTTCTATGATGGGAAGTGGTATAAGTATTAATGTTCCTTTAGTTTTTTGTGTAGACATTACGGTAGAAATATGGCTATTGATGACAGAAAACAAGTGACTATGGTGGGTGTATTATAAACTACAAAACCGGCAAAAAGCCGGTTTTGATAAGCAATAAATATTATGATTATTAATAAAGCTTAGGACATGACCAACTGTAGTTGGGGCTTCTTTCGCTCTTGTTGATGCGACCGAAGTAGATCAACGATATTTCGTAACCACCTGCACCTCTGGTAGCAGGAGCGAAGCTAGATACATTGACGTCGTAGCTAATGCCTAAACGCATTTTAGACCACTCCAGACCCATGTAAGGAGAAACTGCATCGCCGTAGCGGTACCAACCACCTAAATATAGGATTGTATTTTTCTGGTATTCGTCGTCGTGACCAGGATTAAGCACGAAACCTACTGCTGCACCTAGGATAAACTCCTGTGCGCCTGCCTGAGCTTGGTACAAACCACTTGTGTAAAGAACGGTATTGGGGTTCATATCGAACGAGCCGCCGATATAGGCTGTGTGACGATTACTGATTTTGTGGTCTTCGGCACCTGGCAAACCGCCACCGGGTTGGAAAGTTTCTACCGGACGTGTAAGATGATACTGAGAGTAGCCTAAATAGAAGGTAGCATTGTCTGACACCTGACCAGAGTACATAATACCGAGATTAAAATCGGGGTAGGTAAGATCGCCATTGTTGAAGGTTTCGCTGGTAGGGAATGCTAAGGTACCACTGCCAGAATTGTACATATCCTCGAAAGTGAGCTTTGCAAAGTTGAGGCTTTTCTGTACCAATACTCCTTGCAAACCAAAAGATATGTGTTGTTTTCTGTCTCTGCCAAAAGCCTTGTGGTAACTAGCAGAAAGCCCTACAGTAGTGTTGGTAAGCCCACCAGAACCCGACTTGTCGTAAAGGCCAAGGAAACCAAGACCTAACGCATCACCTTCGGGAAGTTTCCCTTTGAGTGTAGCTATATCGAAAGACATAGAACCTGTGATATAAGGATTGGGAGAAACCGAAGCCCACTGTTGACGGTAGTTGCCAGAAAAACGAAGGTCGTCGGCCACTAAACCGGTCATAGCCGGATTGAGTGTCAACGGCGATGTGAAATATTGGGTAAAGTGTACATCCTGCGCCATCAGACTACCTGAAAACAGCACCGCAGCACTTAAGCCAAGTAATAATTTCTTCATCTTATTAGTCGTTTATAAATCGGTAAAAAAAATTATGACAGCAAATTAAGCCAATTATCCTATCTATACAAGACAATAGCAAATATTATTTTAGTTGGGTTGATAATTAGTAATCCTCAAAGAAAAATAAATTTAATGCTGTAGTTGAAAGTGATAAAGTGAAACGCTCCGATTTCAGTACATCTGATACATTTCAGTTTTAACAACTTCGCTGAGGCAAATGTAATAATTAGAAAATGAGAAAAGCAATTACTTATCAACAAATTGACAATTTGGGGAGAAGGTGTTGTAGGGTGCTGGTGTTCTGCCGGTGCCATATTACTAGGTGTCGCTTTGTTATGGGTTAGGGTTTTAGGTTATATAATTCTACTGCGGTTCTGCCTTATTTGGCATAAAAAGGCACGATTATGTGCTGGCCTTTCCTTTACCTATCGGCAGCTATTATGTGGTATCATCTTTCATATTGAGCTTTTTTGTCATTTCCGGTTTTTTGCCGGTTGTTTCATGGGTTTTGGCACGTAAGTGATTGATTATCAATGGTATTCATTTTTGCAGGTTGCATGCTATTGCCTGGTTGGGTCTGTTTGTCTGAATCACTGACTTATTTGAATCTTGCGATTCATATAAAGTGTGTGATATGCTGGTTTACAATATTCACATTATGTTTGTAGTTCATTTCTAGTTTTGCCGGTTATTTGCCGGTATTTTCATGGGTTTTGGGGTGTAAGTGGTTGATTATCAATGGTATTAGTTTTTGCTGGTTGGGTGCATTTGCCGGTTGTTTTTGTGGTGGGGTATTGTAGCTATGGTTGTTTTGATGCTTAGTGAAATTATATACTGACATTATAATAGTTGGTTTTTATAGGGTAATGGATAAATAAACTACGCAATACCCATGCCACAAAAAGTGCGCCAACTTATGCCAAAAAAGGTGTGGCAGTGATTAAGATATCCACATTTTGAGCTGTGGTTGCGCATTGGAAAATACCATGAGCTGAATTGGGATGGGTATTTTTTTAACAGAATTTATCTTATGAGTGTTATATCCCCTTTAAGGATGGTTACTTGATCATTTTTGTTGCCACAGATAATTCTTGCTTGATAGTAATAAACACCAAGTTCGGCTGGAATACCTTTGTAATATCCATCCCAACCCATAGTTTGATTAGTGGTATAAAATACCAGTTCTCCGAATCTATTAAATATACTGAAGCCTAACAATTGCATATCTCCTTTGTGTTTCAGGAATAGGATATCATTTTTGCCATCTTTATTTGGCGTAAAGGCATTGGGTATATATGGTGTGCAGCAGTTGGAAAACTCAATGGTAGCGTTGTTGCTAGCAGTGCAGCCCAGGCTGTCAGTTACAACTAGTGAATAGGGACCGTTTACAAGATTATTGTTATTTAAACTATACAAAGTAGGATCGTTACTCCACGAATAGGTGTAAGGAGTGGTGCCGCCAATTATACTTGCTAGTAAAGCACCTGTATTTCCATAACCTTCACAGTCATTATTTGTAATAACGAAATCAATTCTGATATCAGCTGGCTGTGGCAAAAAAACGTTTTGATTCTTATAGCAATTATTACTGTCTGTGACAGTTACTGTGTAAACTCCACTAATTAGATTATTAAAATATCCAGTTATGCTGGGCGTGCTACTTCCATTGATGCTATAGCGAAATGGAGCAGTGCCGCCTGCGGCCGCAGCATTGATATAACCATTGCTATAAGCAAAGCAGGAAGGCTGTGCTATAGAATGAACAATGGATATGTGTGGATAACCAATGAGGGTTTCTGTAATTGTAATGTTACAGCCATTGCTATCTTTTATATAACATGTATACGTACCCTCGACCAATTCATTAAAGTAATTGCTGGTAGTAAAACTCACATTGTCTGTTGAGTATTGGTAGGGAGGGGTTCCGCCAATAACATTTATTGAAACTGCGCCATCTTTGTACCCTTCGCACGTAGGGTGTACAAGAGCAGTGGTTGCAACTAACGGAGGTGGGTCGGTAATTAGCACATTAGTATCGGTAGTACAGCCGAAAGTATCAATAATATGGATGTATTGCAGACCCGGCCCTAGCAGCGTAAACGTATTGCTGGTTTGCCATGGCAGTGCATTTATGGCGTATCTGTAAGGTATTGTACCACCTGCCGCTATTACAGATATACTGCCATTTCCCATTCCATGGCAGCTTATATTTTCAGTTACAATGCTTGTGCAGATCAAAGGCGCTGCAATGTGCACAGAATAGGCAATAGTCTGAGTAGCAGATAATGGACAAGCTATGCCGGTGTAAGTAACATAAAACGTGTAAAGACCGGGAGCAATACCCGTAGTGGACCATGAGAATATGGCGGTGGGTGTAGGTGTATTATTGCCAGAGATGATAAGTGAAGAGCCCGTTGGCAACCCTGTTACTGTCATGCCAATGGTATCGCCTTCGGGGTCCGTAGGGTTTATGTTGAAACTGAAAGGACCAATATCTCTACAGATATTTAGTTGCCTGCCACCAGAAATGGTACCTGCTGTAGCATCGCTTAAATTGGCATCAGCAGGACTGTTTGTACAAGAACTAAGCACAATTACGGTCATTTCTCGCTGGCTGTTGCCCATGAATACACCTGAACGTATTTCCCTAACATTGTACACTACTAAGGCTTTTTGGGTGATATTAGGGGTAAAGGCTAATTGTCCTGTTGTGCTGCTAAAAGAAAATGTTCCAGGTGTAGCACCAATGGGAGTTGTAGCTGAGTAAGGGGGTAAGTAATTAACTAATCCAGTAGCAGTAGAACCGTCTATGCCATCAACCAGACCGTAAGAAAGAACATCTCCATCGGCATCGATAGCACCGGGATTAAAGTTGGAAGCAGTGTTAATGCAATAAAATGGTGTTGGAATGGTAGTATACTGGGCGGAATTGTTAGGAAGTATAGTATTGTTAAGCGTATCGATAAGCTGAATTACTGATCCAAACCCAGTCATAGTAACATTTGTAATACTATTGCTTCTGCCGGCCATTGATGTGACAAGGTTGCCTGTAAATACAAATCGCCACAATGAAGATGCGCCGGGAAGTGTGACAATACCAGAATAAGTATATTTTTTGATACCTGGAATGGTGCCAGAAGGGTTTACACAAGTTGTATTGCTTAGCTCGGCAGGGCAAACAGGAGTGACCTCAACACCAGACGCAGGTGTATCTATATTGAGCGTTATTAGTGTGTGTGGAATACTGCCATTATAAATTTGCACTTCTGGCGTGGCAGTGGATAGAGTGGGAGCGATAAAAGCAGAACAGTCGCCATAGATTACAAGATTTACTTTGTAGGTATAGCCACTGACGTGAGTATAATAAAAATCGACACCATAGATGTGAGATGCATGTAAAGAGGGAGAAAGAAGAAGTGCAATAAGCAGCAGTAATTGGGTAATATACTTCATAATAGGGCTAAATTGGGTTTGGTAAGAAATGTAAGTTGACCTTTTAATTATGGTTTTGTGTTGTGGATAGCTTGATTGATTCTCTATGTTCGATATGTTTTTTTGTTTTTTGGGATTGTGAAAAAGTTGCCACTTGTGTTAAATAAAGCGCCAGACATAATCTACCATATCTTTAACATGAGTATTACAACAAATATTGTGCCAAATACTAATATACTGGCTTTGTATTATAGTTTTCGGTGGGCGATGCCCACCGCTGTGGTATTGCGCCCCTTTTGGGCTGGTTAAAGAAACTGCGGTATACGGCTGAGATTTCGATGTTTTGATAGCCCGTGGAAAACACTGCCGCCAAGTGTATTTTTAAATACTTAGGTCAATTGGGGATTTGAATTGGCAGTTCAAATTGACCCTACGTAACAACAAGGGAAGCAATGAGTACAGAAAAAATTACAGTATTACTAATTAGCATTGCTATAGTTGACGATACTGCTCAAAACTCCACGACACATGACCTCTAGCTTCTTGTCGTCTAGTATAGTGGACAGATCTTCTGCATTATCCTGAAAACCACATTCTATGGCTATTGCAGGGCGGGCATTCATTGCTAGTATTATCACATTCTTCTCTGTGTATATGGTCTGTGTTTGGGCTACATGAAATCCTGCTATAATCTGGCTGGCGAGCTGCTTGCTTTTAGCATAAAAAGGTGTGTTGCCGGCTACAATTATTTCATACCCACTTGCCACGGGCTTTCCTGGCACATTCCTGTTGATATGAAAAGATATGAAAATGGCAGCTTCTGTAGCATCAGCAATGGCAATACGTTCTTCTGTAGTCGTGTTTTTATCTGCCGTCCTTGTCTGCACAGCAATAATATTGTATTCTTCAGCCAATGATGCAAGTTTGTTGCACAGTACTATCATCAGATCTTTCTCTAGATATCCTGCTTCACTTATAGTGCCAATATCGCTACCGCCATGTGCTGCATCTACGACTATTACCAGTGATTTGTTTGCCTTGGTAATGGCATTTGCCTCTTTGTTTTTGTTGCATGAGTATTAGCATACCAACAGCAGTAGTATTACACTGAAAATAGTTTTGTTGAACGTTTGTTGCAGCATATGTTTCAGTTAAGAACGTTGATATAGTAAAGTGTCATCATTCCTTAGTAAAACAACACATTAAACTAACTCAAATTAACTGCTTTTTATTGTTACTCACCAAATCGGCACCGTTTGCAATTTGGTTTTCGCAAGTGTGACGCTTGCAGAAAAAAGGAGGTCATTGGCGGGGATGCCAACAAGGGCGGATTAATATTAACGTATAGTTATTTTTTGTGTAAAAACAATGCCTGCTTTGTCAGTTACTTGTACGGTGTATATACCGCT
>CAZRPA010000127.1:0-3921 GCA_964601855.1 uncultured Flavipsychrobacter sp. | reverse complement strand
TCATATTGTCAGCATACACCTCTCTCCCGCTCATGTCGGTTATGCTAATGCTACATTTGTGACCTGTACTCATTCGCTCAATGTAAAGCGTATTATTGGCAGGATTTGGGTAAACCCTAATACCTTCGACGATTGGTGAGTTATCTGCTACTTCAGTTATGTGCGTTGTTATCATCCTTACTCGGTCGTTACCTACATCACCTATAAAAATATCTTCATTGGGGGCAACCGCTATTCCCTGTGGAAATTTAAGTTTTGCAAGCAAAGGATTACCCCAATCACCAAAAAAACCTCCATTTCCATTACCCGCTATAGTCGTAATTATACCATCGATGGTGATTTTTCTTACCCTGTGTGAACCTGGGTCCGCTATGTAGCAATTGCCAAAAGTATCAATACATAACGCAGATACTGTAATATGAGCAACTGTCGCTAACCCGTAGTCGCCACTATATCCAAGTGTTCCATCGCCAGCAATTGTTTTTAGTCTTCCGTCAAAATCAATTTTGCGAATTCGTATGTTGTCTCCAAAAAAAAGAATACCATTTTTATCGATTTTTGGGCATCCAATATTATTAAGCTGAGAAGTACTTGCTATACTTCCATCAGAACTAAACCCCGCAATTCCAGTACCAGCCAGAGTGGTAATGATGCCAAAAGTGTCTATTTTACGGATTCGGTAATTGTCCTTATCGGCTATATATACATTTCCTGTATCATCAACAGCTATACCAGTCGGCATATTAAGCATAGCCGTGGTGGCAGCTATGCCATCGCCATTATACCCGGCGGCACCTGTGCCTGCATAAGTGGTGATTATTCCCGCCGGAGAAACTTTACGGATACGATGGTTATCTGCGTCGGCGATAAACACATTATTCTTCCAATCTACTGCAACATCTACCCCACCAACTTGGGCATAAATAGCCTCAAACCCATCACCGCTATACCCACCTGTACCATTACCTGCTATGGTGGTTATTGTGCCTGTATATAAAGGGCTTACTTTTCTTATCCGTACATTTCCTACATCGCATATATAAAGGTTGCCCGCTTTATCCAACGTTATCGCATAAGGAGCATTTAAAGTAGCTGCAGTGGCAGGTCCGCCATCGCCAAAAGAGGTTCCGCCACCAGCTACGGTTATAATGATTTGCGCATGTGTGTAGAATGGCAGCAATAGAAAAATAAAAAAATATCGCTTCATGAATAAATATTTAAGCATCATAAATAAAATATACTATTACGACAGTAAAAAAGTTAAGCTTAGTTACGAGAATAGCAAATGATATTTCCGAAAAGGGATAATTGAGTGGGAGAAGGAATACAACTAAATGAATATTGGTGTTTCACAAAAAAGAGTTTATAAAACAAATGTAATAAAAAGTTGTTTACAAAAAATAATTTTACAAATAATTATTTAGTAGTTTATTTATTAGTAACACAAACTTCAATTTACAATTCTAAACTCTTATTAGTATCCCTTGCATAAACAGCCCATGTGTTGTTGATAGCGGCAGTGCTGTCTTGCCCAAACGAAGGCATTTGGGATAAAATCAGGATAAGGCAAATTAGGAAGTTCTTTTTCATAAAAGGTGATATTAACGGATGGTTATTCTTTGTGTAAAAACAATGCCTGCTTTGTCAGTTACTTGTACGGTGTATATACCGCTTGCCAGTTCGCCTACATCTATGGTGGCAATAGTGGCATGGCGGCTCATATTGTCAGCATACACCTCTCTCCCGCTCATGTCGGTTATGCTAATGCTACACTTACCAGTACCAGTTCGCTCCACATAGAGCGTTTTATCGGCAGGGTTGGGGTAAATGCTGAAGCCTGTCTCATTCATTGTTGCACTCTTTACGTCGGTAATATGTGTGGTTATCATCCGGACTCTACTAGTGCTAGCATTACCTATGTAAATGTCCCCATTCGGGGAAACTGCTACGCCACAGGGCAAACCAAGCTTTGCCAACAACGGATCGCCCCAATCGCCAGAATACCCCCCGAACCCAGTGCCCGCAATAGTGGTAATGGTGCCATCTGTACCTATTTTCCGCACCCTATGAGAACCGGCATCTGCTATTTATCAATTACCAGTTGTATCGAAACAAAAAGCAGAAGGATGAATTTCAGCAGCTGTAGCAGCACCTCCATCTCCGCTAAAGCCGAATGTTCCATTGCCTGCAATGGTTCTGATTTTACCATCGGCATCCAACCTACGAATACGTGCATTATCTAAAAAAGACAATTTGCCATTTTTATCAGTTCGCAGGCACAGTAAATTATCAAGCGAAGCTATAGTTGCCATAGTTTCGTCGGGACTAAAACCCGATATTCCAGTACCAGCCACAGTAGTAATAATGCCAAAAGTGTCTATTTTACGGATTCGGTAATTGTCCTTATCGGCTATATATACATTTCCTGTATCATCAACAGCTATACCAGTCGGCATATTAAGCATAGCCGTGGTGGCAGCTATGCCATCGCCATTATACCCGGCGGCACCTGTGCCTGCATAGGTAGTGATTATTCCCGCCGGAGAAACTTTACGTATACGATGATTATCTGCGTCGGCGATAAACACATTATTCTTCCAATCAACAGCAACATCTACCCCACCAACTTGGGCATAAATAGCCTCAAATCCGTCACCGCTATACCCACCTATACCATTACCCGCTATGGTGGTTATGGTGCCTGTATATGCAGGGGTTACTTTTCTTATCCGCACATATCCTATATCGCACATATAAAGGTTGCCAGCCTTATCCAACGTTATTGCATAAGGAGCATTTAAAGTAGCTGCAGTGGCAGGTCCGCCATCGCCAAAAGAGGTTCCGCCACCAGCTACGGTAATAATGATTTGCGCATGTGTGTATAATGGCAGCAATAGAAAAATCAGTATAATGTGTCTCATGAGATGGTATTCAATAACCTTGTTTCTCCGTATGTTTCCGGAGGGTTGTTTCAGGCCTTATGTAACAAAGATAATATACAATTATAGATTTGTATTTTTTTGAGTGCTGCATGTGTGGCTAGGTAGCGTGCTTGTAGGGGGAATGGAGGAATGTGAGACGGATCGTGAGAACGGAGGGATGGGGAGGGTTTGTGGGAGAATGGGCGGGTTGTGCACATAAGTTGGTTGTTGGCGGAGATACCAACAAGGACGGAATGATATTGATTAGTTTTTCAAAACAAAATTTTGTTCTACTATTTACGTTGTTTTATTAAAAGCCGAAATCATGACAAAAACCCGATTAAAAATGCCCTTGTTATTGCTGTTTTTAGTGATTGTGCTTTCTGAATATATGATATGGTGGGATAATTTTAACATATATAGTGGCTACTACAATATAGATATGCCTACTGATATTGGCGCAATTATTGCATCCGCTTTGATAGTATTAGTATTCATTTTTTCAGTTTTCAAATCAATAAAAAACAGGCAATACTTATGGAGTATATTTATAGTTTTACTTTTGGGTTTCTATTTTTCACGGTTGTGGCATGGTCCGAGAGTTGCAAAATATCATTATATTGATTTTTCAGTTTGCTATGATTTAAGCTTATATGCTGACGGCAGCTATTATTATTGCGAGGGCAGCCAAGTGGCAACTATAACAGAATTTGGCAGCACAGAGCTAAAAAATGATACTTTGTTTCTAAGGCCAGGCTTTCATTTTAGTTTTATCTGGAAATTAAATAAAATTAAACGATACGAATTCCGTAGAATTATTCGTTCAGACGGATACACTTTTTAATGGTGCGTTCTATAAGAAGTAAGCTGTACTAATAGTTCAACCTACGTCTTCATTGAGTCTGCCAGAGGATTGTAAGGACTACGATGGTTGAATGAAGGAATGTGAAGCGGATTGGGGAATGTAGCGTTGGATGGACTGTGTGGATATTGGGGGAAA
>CAZRPA010000126.1:0-11494 GCA_964601855.1 uncultured Flavipsychrobacter sp. | reverse complement strand
TCAGTATCATCAGGTCTGCCCACGATATCTTGTTACCATACTTCTGCTTTATTGGCCATAGCAGTCTCCGTGCCTTATCCAGATTCACATTATCTGGCCAGCTATTCAGTGGCGCAAAACGTTGCTGCCCCTCCCGCGATCCGCCTCTACCATCTCCTGTTCTGTACGTACCTGCACTATGCCACGCCATTCTTATAAACAACGGTCCGTAGTTACCATAGTCTGCCGGCCACCACTCCTGCGACTCCGTCATCAGCTTTTTCAGGTCTGCTTTCAATGCCTGATAGTCTAGGCTGTTAAATGCCTTCTTGTAGTCAAAACCCGCATCCATCGGGTCCGACAAACTAGAGTGTTGTCTCAGCACACTCAAGTCTAGCTGGTTCGGCCACCAGTCTTTATTGTTGGTGCCCATTTTACCACCATGTGCAGCATCAGCCGCACTACCTCCACTTTCTGCCGCACCCATACTACCATTATGAAACGGACAATCAGCTATGCTGGGTCCGGGCGTTTGTGCACTTGCTCCTGCTGTCAAAAACAGCGATGCTGCTAATAAAACTTTCCTCATATCACTTCGGTTTTTATGATTGATAATCTTTGCAATACTACATGCATTACCATACGTCGGCTAATTAATAAACCAATAGCGCTATTCGAAAAAAAAATAAATGCACCACACCTACTTTTTTTAGCAGTACCCTACATTAGTATTTTTTATTAATAACTACTTACCATCTCCCCCCATTTTAGTGCGCTGCTCACTTCCATATTTCACGTTTTCCCTTTCTCCTCATTTCCTTTAGCCCCCTCATTTTTCACCACTTCACCCACTTTTACATAGCACTATTGTACCTATTTAACCTCCTTTATTACCACATCCCAAAATCATTAAGTAACTATGTAGTACAATCACAAAACAACACAGCACCATATCATGTCATATCCATACCAAATCAAGTCGGCAGAAGAATACCAGGCGGCATACACCAAGAGTATCACCGACCCCGAAGGCTACTGGGGCGCAGTAGCATCCTCCTTCCTCTGGCGCAAACGCTGGGATTCCGTCCTCGAGTGGAACTTCAATACCCCCGACATAAAGTGGTTCAATGGTGCCCAACTCAATATCACCGAAAACTGCCTCGATAGGCACCTCGGCTCTCTGGGCAACAAACCCGCCATCATCTGGGAGCCCAACGACCCCGAAGAACACCACCGCATCATCACCTACCGCGATCTCCACCACAAAGTAGGTCAGTTTGCCAATGTCCTCAAAAACAACGGCGTCAGCAAGGGCGATCGCGTTTGCCTCTATATGGGTATGGTGCCAGAGCTCGCCATAGCAGTGCTCGCATGCGCCCGCATAGGCGCCATACACAGCGTCATCTTTGGTGGCTTCAGTGCTCAGTCCATTGCCGACAGGCTACAAGATGCCCAGGCACACACCGTCATCACCTGCGATGGCGCCTACCGGGGCAACAAACAAATACCCCTCAAAAGTGTCATCGACGATGCACTCGTGCAGTGCCCCTTCGTCACCAAGGTCATAGTGCTCACCCGCACCCACACACCTGTCAGCATGATCAAGGGCCGCGACCTCTGGTGGGAAGACGAAATACGCAAAGTAGAAACCCTCGGCATTCACGACTGCCCCGCAGAGGTCATGGAGGCCGAAGACCCACTGTTCATCCTCTACACATCAGGCTCCACCGGCAAGCCCAAGGGCGTAGTGCACACCTGTGCCGGCTACATGGTCTACACCACCTATTCGTTTGTCAATGTCTTTCAGTACCAGCCCGGCGATATCTTCTTTTGCACCGCCGATATCGGATGGATCACCGGCCACAGCTACATACTCTATGGTCCTCTCAGCGCAGGCGCCACCACATTGATGTTCGAGGGCATACCCACCTGGCCCGATGCTGGCAGATTCTGGCAAATCATAGACAAGTACAAAGTCAACATACTCTACACCGCCCCCACCGCCATTCGCTCACTCATGAGTTTTGGCCTCGGCCCCGTCCATGCACACAACCTCAGTAGCCTCAAGGTGCTAGGCTCAGTCGGCGAACCCATCAACGAAGAGGCATGGCAATGGCTGCACGAAAACATAGGCAAGGGCAACTGCCCCATCGTAGACACCTGGTGGCAAACCGAAACCGGCGGCATCTTGATATCTAACATGGCAGGCGTCACCCCCGCTCGCCCCTCCTATGCCACACTACCCCTGCCCGGTGTAGAGCCTATGCTAGTCGACGAAAACGGACAAGAAATCCTCGGCAACAACGTCAGCGGCAACCTTTGCATCCGTCACCCCTGGCCCTCCATCATTCGCACCACCTACGGCGACCACGAGCGATGCCGTACCAATTATTTTGCCACCTATCCCGGTCTATACTTCACTGGCGATGGCTGCTACCGCGACCAGAACGGCAACTACCGCATCACCGGCAGGGTCGATGACGTGCTCAATGTAAGCGGCCACCGCATAGGCACAGCCGAGGTAGAAAACGCCATCAATATGCACTCCGGCGTCATCGAAAGCGCAGTAGTAGGTTACCTCCACGACATCAAAGGGCAAGGCATCTATGCCTATGTGGTCTACAACAGCAGCCATGGCGACGAAAACCTGAGCCGGCAAGACATCATCCAAACCGTAAGCAGAATAATAGGCGCCATAGCCAAACCCGACAAAATACAGTTTGTAACAGGCCTACCGAAAACCCGAAGCGGCAAAATAATGCGCCGCATACTACGCAAAATAGCCGAAAACGAACCCAACAGCATAGGCGACACCTCCACCCTCCTCGACCCCTCTGTAATAGACGAAATCCTCAAAAACCGCATATAGCCACCATACAATGGGTAAAACCAGTCCTCGGTTTTACCCATTGTTGTTTTTACAGTACCCTCACTTTTTCTTTTGGTCACCAGCTTCAGCACTACTAGCAGCGGGCTTTGTGTCACTCGCTTCTACTGGCGGGGCAGTGGGGAGCTTTGCCCATACACTCCGAAATCACATATATTCTACACCTATATTTAAATCGTTGTCGATCAACAAATAGTGTCTTTTTATCGTATTCTAATAACAAAACCACTATTTTTTCAGACAGAATATTATGATATTCAAAAAATAATTTTTAGATTCGTACTACTATTATATCAGCGTTATTGCTATGCTACAATACCCGCACTTACATGATATGCCTACACCACCTCAATCACACGCTACAAAAACTATCAACCATGAGTAGTCGATTTATTCTAATAATCATACTGAGTATACTGTGTTCCACCCTCCATGCCCAAATAATCACCACAGTAGCAGGTAATGGGGCTTTGGGATATTCAGGTGATGGTGGTCCTGCTACAGCAGCTGCAATTCATGGACCACAATCAATTTACATCCAATCAAATAATATAATCTTATTGAGTCAAGGATTATATATTCGCAAGGTTAGTACAATTGGAATAATTAATGTGTTTGCAGGAGGAGGCACATCAGGTGATGGTGTGCCAGCTACCTCTTCACACATTTCGGGAAGCAAAGGAATAATTGAAGATAGTATTGGAAATATTTTATTCATTTCCTTATCCAAAATTCGTAAAGTAGACACATTTGGTATTATTAGCTCAATCGCAGGAACTGGAATTGGTGGTTATAGTGGTGATGGTGGACCTGCTACCGCTGCAAATATGAATGGAGAAAGTCTTGCGTTTGACTACTTAGGAAATCTGTATGTGGCACAAGCAAGATGTATACGAAAAATAAATACATTAGGAATTATTAGCACTATTGCAGGTGACAGTAGTCTTGCGGGTTATAGCGGTGATGGTGGTCCTGCTACCTCTGCCCTAATTTATGGTGCAATATCTATTGCTGTAGACAGATTTAATAATATATATTTCACAGACATTGGAAATCATAGAATACGTAAAATAGATACATATGGTATTATTACTACCATAGCGGGCACAGGTGTTGCTGGCTATAGTGGCGATGGTGGACCTGCTACTTTAGCTAATATTAACAGACCACATGGACTTGCCTTCGACCCATGGGGTAATATGTATTTTGCTGATTGGAATAATAATCGCATTCGTATGATAGCCCCATCGGGTATCATTACTACAATAGCAGGCACAGGTGTACCCGATTTTACTGGCGACGGCGGTTCAGCTACTGCCGCTACTTTGCATGCTCCTGAATGTCTAAGTATTAGTAAGACTGGCGATATATACTTTTCTGAATGGGGCAACCGCCGCATTCGTCGCATATCCACCTACAATCGCGCTCCTTACTTTGTGCAGGGTAACATTACCTATCTCACTGCTTGCACCGAGTACAATCCACTCGATACCTTGCTACAAGTTGTTGACAGCAACAGCAGTCAGCCCATCAGTTGGTCAGTGCTGGTGCCACCTGCACATGGGTTTGTAGCAGCAGCTTACAGCACCATTTCTACCGGTGGTTTACTTACACCAGTAGGCACAGGCTACACACCAGTATCAGGGTACACTGGTCCCGATACTTTTAAAGTTCGGGTCACTGACAATGGTGCAGCCGACACCCTCACCATAGCCGTTACCGTCCTTCCTCTTCCCATAGCAGCACCCATCACCGGGGCAGACACCCTATGTGTAGGCAGCACCACTACCCTCAGCGCACCCACCACCACAGGCACCTGGGCCACCACAGCCACTACAGCTACTGTAGGAAGCAGCACAGGCGTGGTTACGGGCATAGCCACAGGCACCGCCATCATCACTTACACCGCTACCAATGCTTGTGGCACAGCCACCGCCACACACACCCTCACCATACTGCCCATCACAGACTGCCCCACAGGCATATCCCCACAGCCAGCAGCCACAGGTATCACCATCACCCCAAACCCCGCCCGTCACAGCATTACCATCACCCAGCCCACACCACAGCCCGCCACCATAGTGATGCGCAGCATAGACGGCAGGCAGCACCTTGCGCACCACACCACCACCACAGCCACTCCCATATCTGTAAGCCATCTACCAGCAGGTATCTATACAATACAGGTTATAACTGCTGCCAATCGGTGGGTGGGGAAGGTGATAGTGGAGTAAAGAGTAAATACTTAATGAAACGTACTATAAGCCGGAAAAGATTTCTCTCTAATCGTATTCTAATAACAATAGCGTATAATTTTCAGACAGAATATTATGATATTCAAAAAATAATTTTTAGATTCGTAAAAGTATTAACCACACTACACAAAAACTTATAAAAAACACCAAAAAACTACCTAAAAGTATCATCCATCAAAAACTATAAAACTTATTAATTATGAAAGATCAATTACTGAACGACGTTCTGACAACAATTGGACAAAATGTGTACACATTGCGCCAAAAAGAAAATGAAAAAATAACTACAGTTGCCAAAAGCGTAGGTGTCACGCACTCAGTGATAAGCAAAATAGAAAACAGCAACTACGAATCTCTAAATCTTAAACTCTTGGTACAAATAGCCAATCATTTCAACGTACCTCTCAATACAATACTATCTCAAAACAACATTTCCTAATAGGAACAATTTGTTCTTATAGAGAACAAAATAACTATAATAATATTTGCTGTTAATAACAAACTTAGCTAAATTTACTTTGTATTTTATTTGATAGTTATTATACAAAACACAACAAAGCAATGTGTAGAAACAATCAAAATGAATATAGCTGGTGCAAAGTTTAGGACATAAAAAGAGCAGGCTATAAATGGCGAACGTAAAGCCTACCAAAATTGCCTGCTCTAAGATTTGTTACTCTTTGCGAAATGGTCTGTGACCAAACAGGATAGTATTTGACTACAGCAGCAAAGTGTACCAACAGTTTTGAAAGAACTACAAAGGTACGCTAACTGACAAACTATGCAAATAGTATCGGCCACTTAGCTACGAAGGGTGGCTCTTATAAATGCGGAGTAGCAATTATTGCCAATCACCGTCTTTTTTTAGACTGTGATTGAATTATATCTTTTTAAAAGTAAGAAACATGAAAAAATTATTTTTTACGTTTGCATTCTCTTTTTTGGGTTGTATGGTTTTCGCACAAACTGGGGCTTTGACAGTAACAAACAATAATGCAAACTGTGGCGTTTGGGTAAAAATGTCTGCTGTTGATGCCGGCTATCTTAATGGTTCAGCTTGTGATATCACGGGAATTACATTTTTTTTAGCACCTGGGGGAAGTTCTCTATTATGCACTAATCCAGGTGATTTTGATGTAGTAGGAGGAGGACCAGGTTTTGCATACTTCACATCACCCATGTCTCACACTGACTTGATTACTACTACTACTTTTCAATGGACTGACGTAACATTTCAATGGCAGTGCCCTATTCCTCCATGTCAATCAAATAATGGTGGTATAATGACTGATCCTCTTGCCCTGCTAACTTCACCGATAACAGCTTGCCTTACTGGAGGCACAAGTTGGTCTGGTAGTAGTTGTTTGTCTGGCACAAGCACATGGACTAATATGGCACTAGCTGGCATCATGGACAATATTGTAATAGATTTTAATTAAATATAACTCACGTATAGAGCGTTACAATACGCTCTATACGTTAATTACAAAACATACATGAATATCACACTAAATACATTTCTGGTTTTAATGCTCAGTATTTCCACCCTCCATGCCCAAATAATCACTACAGTAGCAGGTAATGGTTCTTTGTTTTTCTCTGGTGATGGCGGTCCTGCAACAGCAGCTGCTATACATATGCCACCAGCAACTCTAATTCACAAAAACAACAATCTATATATCAGCCAAGGAAACTACATTCGAGTAGTAGACACGTCGCGCATTATCAGCATTTTCGCTGGGGGTGGCACTGGTGGTGACAGCATCACTGCTACTGCAGCTGCCATATCTATAACAGGCACAATGTGTCAGGATTCCATAGGGAACTTGTATTTTGGTGCTTTAAACAAAATTCGCAAAATTGACACTTCTGGAATAATCACTACTATCGCTGGTTCTACTACCGCTGGTTATAGTGGCGATGGTGGTCCAGCTTCAGCAGCATTATTCTCAAATCCGGGAAGTCTTTCTTTTGACAAATTGGGTAATTTATATATTGCACAAACTGGATGTATACGCAAAATTAATAGTTTTGGAATAGTAAGTACTATCGTAGGGGACTGCATAACACATAGTTATGGTGGTGATGGTGGTCCAGCTACAGCTGCAACTATTAATTTAGCATCAGTTGTGTCAGCCGATCAATATAATAATTTATATTTCGCTGATAATGGCAACCATCGTATCAGGAAAATAGATACTAATGGCATCATAACGACTATAGCGGGCTCGGGTGTTGCGGGTTACAGTGGTGACGGAGGTCCAGCATCAGCCTCAATGTTAAACAATCCTCAAATGGTACATTTTGACCCTTGGGGTAACCTAATTTTCTCTGAATTTTCAAACCATCGAATCCGTATGATCAATCCCTCGGGAATTATTTCTACAATTGCTGGCAATGGTGTGCCAGATTTTACTGGCGATGGTGGACTAGCAACTGCTGCAAATTTGAATTCCCCAACTTGTGTAAGCATTAACCACAATGGCGATATCTATTTTTGTGATTATAACAACCGCCGCATTCGCCGTATATCCACCTACAATCGCGCTCCTTACTTTGTGCAGGGTAACATTACCTATCTCACTGCTTGCACCGAGTACAATCCACTCGATACCTTGCTACAAGTTGTTGACAGCAACAGCAGTCAGCCCATCAGTTGGTCAGTGCTGGTGCCACCTGCACATGGGTTTGTAGCAGCAGCTTACAGCACCATTTCTACCGGTGGTTTACTTACACCAGTAGGCACAGGCTACACACCAGTATCAGGGTACACTGGTCCCGATACTTTTAAAGTTCGGGTCACTGACAATGGTGCAGCCGACACCCTCACCATAGCCGTTACCGTCCTTCCTCTTCCCATAGCAGCACCCATCACCGGGGCAGACACCCTATGTGTAGGCAGCACCACTACCCTCAGCGCACCCACCACCACAGGCACCTGGGCCACCACAGCCACTACAGCTACTGTAGGAAGCAGCACAGGCGTGGTTACGGGCATAGCCACAGGCACCGCCATCATCACTTACACCGCTACCAATGCTTGTGGCACAGCCACCGCCACACACACCCTCACCATACTGCCCATCACAGACTGCCCCACAGGCATATCCCCACAGCCAGCAGCCACAGGTATCACCATCACCCCAAACCCCGCCCGTCACAGCATTACCATCACCCAGCCCACACCACAGCCCGCCACCATAGTATTGCGCAGCATAGACGGCAGGCAGCACCTTGCGCACCACACCACCACCACTGCCACTCCCATATCTGTAAGCCATCTACCAGCAGGTATTTACACTATACAAGTTATAACTGCTACCAGTCAGTGGGTGGGGAAACTAGTGGTGGAGTAATTGGGGGAGCTAAAATAAAATGGGTATTCCTTACATAGGATAGATGAAATACTACCTCTTATTACTATCATTACTATGCAGCACTTTGTCCTTCTCCCAGCCCTTCAGCATCACTGGCAGGGTGCAGGGGCTCCCTACCGATACCCTACTCCAAGCCACCATCACCATCACGCAGCAGGGGCAGCAGCTACACTCAGTCTCCACCACCTCCCTGGGGGGCTATAGCATATCTGGCGTACTACCCGGTGCATACACCATGGTCATTATTGCCATAGGTTATGCCACACACCATACTTCCATCAGCATTACAGATGCCAGCCTTACCCTGCCCACCACTCACCTGCAGCCCATATCCCAAACCCTCGATGAAGTAAAAATAGTATCGCAGGCTATAGCCATGACTCAGCACGACGATACTACCGAGTACAATGCGGCTGCCTACAAAGTAAACCCCGATGCCGATGCCGCCGACCTCATACGCAAAATGCCCGCCATAGAAATAAACGGCACCTCCGTCAAGGCTCAGGGCGAAGCCGTACTAAAGGTACTGGTAGATGGCAAGCCCTTCTTTGGCGATGATGCCTGGGCTACCCTCAAAACCCTACCTGCCGACGTCATACAAAAAGTACAGGTGTACAACGAAAAATCTGACCAAGAACGCTTCACAGGCTTCAGCGAGGGGCAGCAAAACAAAACCATCAATATCGTCACCCACCCTCACAAGCGGCATGGTGTCTTTGGCAATGCCTTTGCTGGTGGTGGCAATAGCAGCAGTCAGGGCATATATGGCAGTGGCATCAACCTGCACCGCTTCGGTGGTCAGCGACGCATATCGCTCACTGCACAGTCCAATAACGTCAACCTTCAAAACTTTACCGACCAAAGCACAGCAGCCACAGCCGGTAGTGGCATCACCACCGCCCATGCTGCAGGGCTCAACTACACCAACAAATGGGGCACCCATACCGACGCCACAGGTAGTTATGCCTATTCGCACACCAGCAATGCCACCTACCGAAACACCCGACGCACCTACCTGCTGCCCTCCGCTGCCGGACAGATATATGACGAGCAAAGCCCCACCACCAACAATAGCCAAAATCACAGGGCCAACATGCGCATCAGTTATCAGCCCGACACCCTACACACGCTACTCTTGCAGCCAGCCCTTACCCTCACCAGCACAGGCAGTGCCGCCAGCCGCACAGGCACTATGGCCATAGACTATCAGCCACTCAATGCCACCACCAACCGCAACACCAATGATCGTACGGCTATCATGCTCAGCAACAATCTTTTATACACCCACCGCTTGGGTAGCAGGGGGCATACTTTGTCCGCAGCAGTCAATACCAGCTACAACCACGCACTGGCTACCACTCAGCAATACGCACAAAACACATTTTACACAGATACCCAGCTCAGCACCACCCAAGACCAGCGCATACACCACCTGCAGCAGGGGTGGTCGCTTAGTGGCAACGCCATCTACACACGCCCTATGGGCACACACAGTCTGCTGAAGCTACAAACCGATGTCGCAACCTCTCCTACACAATCAGTAAGAGACGTATATGACTACAACGGCAGTGCATACTTGCTGCCCGACACTGCTTTGTCCAATTCGTTTATAGCAGCCCACACCACCTACAAGGCCAGCACCAGCTATCAGCACCACCAGGGCAGGCATCAGCTATCTGGAGGCATAGGGTATCAGTGGGTACAGCTCCACAACACTCAGTTGTCGCCTGGCACATATGCCACCACCCGCACCTTTACCAATCTTCTACCCCTAGCCACTTGGCAGTACCGCATCACCAGTAGTCGTCACCTGCAGGGGCAGTACACCACCACCACCCGCCCACCATCTATAGCACAGTTGCAAACCGTGGTCAACAACACCGACCCTCTCCACCTTTCTACCGGCAATGCGCAATTGCGCCAGCCCTACACCCATACACTATCACTCAGGTACAATGCTTCAGGTCACAAAGGCAGCCACAACACATCAGTGTCACTTACCGCCAATCTTACCCGCCATTACATATCCTCACAGTCGCTCATTTACCCTACCGACACCACCATACTTGGCATCTCTCTTCCCGCTGGTGTGCAGCTCACACTCCCGGTCAATATTCAAGGCAATGCTGGCATCAATACAAACGTCAGCCACAGCATACCGCTCACCATCATCAAAAGTCGGTTTAGCATCAATGCCAATGGTGGCTTGCAGCGCATACCCTCTATCATCAATGGCAGCATCAATTATCAGCAGAGCCGCACACTGGGGCTCAGCCTCGTGCTTACCAGCAACAGCAGCCAGCAGCTCGACTTTACCCTATCATCCGGCTCTAATATCTCCTTCAACCAAAACCCCGTCAGCAAAACCACCACCACATTCATCAGCCAGCAACTTAGAGCCACTTCTACACTACTTTTATGGCAGACAATAGTCATCAATAGCTCATTGGCATGGCAGGGAAACTATGGCCTATCAGCAGGATTCAATCGTAATATTCTGTTATGCAACATAGCTGTGGGAAAAAAGCTATTCCGCAAGCGTCAGGGCGAACTCCGTTTTAGTATCAACGACCTCCTCAATCAAAACACCAACATACAACGCACCATCACCGACAGCTACATCCAAGACCTACAAACCAACCTCCTGCAACGATACTACATGATAGTGTTCACCTACAAAATCAGCAGTTTCGGCAAATAATACAGTTAACAAAATAAAAAGTGTACGTGTTCGTCACTTGCATAAAATCCACATCCCAAAATGTGGATATCTTAATCACTGCCACACCTATTTTGGCTTAAGTTGGCTCACTTTTTGCGGCATTAGTAGAGCATATTCTACTTATCCATTACCCTATAAACCCCATTATCATTATGTCAGCTTATAATTTCCCTATTATCAAAACAAACATTGCCCCCTACCCCACCACAAAAACCACCTGAAAATGCATGCATACCGGAAAAGTGAATAGTATTGATAATCAATGAGTTAACCC
>CAZRPA010000125.1:0-11549 GCA_964601855.1 uncultured Flavipsychrobacter sp. | reverse complement strand
CACTTAAAATGAAAACACTAAAAATATTTTTGATTTTTCTTTGTATGACGATGATTCTTTCTGAAAGAATAGAACCAAATTTTAATTTTCCAGTATTATTTAGATTTAATACTAAGGCTACTGCTAATACAACTTTAGAGTTAAGATTTAAATTGCCTACATCAACTCTTGATACAGCCTCAAGAACAGGAATTACTTTTGGACAATTTATTGGTGTGAGATTTCCAACTGGCGTTTTTGATTTTTCATCGAACCTAGTTCCAACAGTTTCATTAGCTAGTAGTACTACTAAATATGCTGTAGGTTTTTTACCTCCCATAGTATCTCCAATTACAGCTACAAATACAGCTGAAGCAAACGTATTATATGTACAATTTCAGGATAGAACTGTTAATCTTTTACCTACTAATACAAATTTAGTATTAACAATAGTCTTTCCATCGGCTTTATCTGTATCATTCATTCATAATATTGGTATTTTTACTTCAACAAGTAATAATCGTGATCAAGTAATTATAGATAATTTACCATCAATAGGAACTTTAGGATTATATAGAGATTATACTTTAGATGATAATAATAAAATTATAGTAGTTAACAATTCAGGATCAAGTCTTTCAACTATTGTTTCACCTGCTCAAGTTAATAATAATACTACCTTATACCCTGGATTTACTATTAATATTAATTTTAGAATAGAATTACAACAATATTGGATATTCAATGCACAAGATATGTTGATGTATGTCAAATTTGCTACAAAATCTTTTAGTTACCCAACTTCAGTAACAACAAGTGCTTTTTCTTCTGCAGCAAACGAAGGAGCATTAACTGAAAGTTTAGGATTTATTGAGCAATCAGATGGAATTATAGTCACTGGATTTGTAAATAATTTAGTTTTTCCAAGAAAATTTGTAATGACTTTAAATGGTGTAAAAACTACTGATGTTGATTTAAAATTAAGCACAAATTTAGAAGTTCTTATTCTATACAAGAATACATATTCAGTAATAAGTTATAGCAGAGTAGCTATGGATGTTGTTAATGTTATTCCATTACAAGATGCTAAAGTTATTCATCCTGATTATTTCCCAGTTTTTGACGGTATGGGATGGCCATTCCAATTTCAATTTAGAAGTAATGTTGAAATTAGTTCAGGTGGATTCGTTGTTATTAGACAAAGAGACTATGCTAGAGCAACTCAAGCTGTAGTTTTAATTGCATCCACTTGTGATTTTTCTTTAACAAATTTAGAACAAAATTTTGGAAAAAGATTTAGTTGTTTACCTCTGAGAAATGATTTTAATTATGACATTGTTCCAGATACTTTAGAAGCAAATGGTATATTTTTCAAAATGCCTAACATTATTGCAAGTACTACAGATTCATATAGAATAAGAGTATGGGGATTTATTGAAAGATGTTATAATTCAGCTAATGGAGTAGATTCTTATTATAGAGATTTAACTTTTACTATAAGAATATTCAAAAGATCATATATTAATGACACATATAAAAACGAATCTATTTTCCCAGTGACTAGTCAATCTTCTAGTACAAATTATGTTTTAGCAGAAGCAACATCTGTTAAATTAGAAAGTAGATGTTATCCACTACAAGTTAGAGGACACTATGCGGCTAATACTATGGTTGATCCATATATTATTCCTTATTTTGCAGACGTTGATGCTTCAGGGGGTTTGACTACTGGAACTGAACATTTATATCCAATTGGAATTGAAATTAATCATATATTTATAATGGGAATTCCATCTACTTTATCGACATTGAATACTATTGGAGCAACAACATTTTTCGCAAAATATAGTGCTAATACAGGAGCTGAATCTTTTACTTCAGGATTAACACAAAAATATATATTTAGTTCAACATCTGATATTGCAAATACAAGTGTTTTATTTTATGCTATTATGCCAGTGGGAGCTATGTTAACTGCTGCTACTGGAATAACAACTTCAAATTACATACCATCTGAGTGTACTTCCGCTACTGCTGGAAATTGGATAACAGCTACAACTACTACAATAACAGCTAATTTTGTTGAAGCAACAATAAGATGGATTTTTAATAGACAATGGTTTACATCAGGAAATAGTTTAAATCCAACTGGAACTACTGATGGATGCCAACTAAACTGGGAGTTTTATTATAATCAAGCTGCTGGATTTGTAGGAAATCCAACTGCATTAATAATTCAAACAAATATAAGAGCAACAGATTTAAATAACCCTTCACCAACAAATGCCGGTAGAAGAACATCATTAGTTTCTAAAGCATTAACTGGTGTTCAGGGTACTGGAACATATAGTATATCTGCAAATATAAATACTGAAAATTCTAAAATTAATACTCTTACAACTGCATCAGGAAGTGATTTAACATATAGGATATCATCAAACTCTGTAACATTTAGTGCAACTTCATTATCAATATTTGGTCAAAATTGTGATCATACTGCTACTAATGATATTACTTTAGATACACTTAACGTAACAAGAAGATTACCATTAGCATTTTATTCTGATTGTATTAAATGGAGCAGTAAACCATCTAATTCTACCTGGATGTATGCTTATTTCGATGTTCAATTACAAATTTTGAATAAAAATGTAAACCCTTTAAGAGTTATCAGATTTATAAAATTATATCCTGAATTAGGTGTATTCCAAGATCCAACAGTAAATGATACTCTTTCTGCTACTTCAGGTCCAACTGTTATAACTAATCAAAGATGGATAGTTACTCATATGAGTCCTACTTGGAGTGGGTCATCTCCATTTAATGTTTGTCTTATTGAAATAAATTCAAATGTAATTGATAAAAAGAAACAAACAAGTTCTAATGTTTTAATGATTTGGCTATTTGCAACTAGTTTACTTGATTTAGATCCAAATAATGAAACATTTGAATACCCAGTAGCACCTTTACCATCTGCAACTGCTTATGCAAATAATGCAGGTCAAACTATATCTGCAAATTTTAGATTGATTGGAGATCCTCAATCTTCGACTAATTTTTATCCAGACTTATCCGGTGTTGCTGCAGGTGCTCAAACAAATGTAAATATTACTAGATTTGAAACTATGCTTTTTAACTTAGTATTTCATGCAAATATTAGATATAATGATGCTGCAACAGCTATTGCTAATCCAGTTAGAGGTTTTGAACAAGGAAGAACAATGTATCATCTTTTCATGGGATCTGTCATTTATATTCCTACAACTAATAATCCATCTGGAGACGTGAACAAAAATATTTATATTCCATACCTTTGCCCTACATATTCTGCATTTACAGCTACTTCAACCTACCCAACAAATGGAATTTATTTTGTTAATCCAATTGCAACTTTAGCTTGGGGACAAATGTCTGCATATAATAATATTTCCAGGATAGATACTTATTTAAGACCAAATAGTAGAACAACAACATTAGTAAGTGAAAACTTTGAAACATTTCCAGCAAATCAATACGTTTATGCCGCAAATGTAACATCAGCAGTTGTACCTTTTCCAATTTCTACTATTCTGTCTATTGATCCATCTGTAACTCCAACTACATTTTTTAGTGAAAATGGAAATTTGAGAAGTACTCTAAATGCTGGAACAGCTGCAAATTATCCAACAACAAGAAAAACATCATTTGCAGATTTAAAGGTAAATTTTAGAGCCTATACAAAAAATACTAATAATGAACAAAATATTATGGATCTTACTAGTATAACAGCTACAAATGCTTCTTGTATTATGATTTTTTTGAGCACTAAAATATCAGATATTAGTACTTCGGGTGTTACAGGAAATCCAAATGTCGCAGGTAATGTAGACAAAACATTTAAATATAAAAAAACCAATAACCTATTTTATATAATGGGAGTGCCATTTAATAAGTTCTTAGCTTGGGGATACTCAGATCAAATAAATGGAGTAATTCTTAAAAATACTCCAAATGTAACAGTTACTAGTGCAACACTTAAAGAATTTCCATTATCATCAACATATGTTATACCAATAACTGGAATACCAAGATTGGATATTACAAACTATGAAAATAGTGAATTGAAAAAAACTAATTACTTTAATTATGTGGCTGTTTTCACAGCAAGAAATACCGGATTTTCTGGTCTTGCAAGTACAACATTTTTGACTCAGTCTAATTTAATTTTAAATGAATCTTCAGGTACATTAGCTAGTTTTATAGGTTTTAAATTATATCTTCCTACATTAGATGATACTACTTCTTGGAATCCAACTATTAGAGAAGATGATACAGACACTTTTATAACAAACGAAAAATCAGCTAATATAAATGTTGCTGGAACATTCCCTACATTAATTCCAAGAGGTACATATGTTAAATTGTCATTTGATAATAGTATTATTACTAGTGTTACTAAATGTGGTATAATTGAATATGGAAAAACAAACTTAGTAACAGATTGTGATATTTCTAGTTCAGATGTAAGTTGTCCAATAACTAAAAATGCAACAACTTTTGAAATGTGTTGTTATAATATTTCAAATGATAACGTTAGAATATCAGTAGATAGAGCTGAAGTAAATTTCAATTTAACATTAAGTGGATTCACCTCAAGCTTATATATGCAATCAGCAAATTCTTCACTTACAACTGACGTTTTCTATAAAAGACCTTCAGTTTCAGAAATAGCAGCATCAAATAAATTCGCTCAATTAGCTTTTAACCAAAGAATTGTTACAGATTTATCTAGTGCAAATGCAAATTTTTTTGCTACTTTGACACAATTAAGATATCAATATTCAAATACTATTAATGGGTTAGGATTAGCACATTTAATTGTAAGATTACCAAGAAGTGCGACAAGAGGAATGACATTAAGTATTATAAGTAATTTATCAGGTTTAAAACCAAATTCTTTAAGATCCAGATTATTACCAACATTCGGTAATTCACTTTTATATGGTTCAAATATGGATACTGGAGATGCTTTTATTGACAGTATATACACAGATTTTACTACAAATGGTGTTATTTTAAAGCTTAAAAATATTGTTTACAAATGTAATATCAAATTATCAAATACTTTGAACATTTTTATTTGGCCAGTATTAACAGTAAATTTAGTAAATCATTCTGTAAAAATTACTATGAAAGGAGCAGATAATTCTGATTTAGCAAATTCAAATTCACATAATGTATCTTCAACCCCTTCATTATCATTGAATTTAATAGAAGAAAACTTTCTTGCTGATTTTTGTAAAATTACATCTGTTGATCCAAGATTACCAGGAGTATATGCAGAATATAACTTTTCTCTTAATTTCCAACAAACATCTAGTAAAATTGAATCTTCTGGAGTAACTGGAAATGAAATTTTAATTTTCTTTGATCATATAGCATATGGAGATTACCAAGAAGTTGTATGTTATAATGAAAATAATTTATTACCTTGCACATTTATTGAAGATTCAATATTATCAATAAGATTCGCAAATATTAATACGAGTGGAGATACAAATCAAATTGTAAAAGTAATTGGTATTACTAATCCTTATATTCCTGTTAATAATAATAATACATTTTTCGGATGTGCTTTAGCTTCTACAAATTTCAATACTTTTTCAAGAAGATATATGGTTAGAGGAGTAACTACAATTACAGAAGGAATTGAGCCAAAAAATGAAACTGTCTTCGGAAATGTTGTCTTTAAAAACTTTAATATATACCATAGAATAAATATACCAAATTCAAATCAAACAGCAAATAATTTAATTGAAGGATCTGCTCAAGGGGAAGAACCTTTAAATCCATTAGAAAATCCAGCCTTATTATTTTCAAGTTGGGAAAATTCTTATACAATATCATTTAGTTTAGATGTTGCTAATAAATCAATAAGTAATTGGGAAAATGGATTTACTCTTGGAACAGGAATAGAATTATACATTACATTCCCAGATGAATTCAAACTACATTATTACTCATTATCCAATATTAGAGCAACTTTAATTGGATATAGAATGAATGAATTAAATCAATCCCTTATTGAAGTTGTAAATTTTGATTCAACCTCATCATCTGCAGAGGCTAGTATAAAAATAACTGAAATTAAAATATCAGGAAATCAATTAAGATTAAAGTTGTCAAATACTTCTTTAATTTTCAACAAATTCTTCCAATACTTTGTTCTAAAAATATTCAATATTCCACCTCCTGAGAATAATTCTTCAGACACTGCAACTGGTAAAATAACAACTAAAGGTTTTGAATTATTGATGATGAATACTGCAAGAACACAAGTATTTAAAACATGGACAAATTTAAATAACTGGTCACAACATGAAGTTTTAGTAAATAAAATTAATGATTTTCTTCCAAGAAATAAAGGATTAAAATTTGAATATGATCAAAAAAAATGGGTTATTGATTCAATAGATAAAAGTGGATCTTCAATTATTTTAAATAATCTCATGTTAAGAGCTGGTAGATTCATGACATATCATTATAGAATAAGAAATAGTTCTAGATTATTAGAACCAAAATCAGTAAATGTTACTCTTACAAATAACAAAATTAGATACGATAAACCATTTTATGAAGTAGCTACTTATAGATTTACAGATATTCCATTTAAAGTAGGTGTTCCATGTAGTGAACCAAATGGTTATTTAATAGCTAGACCATTTATTCAAACAGTAACAACAGAAAATGTTTACAATTTCTTTATGCCTTTAGCTAACATTGTATTTTGGATAGATAATACTGAAAAATCAATGATAATAAGTCCCTTGACTGTTGATGTAAGAATAAATGGATCAGCATTTGTAGATTTTACTGTCCTTTTACCTCCAGTTGAAGATATTAATATTAATTTTATCAGTAGCACACAATCAGAAATTTTGAATTCAAGATTATTAGCAAATTCTTTAAGAATTAGAACAATTTTTAGAATGTTAGATAAAAACACTGATAATTTACAATCATTCCTATTACCTGTTTTAGACAACAATTGTTATGAATTTAAAGAAGAAAAAATTAACTTTGTAGTAAATAAAGTAGCTGCTATTATACCTAATTCAGCTTTAAGACCAGAAATGTTCCAATATTTAAATTCTGAAACAGAAACAACTTTATCACCAAATTCAATAGCATTTAGATTTACATCTGTGTATTCACAAATATATATGTATGCTGTATTAACATGTTATGACTTTGAGTTCCCATCAATTGAAAATATGAAAAATAATAATATTACTCAATCTGAAACATTAAGATTCTATTACGAAATTTTAAACAGTGAAGGAACTAACTTGATAGTATTTAGAAATGTATTAAGAGGATACCCTATGAAATTAAGAGTATTTATTGAATCAACTCAAGGTGTATTATCTGAAAGAACTGCTTCAGACAATATTATTCTGTTAAATAGTACATTATCGAATGGAACAGTTGTCCCTATTATAGCTACAAGAACAAGAAATCCAAGATGTGCAAGCTATCAATTTAAAACTAGACCAGGAACACAAGTAACAAATCCTTTATTATGGTATTGGCAAAGAAGATATGCTTTATCAGGTTATTATGAATCTGGGTGTGTTTCTGCAGTAGATCAATATGGAACATTGATTCCAGGCTTACCAAATATAAGAAATGAAACAAATTGCGGAACAGCAAGATGTAGATTTATCGATAGAACCAATTTTGTAGTTAATGCTACACAATTAGCTATTCCAGAAACATACACTATTTGCGCATATCCTTTATCATCTTGTGAAACAGAACCTACTAATTATCAAGAAGTATTTAATGAAATTATGGTTACTTTAAGTAATAATCAAACATTTAATAATACTTTAAATACAAGAGTAGTCCCTGAATTTGTGTTGCTTGAGGTAGATGACAATTTAAAACCAGATACACCTGTTATATCTGATATAAAAACTACTACTAATAGTATTTCTTTTTCCGCTACTTCTTCGAGACCTGTTAGATGCTTTTCAAGAATTTCTAATCAAGGTGCACCCACAGATGCTGAATTCAATACATGTAATACAAATTCTTGTAAAGTTTTAGAAATTAGTAAATTATCTTCTAGTTATACATTTTCTGGATTATCAGCAGGAAGTTATACAATATATGCAAAATGTTACAATGATATGCATTGTTCTCAAAGTTCTTCTGGAGTAATTTCCTTAGGATCTGCAACTGTTTCTACACCAACAAACAATAATAATCAAACAAACAATAATACAAATCCAATTAATTCAGTATTTTTGAAAATGAGTCTAATTTTGTTAGGATTGATAATGATATTAGTTGAATAAATATTCTTAAATAAACTTATTAAAATATTTGAAATATTGTTTTATTATTTAGTTATTCTAAATGGGATTTAAACAAGTAGTAACAATATCAGAGAAATAAAGATCAATTTGGAAATTTGTATATATAAGCTATTTGAATTTGTATTATTATTGTTAGTATTATTATTGCTGGTTGAATTGTTGTTATTATTATTATTATTTGTTGATGCTGTGAAACTTCCTAAGCTTAATACATTTGTTTTTGTCGTTGAACATGGCATATCATTAAAGCAAGTTGCATATATTGTTTGTGATCCAGAAATACTAGTTCCTACATTAATAGAATATGATCCCTGTTGACTTGAAGTGTTTATAGTTGTGCAACCTGATGAACAACTTTCGAATTGAGAGGATAATGGTTGACTATTAGAAACTCTTAAAAAGCATTGTAAAGGACTTGTACTAACTCCATTAAATGTTAATCTTCCTGCTGAAAAAGATATATTTGATAATGTTGGAGCATTTAAACTGGATTGATCAGTTACAGTATTTACTGTAAATTCTGGTACAACTTTAGTTTGTAAAGCATTATTCATTGTTGTATTTGTAGCAAATGTTGTTAACAAATCGTTGAAAGTCTCTTGATAATTTGTAGGGTCTACTGAACATGTTGAAAATTGATATGCACAAACTGTATATGTTTCAGATATGTCTAATGCAGTTTGATTTACAACAAAATTTTCTCTATTTATGAATCTACAATTTTGGATTCCACAGCTTGTTTCATTTCTTATTATTGGAAGTCCTGGAATTTCAGTACCATATTGATCAACAATTGATATACATCCAGTTTCATAGTATCCTATTCCACTATATCTATCTTGCCAATACCATAAAAGAGGATTCGTTACTTGTACACCTGGTCTGGATTTAAATCTAAAACTAGCACATAAAGGATTAAATGTTTTTGCTGCAATAATTGGAATTACTGTTCCATTTGAGAGTGTTACATTCGATATTTCTAATTTTGATGAAGTTCTTAATGTTTTATCACCTTGAGTTGATTCAATTAAAATTTTTAGCTTATAAGCTACTCCTCTAATCAAATTATTGAATACTAAATTAGCATTTCCTTGAATATTCAAAATTTCACTAAAATATCTTGATCTTTCTGTTTGAGTAACATTTTGATTTTTCATTTGATTATCAGTTGGAAATTCATCGTTTAAACATGTTAATACAGCATAAACATATATTTGAGTATATTCTGTTGTAAATATAAATTTAACAGAACTTTTAGTTATTGTTGTATCTGTATCAGCATTTCTATAATCAAACATTTCTCTTCTAATTGCATCATTAGGTATAATAGCAGCTACCCCATCTATAGTAAAGTTTATTTTATCAAATGTAAAATCATAACATTCATTATTAGGACTACCAAGATTAAATGATTGTATTGCTACAGCTGCTGCATTTGTTATTTTAAATGTAGTTCTGGTTGTGAATGTTCCTTTAGTCAAAATAGTATTTTCAATTAATGATTCAGTTGCTGGAGTAAAAAGAATAGATAAGTTATCAAAAGGAGCCTCAGTTACATTGAAGTCAACAAATAATGATCCATTTATTCTTACCACATTATTTTGAGTGAAACTTATAAGAGCAACTTCTGATGTTAAGACTGTTATTAATATTGGTGATAAAGGCAAAAAGCTATTATATGGATTTGTAATAGAAGATGAAACGAATGTAGTTCTTACTATTTCTGTACCTGGATTTGCACTACAAGTTATTCCTATAAGAAATTCCATATCACTTTTTATTGCAGATGATACAGTATAAAAAGGTTTATCAAAACTAAACAATTGGGTGTCTAATGTGATATTAACTCTTTCAGGACTTAACAATCGGCTTGTTGCTCTTACTTTAAATGTGTATTTATTGAATGTTCCAGCTTTTATTGTTATATTATTAAATGTATTAGTTGTTTTATTTGAAACATCAATAATGTATTTTCTTTGATCATATTCATATTTAAATCCTTTATGTTTTGCAAGCAATAAATTAGGTCTATTTATAAGAACATTTTGATTACTAAAATTGTTTAAATTAGTCCATGTTTTAAATACTGTACTTGAATCAGAATTTAATAAGAGTAATTCAAATCTATCAGTTGTTACTCTATTTGTTGAAGTGTTAGTTGTAGTTTCAACTGGAGTAGGTAAATTGTATATTTTTAATAAAATGTGAGAGAAAAATCTTGTAAATACGATAGAAGTTTGATTAAAAGTAATTTTTAAAGTATTACCAATTATTGTTACAGCAGATACAGTTAATTTATTTGAAACTTCAATATATGTTTTTAGATCAGTATTATCAATATCATACCAAATAAATTCTACATTAGGAGTAAAAGTATACCAATGGAATTTATAGTCTGTAGGGAATGTTATATATAGTGTTGGGGATTTATCAATTGTATATCCATTATCCCAATTACTTATTAAATTGTTTGCAATATCTAAGGATAGACCAAATTGATGAAGACTTGTATAATTTTCATTATATAATCTTGGAATTTCTCTAGGGTTTAATAATTCTTCAAAAGCAATTTCAAAACCTTGAGCCTGCTGATTAATTGTCGCAGTGTTTTTTAAATTATTAAGTACAGTTACAGTATGGAAAGTCATTTTATTTCTAAATATAATATTACCATAAGTTACACCAGCATTAAATGAAATACCTTCACTTATTGTAGTTACTCCTCTTAATATTGTTTTTCTTGAATCTGTAACAAAATTAGTTCTATTTACACTAGCTGCAAAATATACGCCATTATTAGAAGCTAAAAATGGATTTCTAAATCCGTATATTTTTATTACAACTGCTGTATCTCCTGTTAAATTAATATTTCCGTTAAATCTTATTGATAAAATCGATTTATATAGATAATTGCATTGTAATAAGGTATTCCCATTATAGCAAATAACATTTGGATAATCTCCCCAGTGTATATGTGAGAAAAATATTACAATTTCATTTGCAGTTTCATTTTCTAAATTGCTTGAAAACTGATTAAAACTAAAATTGAAATCATATGAGGCTATTTCATCTACTATTTTAGGAGTGATATTTGTAATTGTAAAAAAGGATTGAGAAATTGTATTGATTACTGGTACACTGTTAATCAATGTAGGTGAAGGAACTGTATGTTTTCCATTAGCAGCTAAACTGGAACTATCAGCAGCC
>CAZRPA010000124.1:11327-11689 GCA_964601855.1 uncultured Flavipsychrobacter sp. | reverse complement strand
GTAAAACCAAAAAAAACACTGACAAAACACACCGAGTGTTTATTTTTTCATCATTTTGCGAGGTTGCCACACCCCGAGGGCTGGCACACGGGGCTGGGGGGGCAATGACCCTTATTTTTAGTATATGATTTTTGTGGTACAGAGCAACTGCCCATGTGCCAACCACCCCAGCCACAAAAACTGGCTTCGCCAATGTTTTTGTGGCGTCCCCTCCTTAGTCAAGGAGGGGAGTTTACTCATTATCTGCTCCTATGTTGGCGATATCGTTTGGGGTTATGTGGTTTGTGAGCAAAGCCCCCTCACTGCCCTGAACGTCCAAGAGTGTGACACAAGCGGCGATGATGGGTGTGCTGTGACTGGTG
>CAZRPA010000124.1:7047-11317 GCA_964601855.1 uncultured Flavipsychrobacter sp. | reverse complement strand
GAGATGCGACGCAAAGCCCGCTGCTAGTAGTGCTGAGGCTGGTGACCTGAAAACTATCGGAATTGTAGGTGTGTAAAAGGGAGTAAGTATAGGGCGCCGATGATGAATGGACAGAAATAAAATCCGGATGCCTGTGTGGGCATCCGGAAAAATGAACTGAGCGTAGAATGATACTATTAGCTGTGCATGCAGCAGCCATTACAGTTTGGTGATTTTTCTGAATACTACTTGGCCGTTTACATATATTCTGGCGGTGTAGATACCTGCTTTGAGGTTGTGCATATCTATCTGTGTGCTGGAGCTATTGATGTGCCAAGAGCCTACAGTGCGACCTAACTCGTCTATGAGCTGCAACTTGCCTTCGCCAGATAGGGTGGGAATAGCTACAGATAGTGTGCTGTGTGTGGGGTTGGGGTATATCTTGATATTGTTGGCAGCATTAAGCTCGGCTACGGTAACTGGCACTATGAGCTCGGCAGAATCAGAAATGTCTGAGCAGTCGGCCTCGCTAGATACCAAACAACGGTAATTGTTGCCACTCATAGCAGTGGTAATGCCTGTAATGGTAAGGGTGGGTGTGAACACGCCTGAATACGCGCCACCATCGGCAAGGTTTGTAAAACCAGTTCCTGTGCTATATTGCCACTGGTAGATGGGGGCGGGGATAGATGCTGCAGTGGTGAAAGTAGCGGTGCTGCCTACTACTGCCATAACATCGGTAGGCTGTGTAGTGATGTTGCCGCAGGTGTCGCAGTACTGCATTATTTCGGAGTCGTGAAGCACTCTGTTGTACACACGTATGTCATCGATAACGCCCTTGAAAGGATAAGGATAAGCGGGAGAATGCCAGATATTCATACCTATGGCCAAACTATCGAGGCTGGTGCCTATTGGTGCGCCAGGCCCTACGATGGTGTTGATGAGTGTGCAGTCGATGTAGATTCTCCAGGTGGTGCTATCGTAGGTAACTGTGACATTGTACCATTTGTCTCTGAGCATGGTGGGTGTGTACTGCCAAGCTGAGGCAAGAGAAGGAGCATTGGTGCCTGCTGTAGAAATAAATACCTGCCGGGTGGTATCTAATACGTAACAACTATTGAAGGCATTGTCATCGAACCGGAGCGACCAGTTGCCGGGGCTGGTGGACTCTACACCGCGAGCTATAATGTAGTTGCCCTGACAGAGCCCTCCGTAAAAGCCTTGCACCTTGAGCTTGGTGCAGATGGAAAACCGGGTCATGTTGAGGTCGGGCTGGTAGGGTGCGGTAATAACACTGCTGAGACCATTGAAATAATAGGCAGTGTTGGGTATGCCAGACCTACCGGCTGTGGGTGTAACATTGACGGGGTGGCCATCATGTCCGTTTCCGGAGACATCGGCGGTGCCGCCATTCATATCCCAATGGGCTACGAGTCCTAAACTGCTTTGGGCTTGCACATACGGCACAGCCGACAACATCACAAATGTGAGTAGTATATTTTTCATTTTTGGGTGGGTATTAGGTACAAAGATAGGGATAGTATAGACGCTAAATGCGCATAGGTACAATATTATATTTATAGTAGAAAAAGAGTATAGGGCTTGCAGATGTGGGAGTGGGTGTGTTAGGTGAAGATTAGGAATACTGCTGGGTGAACAGCATTGCTGGGTTATGGCTGGGTGTAATGTATGTGATGATGTGTAAGTGATTGGTTATCAATACTATTGGTTTTAGGACAATAGCTCTAACTGCTGAAAAATAGCCACCAACGACTGCCCCTTGGGAGTGAGTGTATACTCAATATGTAATGGCTTGGGGGTAATAATCTCTTTGTGCAATAGCCCTTGTTCTTCTAGCTCTTTGAGCGCTACTGCTACCGATTGTTTGTTGGCACCGTCGATATCACGCAGCAACTCGCTAAACCGGACAGGACCTTGCAGGGCTCTGCGGAAAATCTCGGGCTTGAACTTGCCTGAAAGTGTTTTGAGTAAGGCCTGAGCCGGACAACCATTTTCATTTTCCATACTGAGTAGTCTTGTTTTTCTGACTAATTGTGTGACAGGAATACAATGTGCAACTTTGCTAAAGTTATAAAAGTAAGGTAAGTGGTACAAAAAAAGGTGCTGCTACAGCTGCTGAAAGAATAAAACATGAATATTAAAAACTGGTTACTACCATTACTGATGATAGGCAGCATGGGCTGCCAGTCGCAAACGGCACCAAAAATGACTGCAAAAAACAACAATCCACTGCTATGTGACCCTAAAAAAGGGATATGCGAAATACCTGACAGCAGCGCTGCTGCTGGTAAGCAGGCAGTGAATGGCCAAGAGAAAGCTGTGAGGATACTGTACTTTACAGACCCCATATGCTCGTCGTGCTGGGGTATAGAGCCACAACTGCGCAAGCTGAAGCTGGAATATGGCAATGACCTACTGGTAGAGTACCATATGGGTGGGTTGCTGCCCGACTGGAGCTATAATAGTGGTGGCATAAGCAAGCCAGCAGATGTGGCTGGCCACTGGGACGAAGTAAGCCACTACTACGACATGCCCATAGATGGTGATGTGTGGCTGGAGGACCCACTGGCATCGTCGTACCCACCATCGATAGCAGTGAAGGCCGCACAAATGCAAGACGAAAAAAAGGCGGTATTGTTTATGAGGCGCATAAGGGAAATGGTGTTTCTGGAGAAAAAAAACATAACTAAATGGGAACACCTAGCTGCGGCCGCTACAGAATGCGGGCTTGATGCTGTGGCGATGCAACGTGACTATGAGGGTGAGGCAAGAGAAGCATTTAGAAAGGACCTTGAACTGACTAAAAAAATGGGCGTAAGAGGCTTCCCTACCCTATACTTTATGGGCAAAGACGGCAAACAGGTGGTGATAAATGGCTACAAACCCTACAAGGAATTTGAGGACGCGGTGCTGAAATGTGCGCCTGCTGCTGCAAAAATGAACTACGAAAAAGACTGGCAACACCTGTTTGCCCATTACCGAACACTGACCCGAAAAGAATATGCGGAGCTAAGTAATGTAAGTGTGGCTGCTGCTGAGAAAACGCTGAATGAACTAACCCTGAGCAATAAACTACAGGCTGTAACTACTAAGAACGGTAAGCTGTGGATGAGGAAGTGAGGGTGAAAATAATAGTTAGGGCAGGCGCTATGGCCTGCCCTATACAAATTATTGCATTAAAATTGGGCAGGTGCTTAGAAAGAGCGAACCGCACGCAAGTAGTTTGTATTATTCTTGAAGTACCCAGTAGGTACTCCCGTGGATGCGTTGAGGTACCATACGCTATTATTACTGAACTCACTACTACTCCAATAGCCACCAGTGGTTAATCCGCCTATTGCGCTCCTATTAATATGTAACTTTTTCAACTCATTCCTACTAGGTAAATACCAGTCGTCGTAACCACCTAATACTAGATCGGCACATAACCTCGCTGCTGTGCTTGCACCGCAGGTGGACGATATTATGGCCGTATTAGCATCTCCTGTACCCAACTCAGTAGATGTACCACCGACAGTTGTGCCATAGCACCCCCATATTGTAAACGTAATATAATCAGTTGGAGCTGCTATCAGTCCGTGCGTCTCACCTGCTATGTATCCTGGGTCGCCTGGCAATAAGATGTAGGCTATTATTCCACCGCCATAACTAGTCCCTATCGTTAATGACACAGCAGCAACAGTTACGACTCTTGTAGCCACTGCACTGCCACATGAACTAATAAATGTATAGCTAATGGTAGCTGTACCTGCAGCTACTCCAGTCACCACACCCGTACTACCTACGGTGGCTATGCCAGTAGCACTGCTGCTCCATGTGCCGCCAGTGGTGGCATTGCTGAGCGTAGTGGTACTGCCTACTGTTACTGTGGCAGTACCAGTGATGGTGCCGGCTGATGGCAATGGATTGACTGTGATTACACTAGTAGTAGTAGCAGTGCCACAGCTATTGGTAACAGTATAACTAATGGTGGCCGTGCCAGCAGATAGCCCTGATACAACACCTGAAGTAACAGGGGCTATGGCTGGATTACTGCTACTCCATACGCCAACAGATACACTACTGCTGAGTGATGTGGTACTACCTACACATGCAGTGGCTGAACCAGTGATAGTGCCTGCTGATGGTAGTGGATTGACAGTAACTACTAATGTAGTGGTAGCGCTACCACAGCTTTCGGTAACAGTATAACTGATGGTGGCTGTGCCAGCAGATACCCCTGATACAACACCTGAAGTAACTGGAGCTATGGGGGTATTACTGCTACTCC
>CAZRPA010000124.1:0-6947 GCA_964601855.1 uncultured Flavipsychrobacter sp. | reverse complement strand
ATACGCCACCAGATACGCTACTGCTGAGTGATGTGGTACTGCCTACACATGCTGTAGCTGAGCCTGTAAGTGTGCCTGCTGATGGCAATGGATTGACTGTGACTATAATAGTAGTAGTAGCACTACCACAGCTATTGGTAACAGTATAACTGATGGTGGCTGTGCCAGCAGATACCCCTGATACAACACCCGAAGTAACAGGGGCTATGGGGGTATTACTGCTACTCCATACGCCACCAGATACGCTACTGCTGAGTGATGTGGTACTGCCTACACATGCTGTGGCTGAGCCTGTAAGTGTGCCTGCAGACACCGTGCAATTAGCTGCACTGATACCAGGTATTATCACATAATTACCTCCTCCACTATACAATGTATCACCTGTGGCACTGACGGTCAACTTTAACGCACTAGCAGTGAGTGCATAGGGCACACTCATCATTTGCTGCGTACCCATATCTATGTAGCTGCTGCCACCAGCGGGGTCGAGTTCTACTTGCATAAACTTGGCATTGGTGCCCCAGTTGATGCTGGCAAAAGTGCCAATAACGGGGGTTCCCTGTCCTATGTTTACCGAAAACATGCCATTACTGTTGGTAGTCGTGTTATGGGTTTCTCGGTATAGAATAATACCAGTAGAAGTATTATCTCTGATGGTAAACCTGACCGATATAGATGTGCTGGATAGCACTGCTCCACTACTGTTGCGAGCGGCGGCTTGGTAGGGTATGCCTTGCGGTGCCTGGGCGCGAGCGGTGCCCAGAACGAATAAAAATGAAAGAAGCGTAAGGATGTGTCTCATACTATGTAAAAATAATAATGAATGATCAGCAGTACACTATAACAATAATGTGTGAAATTACACTATTTGTATTGATTGTCAATATGTTGGTATTAACAAATAATTTGACTCTTACGAATGGCGGAAAGGGGAGACGTGAAGGCTGTGAGCCAGAGCTTTAGAAATGTGTATATTATTATCAATAAAACTAGTAAGGGCAGGCGCTATGTCCTGCCCTTACTAGTTTGTACAGTGTATATGTTTACATTACTATTCTAATTAAAATATTTATTGGTATTGCACCCCGTTATTGAAATAGTTAAAAAGAACGGACCGCACGAACGTAATAGGCGTAATCCTTATACCAGAATTGGGTGGTGCCAGTGGAGAATGAGAGGCTCCAAGAGAAATTATGGGAGTAGTTGCTACTACTCCAATAGCTACCAGTGGAAAATCCACCTATAGAACTCCTATTATCATATAGTTTTTGCAACTCACCTCGACTGGGGAGATACCAGTCGCTGTAGCCGTTTAACACCAGATCGGCACAAAATTTTGCCGCATAAATACCTTCACCTTGCGTGGCTACTATGGTATTAGTATTAGCCATTCCTGTGCCCAACCCAACACCAATTGCGGGGACATATACGAAACTACCATTCCACCAAATTAATCCCATACTCTGATCACTTGGCGCAGCTATCAATCCATGAGTCTCACCTGCTACATAGCCGGGGTCGCCGGGCTGCAAGAAATAGGCAACTATCCCGCCACCGTAGAAAGCGCCTACCGTTAATGAAGCAGCAGTAACAGTAACTACTCTTGTAGCCACGGCACTACCGCAATCATTTGTAACCGTATAACTAATGGTAGCAGTGCCAGCTGCCACACCAGTAACTACACCTGTACTACCTACTGTGGCTATGCCACTAGCACTACTACTCCATGCGCCCCCTGTGGTGGCATTGCTAAGGGTAGTGGTGCTGTATGCTGAAACGGTTGCGGCGCCAGTGATGGTACCTGCATAGGTCGTAGCATCGACGGTTACAATACGTGTAGTAGTACTAGTACCAAAAATTCCGGTAGCTGTATAGCTGATTACAGCAGTTCCTGACGTAACTCCCGATACTACTCCACTACTACTACCAACTGTAGCTACTCCTACATTGCTGCTGCTCCAAGAACCACCTGTGGTGGCACTGCTTAGTATGATAGTGTTGCCAACACAAACTGCTGAAGTGCCCAAGATAGATTCGGGATAGCTAAAATTCCTGACGGCACGGACTTTATATAGTTCGACTTTGGAACCGTAGCTTTCGGTAGAGGGAATGTAAGCGGGATTAGTGAGAAATAAGACAGACCTTGAGTAGACAAAAATAGTCTCGTTGCTAGTCCAATAGGAAGCATTGGCAAATCCACCAATAGCAACTCTATTAATACATAATTTAATCAACTCATCACGGCTAGGTAGGTACCAGTCGTCGTACCCATTCAACACCAGATCGGCACAAAGCTTTGCCGCATAAGAGCCGGCGCCTTGAACAGCAACAATAAGATTAGTATTAGACATTCCTGTACCCAAAACGGTATCAGTTGCTCCGGTAGTTATAAAACTACCGTTAAACCACCATATACCCGAACTTTGGTCACTTGGAGCCGCTATCAATCCACGTATCTCGCCTGCTATATAGCCGGGGTCACCGGGCTGTAAAATGTAGGCTACTACTCCACCTGCATAGGCTGTACCTATGGTTAATGATGCAGCATTTACTGTAACTACTCTTGTAGCCACTGCACTACCACAACCATTGGTAACCGTATAGCTAACAGTAGCTGTGCCTGTTGCTACACCTGTAACTTCCCCTGTGCTACCTACTGTGGCTATGCCACTAGCACTACTACTCCATACACCGCCAGTAACGACACTACTAAGCGCAGTGGTACTGCCTACTGCTACTATGGCTGTACCTGTGATAGTACCCGCTGACACAGTACAGTTGGCAGCACTGATGCCTGGCACTATAACAAAATTACCATTGCCACTATGCAATGTGTCACCTGTGTTACTTACAGTAAACTTTAAAGTACCCGCGTTCAATGCGTAAGGCACACTCATCATTTGCAGGGTACCCATGTCTATGTAGCTGCTGCCACCAGTGGGGTCGAGTTCTACCCGCATAAACTTGGCATTAGTACCCCAGTTGATGCTGGCAAAGGTACCTGTGGTGGGTGTGCCCTGCCCTACTGTAAGAGAAAACATACCTTGTGGCGATGTGGTAACAGTGTGTGTCTCTCGATACAAGGTAACTCCAGTGGCCGAATTATCTCTGACGGTAAACCTCACCGAAATGGTAGTATTTGCCAGTGGTGCCCCTACACTATTTCGGGCTATTGCTTGGTATGGTATGCCTTGTGGTGCTTGGGCTTGAGCGGCAATAAAGGAGAGAACCAGCAATATTATTGTTAGGATATTTTTCAAGATGGAATAGTATAAATTATATTGGGAATATTTATCTATAACCTGCAAAATTAGTATATTTATTGGTTTATTCTATAAGTTGCGATGGATTATATATATTAATTTTACGTAACAATTCATTAACTAGAACTGTTGCACGATAAGATGAAGATAAAATACTCAGTGGGATATGTGGTGGAATTAATGCTATTTGGAAAGTGGTTTTAGGAAAGTGAGGAGAACTAGTATACAGTATTTTTATGTGTTAATTATTACTATTCATAAATACGGGCAGACCTCTGGGTCTGCCCGTATGATGGGTGGTAACTTATGTTGCAATTTTTGATAAATGCTATTAGCTTGGGTTTGACCCAAAACATCTTATCAAATGTATTGAATAGCTAAAAATAGCGAACGGCACGCACGCGATAGAGAAATGATTTAGAGGCGGAGCTGTAGAGTGCTCCATCACTAAAACGGATAGCAATTGCGAGGGTAGCGCTGGTTGCGCTGGGTTGTGTACTAGACCAATAGAAACTACCTGATGTGTTAAAACCTCCTATAGCTACATTATTTTGATATAGTTTTAACAACTCCAAGTAACTAGGTAAATACCAATCGCTGTAGCCGCCTAGTACTAAATCGGCACATAAACGTGCTGCTGAGCCAGTACCACATGCTGCAGATATAAGTTCGGTGTTGATAGCTCCTGCGCCTATTGCACTAGATGTTGTGCTACCTACAGAAGTAGTATTACAGCCCCAGTTTATGCCAGTGCTTTGGTCACTTGGCGCCGCTATAATGCCGTGGGTTTCACAAGCAGAATAGCCAGGATCGCCGGAAACTAGGATGTAGGCTATTATACCCCCACCATAGCTGGCACCTAATGTTAGTGGTGGTGTAACAGTTACTACTCGGATAGCTACTGCACTGCCGCAGCTATTAGTTACAGTATAACTGATAGTGGCTGTACCTTCGGCAATACCGCTTACGACACCGCTAGTTCCTACGGTGGCTATGGCTGTGTTGGTACTGCTCCAAGTGCCGCCTGTGGTGGCATTGCTGAAGGTAATGGAGCTACCAACCGACGTTGTGGACGTGCAAGAAGTGATGAGTTGAACACCAGGAGGGAGACAACCTGTCCAAGAAGGTAAACCACCACTCATAACGAGTACCTGACCGTCTGTGCCTGCAGGTAGCTTCACCCAGTTGGTACCATTGTGATACATGATATCTCCACCAATACCTGATGGCAAACCATTCAAGCTGTAAGGCACACTCATCATTTGCTGGGTACCCATATCTATGTAGCTACTGCCACCTGCGGGGTCTAGCTCCACCTGCATAAACTTGGCATTTTTAGCCCAGTTGATGCCAGCAAAAGTGCCTGAGGTGGGTGTACCTTGACCGACGTTTACAGAAAACATACCATTGGCATCGGTAGTAGCGCTGTGGGTTTCGCGGTATTTGATTACGCCAGTGGTTACACTGTCTCGGATGGTAAATCTTATTGAGATAGCTGTGCTGGCAATAACCGCACCGCTGCTGTTGCGGGCGGCTGCTTGGTAGGGAATGCCTTGGGGTGCTTGGGCGTGAGCTGTGGTGAGTAGTAACAAAAATGAGAGGAGCGTTAAAATGTGTCTCATACTATGTAAAAATGATAATAAACAGTGAGAATTAGACTGATACAATAATTTGTGAAATTACACACTTTGAGTTGATTGTCAATATGTTAGTATTAACAAATAATTTGACTCTTACTATTGGCGGGAAACGGGAATTGGCTGGAGCTTGAGAAATATTTATGTGTGTAGATTATCGCTCATACATCAGTAAGGGCAGGCACAAAGGCCTGCCCTTACTTGGAAATATATTGTTTTAAGGCTGATACCAGTATACAAATAGTTAAAAATAACGAATTGCACGTACGGAAAACGTGTAGCTCTTAACGTAGTAGTAGATGTAGCCATAGTCGACATCGAAATAAAATGCGAAGGAAGCAAAGTTCTCACTACTACTCCAATAGTAACCAGTCGTAAATCCAGGTATATAACTTCTATTAAGATATATTTTAGTCAACTCATCGGAGCTGGGTAAGTACCAGTCGTTATAGCCACCCAGTACCAAATCGTAACAGAGCTTTGCTGCATAGGAACCCGATCCCTGTGCGGCAACAATAGCATTGGTATTAGACACACCTGTACCCAATGCGGTACCGCTAGCACCTGTAATTATATTACTTCCATTCCACCATACAATACTCGTACTTTGGTCACTCGGTGCTGCTATCAAGCCATGTGTCTCACCAGCTATATAGCCGGGGTCATCGGGCTGTAAGATGTAAGCTATTACACCACCACCGTAAGTATCACCAATCGTCATTGCGTTTACTGTTACCACCTGTGTAGCTACTGCACTACCACAGCCATTGGTAACCGTATAGCTGATGGTAGCTGTACCAACAGCTACGCCCGTTACTACACCCGTACTACCTACCGTGGCGATACCAGTAGCACTGCTGCTCCATGTACCGCCAGTTGCAGCATTTGCAAGTATAGTGGTACTACCCACAAAAATTGAAGATGAGCCAGTAATTATATCTGTGCTTGCCAGTGGATTTACTGTGACTACCAATGTAGTAGTAACACTTCCGCAAGTCTCTGTAACAGTATACGAAATAGTGGCTGTACCAGCAGATATACCTGATACTATCCCACTACTATTGACGGTGGCAATACCAGTTGCGCTGCTGCTCCATGTGCCGCTGGTTACAGAATTGCTAAGCGTTGTGGTATTACCAACACATATAGTATTGATACCAGTAATAGAACCTGCTGTTTCGGGACAGCTAAAAGTTCTTATAGCACGAACTCGGTAACTATTACTTACTTTAAATTCCGAAGAGAGACCACCAGTTAAAATGTCCAATCGGTATGCTTTATTACTAATACTAGAATGCTGTGTGCTGGACCAGTAGTAAGGGCTTGACCAACTGAAACCACCTACAAGACTATTGACACTAGACATTATTGAAAGCTCATTTAAACTAGGTAAATACCAATCATCATAACCACCTAAACTCAAATTTTGGCATACTCTAGCAGCATAAGTGCTTGCGCCGTAAGTTGCAACTATATTATTTGTATTAGCAGCACCTGTTCCTAATCCTGAACTTGTAGAAACACTAGGTGACGAACTGTTCGACCAATAGAAAGAGCCTTGGTCTGTTGTGGCAGCTACCAGTCCTTTTCTTTGACCAGGTACATAACCAAGATCACCTGGCTGTAAAATATAAAAAATCTTTCCACCTCCATAACTTACACCCGGGTACAATGCATTAACAGTCACGATTTTAGATGCTTGAAATGTACCACAAGTATTAGTTAGAGTATAACTTATTGTGGTGGTACCAACTGCAACGCCCGTCACTATACCCGAACTCCCAACAGTTGCAATTTCTGCAGAACTACTACTCCACACACCACCAAGAATAGTATTTGAAAGCAAAGAAGTTCCTCCAAGATTCACATCAGTATTGCCAGTAATGGTACCTGCAGCTACAGGCAAAACAGTGACCAATTTATAACTAGTATCGTTACCGCAGCTTTCGCTCACTATGTATCTAATTAATGTGGTACCATTAGAAATACCTGTTAGCTCTCCGGCACTGTTGACAGTTGCAATAGATGTATTGGCACTACTCCAAGT
>CAZRPA010000123.1:0-11940 GCA_964601855.1 uncultured Flavipsychrobacter sp. | reverse complement strand
TGGCTGGTAAGCGTCATTTGTACTTCCAGACAGCAGGAGGATTGGTGCAGTTTGCGGATTTTACATCGGCAGATACATCTGAATACATCAGGGATTTTGATGTTGTGCAGTCAGATTTATGGTATACTCTGGTAGGGTTGCGGTACATAGGTGCGCCTACCAGATTGTATCAATCAAGAGATAGGGGCGTAAGTTGGGTGCAGGATACTTCGTTTTATAGTGCTACTCGTTTTCATCCTACTTCTGCCAACAATTATTATAGGTCTATTAATCAGGTGCAGCATTTAGGTAATGAAACTATAGTGTTGTTTGTGGGTTATTATGAGTCAGGTCTGGTGTATTCTACGGATAATGGAGTAACTTGGACTGAATGGTTCAGAAATCTAATAACTCATTATCAGGGTTTTCTGGAGTGTAACAACAAGTACTACCTATATGGTTTTGAGGGTGATGCTTTCAGGCCATGGATGTTTGGGTTTGATAAAAGTATGTTGTTTTCGCCTGATACAGGAGGTGCGTGGGTGTCGTTTGCCAATAGGTATCATCCTAATTGTTCTGGATCTGTTCATCCAGATTGTATCTACGCTACTCCTTATCTGGGGAGGTGCGGACAATATAACTACATGAAAAACTACATAGACAGTATGTGTACTGCACTGAGCGTGCCTGAAATAACTGAGCGCAATGAGCCAACTGTATACCCTAACCCGAGCAACGGAAGATTTGAGGTAGTGGTGAACGAGGGGGCGGTAAAGGAGATAAAGGTGTATGATATGCTGGGGCGAGCGGTGAAAACAGAAATAAGCAAGATAGGAGCTGGTAAGCGAATGGTGGTGATGCCCACTACTGCAAAAGGGATGTATGTGGTGCTGATTAGCAACACAGATGGAACTTTACTGACAAGAAGAGTACTGGTGGAGTAGTGGGTGTAACAACGACCTAACTGTCTACTATATGCTACAAATGACGAACCTAAAGGTGGATGCTAAATATTATATTTATCCGCATTTCTGGTTTTCGCAAGTCGAGAAAACTTTCAACTGAATTATTTAAAACTTAAGCCCAATAGGAAAAATAGAAGCTCAACTTCTTAGCCTTGATTTCGTTGAGTTCTCCTGCAGAAAAAGTGGGCTTACGAAACTACGACGGAAAATTAATTTATGCCATTTTTTGGCCTTGTATTTTTATAAAAGGAGCTACTATGTATAGTTTGGCATAATATTTGTTGTTTATATATTTATTTGTAGTTACATAAACGGTTGATGATGAAGCGGATTGTTACTCTAACTTTAGTTTTTTTCTTTTTTTTGAATACAGGGTATGCGCAACGAGACTATAATGTGTGCGATTCTACCGTTTACAACTATGTTGGTGATACTACGATAGTGGCTGGTAAGCGTCATTTGTACTTCCAGACAGCAGGAGGATTGGTGCAGTTTGCAGATTTTATATCGGCAGATACATCTGAGTACATCAGGGATTTTGATATTGTGCAGCCAGATTTATGGTATACATTGGTTGGACTGCGGTATATAGGTTCTCCTACCAGATTGTATCAATCAAGAGATAGAGGTTTGAGTTGGGTAGAGGATACTTCTTTTTATAGTGCTTCTCGTTACCATCCTACCGCCGCCCATGATTATTACAACTCTATTAATCAGTTGCAGCATTTGGGTAATGGCACTATAGTGTTGCTTGTAGGTTATTATGAGTCGGGTGTGGTGTATTCTACTGATAACGGAGCTACTTGGAAAGAATGGTTTAGAAATCTGATAAGTCATTATTACGGTTTTCTAGAGTGTAATAACAAGTATTACTTATATAGTTTTGAGGGTGATGCTTTTAGACCATGGATGTTTGGGTTTGATAAAAGTTTGTTGTTTTCGACAGATACGGGAGGTGCATGGGTGTCTTTTGAAAATAGGTATCATCCTAATTGTTCTGGTTCTAATCATCCAGATTGCATATATGGATATCCTAACATCAGTCGTTGTGGACAATATACCTACATGAAAAACTACATAGACAGTATGTGTACTGCACTGAGCGTGCCTGAAATAACTGAGCGCAATGAGGCAAGTGTGTATCCTAATCCTAGCAATGGAAGATTTGAGGTAGAGGTGAAAGAGGGAGTGGTGAACGAGATAAGGGTGCATGATATGCTGGGGCGAGCGGTGAAAGCAGAAATAAGTAGATTAGGAGCTGGTAAGCGAATAGTGGTGATGCCCACTACTGCCAAAGGGATGTATGTAGTGCTGATAAGCAACACAGATGGTACAGTACTTACAAGACGGATACTAGTGGAGTAGTAGGTTAGGTGTGTGCGGTAGTAAAAGTAAAAAAGCGCAATGGCGGAGAGCTATTGCGCTTTTTTAGTGGTTGTATCTGCCGTAAGTATTAGCGGCTATAATTGGGTGCTTCCTTGGTTATAACAATATCGTGCGGATGACTCTCTGCCATGCTGGCTGGTGTGATGCGTACGAATTGTGATTCGTTTTGGAGGGTGGCTATGTCTTTGGCTCCGCAATAGCCCATGCCTGCTCTAAGCCCACCTACAAACTGCTGCACTACCTCGCTAAGCTGCCCTTTGTAGGGTACACGACCTACGATGCCTTCGGGTACTAGTTTTTTGATATCGGCTTCCATATCTTGAAAGTAGCGGTCTTTGGAGCCTTCTTGCATTGCCTCTACAGATCCCATGCCACGGTAAGACTTGAACTTGCGACCTTCGTAAATAATGGTTTCGCCGGGGCTTTCTTCGGTGCCGGCAAATATAGAGCCTGCCATGACGCATGATGCACCGGCGGCTATTGCCTTTACCATATCACCAGTGTAGCGTATACCACCATCGGCTATAACGGGTACGCCGGTTTTTTTGAGTGCATTAGCTGCTTCCATAATGGCGGTGAGCTGCGGTGCGCCTGCGCCTGTAACTACACGGGTGGTGCAGATGGAGCCAGGACCTACACCTACCTTTACGGCATCGGCACCGGCGGCGGCAAGTGCTTTGGCACCAGCTGCAGTGGCTACATTGCCAGCTATGATAGGTAGGGTTTTGAATGCTTTTTTTACTGCTTTTACAGCCTCTATTACGCCCTTAGAGTGTCCATGTGCGCTATCGAGCGTAATGACATCGACGCCGGCGTTTTTGAGGGCTTCTACCCGCTCTAGGATATCGGCAGTGATGCCTATGGCGGCACCCGCTATTAGCCTGCCCATGCTGTCTTTGCAAGACATAGGGTGGCTTTTGAGTTGGATAGTGTCGCGGAAGGTAATAAGGCCTATGAGTTTACCTTTTTTGTCTACTATGGGTAGTTTCTCTATTTTGTATTGCTCCAGTATGCGCTCGGCTTTTTGCATGTCGGTGCCCAGTGGTGCTGTTACCAAGCGGTCTTTGGTCATGACCTCTGATACTTTTTTGCGGTTGTTTTTTTCGAAGCGCAAATCGCGATTTGTGAGCATACCCACTAGCTGAAAGTTGTCGTCGACTATAGGAATGCCTCCTATGCGGTTTTCCTTCATTATTTTGAGAGCGTCGCCTACAGTGGCATCGGGTTTGAGTGTAATGGGGTCAAGGATAAGCCCGTTTTCAGAGCGTTTTACTTTGCGCACTTGGTCGGCCTGACGCTCAATACTCATGTTTTTGTGGAGGATGCCTATACCGCCTTCGCGCGAGAGTGCAATGGCTAGAGGAGCCTCAGTAACAGTGTCCATGGCTGCTGAAACCATGGGGATATTGATACGTATGTCTTTGGTGAGTTGTGTGGAAATGCTTACTTCGCGTGGGAGGACCTCTGAGTAAGCGGGCATGAGTAACACATCATCAAATGTCAGCCCTTCGCCGTAAAACTTGGATTTTATTGCCATGTGCAAAGATATGTGCATTTAGGAAAATGACAAAGGGCGATATTTTTATTTTTCTTGTTTTTTAACAATGAGCTGACTAAAACAGTGTAAGGGTGCTGAATATTGTATATTTGTGATAGGCAAGCAAGAAATGGGGTGGTTTTTAAAGTTGTAAAAAAGACAGAAATACTAATAAGTATATGAAGAGAATGGTGATAATGAAAAATATGCTGGCACTAGGTGGTCTGCTGGTGAGTAGTATGGTGTATGCGCAGGTGCCAGTGGAGCTGCATATAAATCATAAACTAGGTGGCACAAATGATTTTGCGTTTAACGAGGTGGCAAGTAATAATCTGGGGCAGAGTTTTAAGGTGACGCGGTTGCAGTATTATATATCTGGTATCAGCATAACTCATAGTGGTGGTGCGGTGAGGTCTGTGCCTGGACACTATATACTGGCTAACGGAAGTACACCTGTAATAGACGCACTAGGTACGCTGAATGTGAGTGATGTGACAGCAGTGTCGTTTTATATAGGTGTAGATGAGGCAAATAATCATCTAGACCCATCCACCAGACCGGCAGGACACCCACTGGAATTGCAAACGCCAAATATGCATTGGGGTTGGGCATCGGGATATAGATTTGCTGCTATAGAGGGTAAATCGGGTGCGAGTGTAGATCAGACTTTTGAGGTGCACTCATTAGGTGACCAACATTACTACAAGACTACAGTACCTGTAACTGGAGTGACCATAGATGGTAAACTGATAATAGCACTCAATGCTGACTATGTAAATGCACTGAAATTGATAGATATATCGGCTGGTGTAGTGGCGCATGGGTCTGGTACGGTGGAGGGTAGAATGCTCCGCAACTTTAGAGACTTTGTATTTTCGGCGGGTAGTCCGATTACTTCGGTAGGTGTAAGTGATGCAGAGGGTGGTGATAAGGGTGTAAGTCTTTACCCGAATCCGGTAGTGGATGGTAAGGTATACCTAAGTACTAATAAGCAGCAAGCTATCATATACGTAACGGACATACAAGGCAAAACGATAACCACAATGCACACAAACCCTGATGGTAGGGCTGTGCTGGACCTGCAAGTGAAAGGCCTATATTTAGTAAAAGTGGTGCAGGCAGATGGTGTAACAATTGTGCGCAAGCTACTGGTAGAGTAATGCGAATAAGAAAAGACTAAACATAAAAAGAGTGCAAAACCGGTGGTGATGCACTCTTTTTAGTTGTGTATAAACAATGATAGATTTAGTACCCTCTTCCTTCTTGTTTTTCCATATAATTCATAAATGCACGATTGGCTACACGATTGCCACCTGGTGTTGGGTAGTTGCCGGTGAAGTACCAGTCGCCCTGATTGCGAGGGCAAGCGTCATAAAGACCTTCCAGAGATTGATAAATGACATCAACCTCGGCAGATACCTCTGAGTGTTTGAGCATTTTCGCTATTTTGGCACTTATTTCCTCGGCGGTAAAGCTATCGTATACACCTTTTACGTAGTTCTGTTCATGTAGCGTACCATTAGCCGCTGCTTCTTTGCACTGCTGGTATATGTGTTGTAGTTTTTGTTCATTACCATTATCAGTGAGCAATCCTACGGCTGCCTGAAATGCTATAAAATCGCCCATACGACTCATGTCTATGCCGTAGCAGTCTGGGTAGCGTATTTGTGGTGCTGAGGAGACGATAATGATACGTTTAGGGCCCAGCCTGTTGAGCATTTTGATGATGCTTTCTTTCAGTGTAGTGCCCCTCACTATAGAGTCGTCAATAACTACCAGTGTGTCAACCCCGCGCTCCACGGTGCCATAAGTGATGTCGTAAACATGTTGCACCATTTCGTTTCTAGAAGCATCTTCGGTGATGAAGGTGCGCATCTTTACGTCTTTGATGGCTATCTTCTCTATTCGCACTCTGCGGTGAATGAGTTCTCGCATTTCTTCCTCGGGCATATTTGGGCGAGAAAGGATGCGCTTTATCTGTATGTCTTTGAGGTAATCTTCCAAACCCTTAATGAGGCCATAGAAAGCGGTTTCGGCAGTATTGGGTATAAAAGATACAATAGTATGCCTAAGGTGGTTATCTAAAGCTTTAAGCACAGTACCTGCAAGATTGCGGCCCAGTGCCATGCGCTCTCTGTATATTTCAGGGTCGCTGCCACGGCTGAAGTAAATGCGTTCAAAACTACAAGCGGTGAGCTTGGCAGCGGGTAGGATAGCTACATTGCTTACAGTACCATCTGCCCTTATAATAATAGCATGACCAGGTTGTAGCTGATGTATGTCGGACTGAGGCACATTGAAAGAAGTCATGATAGCTGCTCGCTCAGACGCTGCTATTACTACTTCATCGCTTTGGTAAAAGTAACATGGACGAATACCGTTGGGGTCGCGCATTACAAAGCTGTCACCATTGCCAATGAGCCCGCAGAACACATAGCCTCCATCGAAGTTTACAGTAGCTTGTTTGAGTATTCCTTCTATGTCAAGTGCAGCAGGATTTGAGTCATCTGCCTTGCATAGGTGGTAGTGAACGGTTTCTATCATTGCCCCTAGGTCACTTTCACGGAGCGTATTATTGGGGTGCTGACCTAGTTTTGCAAAGAGTTCGTCAGTGTTGATGAGGTTAAAGTTGCCCGCCATGGTGAGGTTGCGGGTGGGGTTGATGTGAGGTTTCACGAATGGGTGGCAAAACTCAACATTGTTTTTGCCTTGAGTACCATAACGAAGGTGTCCCATCATTACCTCGCCCATAAAACGCATATACCCCTTCATAAGGCCAGGATGTTGCATTATTTCGGGGTACATTTTTTCGAGGTCTCCTACCTCTTGGCTTATGTTCTGAAAGATTTGCGCTATTGCTTGTGCACCTGCTACTCTAAGCCGGTGCATAAACTGATGACCGGGTTCGGTATTCAGTTTTACGGTGGCTATTCCAGCACCATCTTGCCCACGGTTGTGTTGTTTTTCCATGAGCAGATACAGCTTATTGAGCCCGTAAAAAGCTGTGCCATATTGCTGGTGGTAGTAAGAAAGTGGTTTTAACAAGCGGATATAGGCGAGTCCGCATTCGTGCTTTAGTGCGTCAGACATGAGATGTCAAAGATACGTTGATTTATGAAATTGCTATAGTAAGACCTTGAGTGTATTTATAATTCCTTAACATTAATATAATAAATACTAATGAGGACACTGAAATAAAAATGCGCTGCCCACTAAAAAAGAGAACAGCGCATAGTAAACTGAAGTCGTTACTTTCTTTTGATGCTACAACCAATGGATTTTGTAGTCTGTGGGTTAGGGGTTTTGCCAGCCACTACAGCATCGATAGCGGAGAAGATATACATTTCTTTAGCATCTTGCGGATTGCCGGGGTTATCGTTCATAGCACCTTTGTACACAAGTTTGTTAGAGTTGTCGAACAAAAATAGCTCAGGTGTATGATTGGCACCGAAGGCATCGGCTAGTTTTGAGCTATTGTCTACAAGGTAGGGTACTGAGTATGACTGCGATCTTGCATATTTTTTCATGGCATCGTATGAGTCATCACCGTCTCTTTTAGCTTCATTTGAGTTGATGATAGTTACTCCAATGTTGTTAGATTTGGCGTATTCAAGGGTTTTGGTAATTGTATTTTCGTTTTTCACTACAAACGGACAAGTGTTGCACGAGAATATGACCAGTAGGCCATTTTTGCCAGCAGCTTTTTGATAATCCATATCTGGTCCAAAACCAGCATTTTTCATAGTTTCATTTGCAGTAGGCAGTATATCGCCGGGCTGCAATGATTTTTTTTGAGCAAAGGTGTTGCCCGATAATAAAGTGGCAGCAATAATTGCCAGACTCAACATTCCATTCTTCATCTTTGTCGATTTTTAGTTTAATTATTATAATTGTTCTATTTCGTTTTCAGTAAGTCCGGTAGTAAGGGAAATAACAGAGGTTGGTAATCCATTTTGTTTCATTGCAGTAGCAACTTTAATTATTCCTTCAAGTTTTCCTTCTTCTCTACCTTCTTCTCTACCTTCTTCTCTTGCTGTATCTATCACACCTTTGAGGTCGCGATAAGTTTTGAGGCTGTTTTCATATCCTGCTAGTTCAGTGTGGTCTAGCTTTGAGAGCTGAGCTTTGTTGAAGGCAGAAAGGAAAACATCTTCGTTGTTGAAGATATGTGGTATTTGTTTGAAGTCTTCGAGGTGCTTGATGAAATAAAGCCACTTATCTAGCCTTGAATTTAGTTCTTCTTCCGTTTTGCGGAAGTTGGGCATTTCGAGGTATATATAAGTGAGCTTGTCGTAGAATGTTTTTCCATTTTGGTTTTTGAGTTTTATCTCGTGCAGTACGTTGCTGCGCTCCGGTTCGGATTCGTAGTCATCGAAAGTAAAATCTAGCAGCCCTATACAGTATACTGCTTTGAGGTCGTAGTTCCATTCACCTTTTTCTGCCTGCTCCCTGATAGGGAATGTGGAGTAATATATGGTTCGTTCTTTGAAATAGTTTTGTTTGGCTTTTTGTAGTTCTACTATGAATTTTTCACCTCGTTCGTTTTCGCAGTATATATCATAGATAGCTTTACGGTCAATGTCTGTTTGTCCTAGTTGTTCTGTGTTTTTGAATGAAAGAGTAGCGATTTTGTCTTTGGCCGGCAATAGCGCATTGAGGAAGTCGATAAGTAATGGCTTACTAGCTTCTTCGCCAAAGATTTTTTTGAACCCAAAATCAGTAAACGGATTGATGAACAGAGATTTCATGATAAAGTGGCTATTTACTGATGCAAAAATACGTGATTGTTTAATAGTTACTTGCGTTCTAAACTAATCTGTTCATCACCCGGCTGGTAGGGTAGGTAGGTGACTATAAATTGAAACATTTCATCAGTAGCTTTCATACTGCCGTTTTGGTCGGTTACTAGTTTGGGTGGACTAAATGGATTGTTTAGGTTTTGGGTAGTGTTATCATATACACCTTCGGCAACGATAGAACTGCCAGCAGGAATACGCACCATTTTTTTGAAAGTATAAAAGTATTGCCAATTGAAGTCCCAGTTGGGTATCGATATCAGCCGAATAGTATCGCCATTAGGTTGCAAGGCATATGCTTTAAAACTTTTGCCAAGCAGATGCATGTGTGGATTGAGTGTAAGTACTGAGATGTCGGTAGGGATAGTGTAACGGCTGTAAACTTTTTTCACCTTATTGGGCTGGATAAGCATATCGGGCTCTACAGGTGCAACACCGAGTGTGCCCAATTGGAATTCCTTTACTGGTCTATTAGGGGGTATGGGGGTAAAGAAAATGTTGATGAAGGAACTATCGAGCACAGACTCGTTGTTAGTAAACCCATAATGCAAATCATTGAGCAGAAATGCACCTTTACGGGGTAGCTTGTACCCACCTATGCCTTGTGGGTAGATTTGCCCGTAAACACCTGGCAGGTAGTTAACTACAGATTTCTGAAGTGTAGGGTAAGTACCGTCGTCATTAGGCAGGCCTAGACGTTGGTATGCTTGTAATAGTGTTGCGGTATCGGCTGCCATATCCATAATCTGCTCTCCAGCAAACACAGTTTTCTTTTTGTCAAATTCATACTTCACCATGTCGCCATTTACATGGTGTACTACGTTTTTGCGGCCAGGTATAAACTCTATTACGCTTGCAAACGTATCATTTGGCAACTCAAAAGGTACCTTCACTAATAAAAACTTATCCAGACTATTGGCTGGTAAAAGGTAAGGTTGTACTGGTATACGCATATCGGGAGTGCCAATATCGGAGCCTGTAGGGTAGGTGGGCAGGGCAGGAAACTCATTTGTGGGTCCCACAGGTGTGCCATCTTTTACCCATTTCTCAAATAGTTTTATGTCGTTTTCCGACAGTACTCGCTGACCAGTAAACTGAGTATAATGTGGGTCTGCTGGCCATGGGGGCATTATGCGTTGGCGGGTCACATATTCGTTGGCTGCAGCATATTTTTTGGCGTCCTGATAAGTCACCAGAGAAAAGTGAGCACTGCCGTCAGGACGGTGGCAAATAGTACAATTGTTGTACAATACTGGCGCTATATGCTCAGTAAATGTAACCGTAGCGGGTAGGTCAGTTGCTTCGTTGCAGGAAAAAAGCAACGTTAAAACAAAGAAAGTGTTTAATAAATTTGCATGTTTATACATAACAACAGTCAACTCTTTTGCACAGATATAAGTGGCAAGATACTGACAATATACTTTATGATAAATATACTAAGCCAATAGGACAGTAGGTGACGATGATATAATGCTAGAAACAGCGTAAGGCAAGGTGTTTTTCGGGTATTGTATATAATATCTTATTTTGCACGTTCGATAGCTAGATTGAATGTAGATAAAACAAAAAAGCTTGATCATGTTTGATAAAATACTGAAGGTAGCTGACCTATATGATGAGGGGCTAAGATTAGTGCAGAGTAGAAGGGATCAGTGGCTGCATAGATACGAGGGGGTGAGGGAGCACCTAAAGCTAGTGGCACAATACCTGAATGAAAATGCAAAGTACAAACAAGGTTTTTTTGTAGATACGCTGCATGCATTTAATGAAGATATAAGAGGCACAAGTTCTAAAATGCCATCACTTACATTCAGGTCTGGTGCTATGCCTGTGCTAGTGACGTTCAGGAATAGCATGGGCGAGCGCAAAACATACTCCGAGGAAGGGTTTAGTATTTCGTTTACCCCTACTATAGCAGGACAGATACTGGTGCTACTGCGACCACACTATAGCGATATAGACCAAGACGAACCAGAATACAGCACCCTAGCCATAATAGAAGAACCTGAGGCACTAACAAATGAAGTGGTAACAGAAATTGTAACAAGAGGTATGGAGGCTGCTTTTTACTCCAGTTTCACTGGCATGACCAGACTAAATGATAATGATGGAGAGCAGGCACTAGAAAATAAACCAATACCCCGAAACCCAATAGGCTTTAAGAGATATGATACAACCGAAAAAGTACAGTAAAATAGCCGCAATAGTGCTGCTGACGACAATGGTAGCCTGCAAGGATAATGAAACTCCTGATGAGCAACCTGCCACATCAGCAGATGTGGTAGCCACTGTAGATGTGCCTGCTGTACTGAGCTATGATATAGTAAATCAGTATCCGCACGACCCTGCAGCATTTACCGAAGGGCTAGAGTTTAAAGACGGATACCTGTACGAAAGTATAGGTCAGTATGGAGTATCTGATATAAGAAAAACGGAACTGACGACGGGCAAGGTGCTTAAAAGCACTAAGATGGATGCCCGTTACTTTGGCGAAGGAATGACGATACTGAATGGTAAGATATACCAGCTCACCTACAAAGAGGGTAAGGGTTTTGTGTATGATTATACCACATTAAAACAAGTAGCTACATTTTCATTTCATACACCAGAAGGGTGGGGTATGACCAATAATGGCAATCACCTGATATTCTCAGATGGTAGTAACATAATCTATTTCACTGATCCAGCTACCGGACAGGTGGTGAAGCAGCTATCTGTAATCGACGAGCGTGGGCCTGCCTACCAGATCAATGAGCTGGAACTAATAAAAGGTTACATCTATGCCAACCAGTGGCAAACAGACCGCATACTGAAAATAGATACTAACACCGGCAAGGTTGTTGCCCGTGCCGACCTTAGTGATCTGCGGCAGCGTACAGGCATACCACCTATATCTGGGTATGAGGGTGCGCCCGATGTGCTGAATGGTATAGCTTATGATGCTGCTACAAATAGGATATTTATAACTGGGAAAAACTGGCCTAAACTGATGGAAGTGAGGCTAGACAACTAATGCAGAATGTGTAAATGGCTAGTGGTATATGGTGTGAAAAATTATGTGTCACTTTTTCTAAAAACATTTTTGTTTTCTGAAAACCTCTCGTATATTTGCACCCCGAACAGCGCATAACGGTGCTGAAGTTCTTTAGAAAAACAACAGTTTAGCCTGCTACAAAGCAGTTAAATCTTATAATAATAGTTAAGACACTCAACTACATGGATTGGTAGTTCAGTTGGTTAGAATGCCGCCCTGTCACGGCGGAGGTCGCGGGTTCGA
>CAZRPA010000122.1:0-11974 GCA_964601855.1 uncultured Flavipsychrobacter sp. | reverse complement strand
CTTTAAACCGAGATGTCATGGGTAACCCCGAGCCAAGCCCTGTGTGCCAGCCCTCGGGGTGTGGCAACCTCGCGAATTGAGGGAAAAACAGACGTATAAAACAACCAAAAGCACCCCATAAAAAGCAAAAAACAAAAAAAAGTCCATTGCAAACCCCGATCCCGAAAATGACTATACCAACGATGCCCTGTACCGCCTCATACAGTGCATAGGCAGAGAGCATGCTGGTAGCAACGCTCCCATCTCTCACAACGATAGCACAAGGGTGGGGAAAAACCCACTACCTACCGACGCCAGTGCCATGCGCCGCTACACTCAGAGATATACCTACGACCCTGTGGGCAATATGCTGCAAATGAAACACACCACCACTGGTGGCAGCAGCTGGACCCGCAATATGGATGTAGCCACCACCAACAACCACATTACCTACACTGATATAGGCAGCAGCGGCACAGGCACCGAAACCTACACCCACGATGCCCAGGGCAACATGGCTACTGGTATGAATCACCTGCTGGCTATGCACTACAACCACCTCAACAGGCTGGAGAAAGTAGAACTGACAGCCACCACCGCCGCCTACTACCAGTATGACAGCAGCGGACAGCGAGTGCGCAAAGTATTGCAAAACACCACCGCCAGCCAAAACCAGGTAAGAAAGTATATAGGCGGCTGGGAGGTGTACCAAAAGATAGATACTGGCACAAATACCATAATTTTGGAGCGTGAAACGCTGCATGTGATGGACGATGCAGCCCGTGTGGCAGTTATAGACACCCCTACTATCGACACCCTGAGTACGGGAGAGGTGCAAACATTGCGTTACCAGTTCAGCAACCACATAGGCACCGCCGCTCTGGAACTCGATGATGATGCGGATGTGATTTCTTACGAAGAATACTATCCATTCGGAAATTCCTCTTACCAAGGCGGCAGAAGCATAGCAGAATGTTCTTTGAAAAGATACCGATACGTAGGCAAAGAGCGCGACGACGAAAGCGGCTTCATATACATAGGTGCTCGCTATTACTGCCCGTGGCTGGCCCGATGGCTGGCATCTGACCCTATAAATAGCGAAATGTACAACCTTCACCAGGGCAACCCCGGTAGAAACATAGAGCGGCAATTTGTAGAGCTTACTGCTAGTAGCTATGAGTATTGTTATGCAAACCCTGTGAGGTTTACAGATCCGAGCGGGGAACAGCCCATAAGCTATGTACCCCAACAACTAGCCACCAATAATCACTTGCCAGCACACAAAGGCACATATGGCGGATCAACTTTGGCAGATGTTACAGAGGCTAAAATCAAGAAACATAGCCCCCTTGCTGCCGGTATTTACAAGGGAACAAATAATTTTGTAATGCACACTTTTGAAGGAGTCGTGCAAACAGTATTACGCCCCTTAGAAACCGTAAAAGCTGCTGGGCAAGCCGTAGAAGCGTTTACCCCCGGAATTGGCTTCTTTTCGCCACAAAGTGCCCAAATACGATCAGCAGCATTTTCAGGACTAAGTAGTGCAGTAAATAAGTTTAACACTGGCGATGTTACAACAAAAACAGCAATGGTAACCGAGGGTGTACTTACAGTAGCTTCATTATATTTCGGTGCTGGCGAAGCAAAAGGTGCTGAGATAGCTGGCGATGCGAAATATTTATTTCGAGGTACCACTCTTGAAGGTGCGACCACGCAGAACGGACTGAAAGGCAGGTTATTAATAATAGATGAAAACCTTAGCCCTCGACTTGGTAAAATGTTAGAAAATGAAGGGTTTAAGGTAAAAATATTTCCAAAAGGTACACTTGATGCCGATATTATTGTTGAGGCTAATAAGAAGAATGCTATAGTAATAACAAATAACATAAAAGATTTTAAAGGATGGGGTACTACAGTTAATGTAACAGAAAACATGAGGAAAGCGGATAACTTAAGTAGTTTCGTTGACGTAGTAAAAAAATTAGATAAAGCTTCACAAGCCAATCCCTCGTTGATTCAAGGCAACAAAAACATAAGTTTATATGATTACTGGAGCAAATAATATGTATATAGAACGCAATCCATTGAAGAACTTTAGCATGCCGTCTTTAATTGGACGACGCCTTACTGTTCATAATATCGTTAGTCAACTTTTTCTTGAACAAAATGTCGATACTGTTTTACAATATTATGAAATCAGTATTGAGCAATTAAAATCAACTTTGGAATATTGCTGCGAACTTACTTGCAAAACAGATTGCATCACTTGTAAATTTTGTGATGGATGTAGGCTTCGAATCTTACAGGATGGGGAACATTTTGAGCATAGAAACTACATAGAAATAATGGACGAAAAGGGTTTCCCCATAGTTAAATCATTGATTGACGGATCAATTTATTTAGGAAATCTTCACGAGTTTGAAAAGGATTTTGTTGGTGATTATACTTGGGAGACCTCCAAGAAACTGTTAGACACTTTTTTTGGTAGCGTATAGGTAGTGTATGGTAGTGTACCAGATTTGTTGATTTTCGTTTTTACCTGCTCGAAACTCAATAGAATCAGGGGATTGTGAAAAGGGATATTTATAAAAAGGGCAATCATTGGGGTTGCTCGTTGTTCCAGTTGTTCCGAAGGGTCAACTGGAGCTGCCAATAAAAATCGTTTTCCCGAACGCCTTCACTTTCTAGCAGCTTAATTGTTTCCGCCGCCGTAGTAGTTCCTCACCTATGGTCAGCACCTGGTTAGATAACTCTTAGTACAAGCGTAGTTTTCACTTGCAATAAATCCACATATCAAATTGTGGATATCTTTATCAATAGCACACCTGTTTGGGCCTAAGTTGGCGCACTTTTTGCGGCATTAGCAGAGCGAAGTCTATTTACTATTACCCTATAAACCAAACTATCATTATGTCGGTAACTCATTTTTTAAACCACCAGCATACCTACCTCATCCACAATCCCCCCCAAAAAAAAGTGGGTAGTACCTCACCACACAACTAACTGGAAAATGCACACTACCTGCAAAAATGAATAATATTGATAATCAACGAGTTACACCAAAAAACCCAGAAATAACCGGCAACAAACCGGCAAAACCAGAAACGAACAATAAACCCAATATGACCCAGTTACCGTCCTCGGTGAGTCTCCCCGCTTTTTCTGCGGGTTTCTCAACGAAATCATGGATAGAAAACTAAACCTCTTATCGGGAGCAGCATCAGCAACCAAGGTAGCAGAATGTTCTTTCATTTCGCCATATCTTACAGCTATTTCCTACCCTATGTGTTATTTTGGCTCACTGTTTGTGCATAAGCATGCAAATAAGTAAGGTATTGCATGTAATTTTAACTTTTGCCCAGCCTTGCGTATTTTTATTTGGTAATCATATATCGGCTTCTATTTTCAACGTCACCACTATTCATCCTTTGTCCTCACTTATGAGCACCCCTTTTTTCCCCTCTCACAGTCGCTCGGTCAATAAACAGTTTTCTGCATTATCGCTTGCACATGGCTTCTATGCCCGGCAGGTAGCCAGCCATTACCACTTTCCCATTACCCAAGCGCTGGGTGGCGGTCATTGCATAGGTATCATATCGCTGGGTGGTGGTTATCACCAGTCAGATATTGCCTCCTATTTCGATCATATTGGTTATTCAATGCCTCACATCATTCATGTTCTGGTGAATGGTCAGCCACACACAACCGCACATGCCACCGCCAATGCAGAGCTTACTCTGGACACACAAATAGCAGGAGCCATAGCACCCGAAGCCAATATTGTAATATATCATGCTCCCAACAACGAAGAAGGATTTATAGCCGCACTGCGCACCGCTGTGAGAGATACAACTAACCGTCCCGATGTACTATCTATCAGTTGGGGTCGCCCCGAAACCAAATGGACAAAACAAGGCATCAAAAAATTTGAAGCATTACTAGAGGCAGCAGCCACCGCAGGCATAACCGTGTGCGTATCATCGGGTAACAATGGCTCTTCAGGTGGTGTACCTGACGGCAATGTACATATTGATTATCCAGCCTCCAGTGCTTGGGTGCTGTGCTGTGGTGGCACTACCTTGCAGCAACGCAATGGTATAATTACCTCGTTGTACCAGTTGTTCCAAAGGAGCAACTGGAACTTCCAATAAAAATCGTTCTCCCGAACGCCTTCACTTCCCAGCAGCTAAATGAATGTACTATCAGAATCCCCTCCTCTTTATATTAAAATTTCACCAACATCAGAGATACAAAAATCCCTGCTGCGATACATTCATCGCAACAGGGACAAATTGTTGATACGCCCTGTACCAGTATGAAGTCTTGTGCTACACAACTATTGTCTATACACAAGTCTCACAATAGCACTGCTGCCATCTGCGCCCACAAAGCGGCACATATACACACCCGTAGATAGGTGTGCTGGTAATAAGGTAGCTGTAACAGGCTGGGTAATGTTGATAGTCTCTATTAATTTTCCATCTATAGTATATATCGTCAACTTTCCGTCCACACCAGACTCTATCGATAGTGCTCCACTAGTAGGATTAGGGTACAAGTTAAAGTGTGCAGTATTTGCCTCGGGCAACACCTTAGTACTACAAAAAGCAGCAGGCATCACAGTTATCGTAAAGGTAGCAGTATCGGCACTACATATATTCGTCACTATATACCTTATAGTAGCACTACCAGCCAGTACACCAGCCACCACACCGCCAGCACTCACACCAGCTATCGTAGGCGCAGCACTACTCCATGTTCCACCCGTTACAGTATTCGTCAGCAATGTTGTAAAACCCACACACACCGTATCGTTTCCGCTTATCACCCCAGCATCTGCTACCGGGTGTACAGTCAGTACCACCGAGTCTTTATCAGTACCACATACATTAGTTACTGTATACACAATTTTTGCAGTACCCGGTGTCAATCCCAGCACTATACCCGTACCAGATATGGTAGCCACAGTAGCATTGCTACTGCTCCATACACCCGTACCACCAGCACTAGCCAATACCGTTGTACCACCATCACACAAATCAGTACTACCCGATATAGTACCCGCATCTGGCAACGGATTCACCACCACAGCATATCTAGCACTCGCTGTGCCACAAGTATTAGTTACACTATACACAGCAGTATCATTACCTGCCACCACACCCGTCATTACTCCCAGCGACGATATAGATATCTTCCCAGTAACAAAACTCCAGAATCCACCAGTCACAGTAGCAGTCAGCGGCTCAGTAGCACCCACACACACACTCGTAGCACCCGATATAGTACCAGCCACTGGCAATGGATTTACAGTAACTATTTTAGTACTAAAACATCCGGTAGAAAGCACATAAGAAATCCTTGCAGTTCCCGCAGTTACACCCGCTACTATACCCGTAGCAGAGCCTACCGTAGCTACCGTTGTAGCACCACTACTCCATGTACCGCCAGTAGCAGTTGTAGACAGCGTTATTGCCGAGCCTTCACATACCGTACTCAATCCCGTTACAGCTGCAGGCGTAGGATATACGGTAAGCACCGTTGTAGCCACACAGCCTGTTGGCAATGTGTAAGATATAATAGTATTGCCTGCAGTAATACCTGTCACCATACCAGTACCTAATACTATGGTGCCCACAGCAGTGTTGTTACTAGTCCATGTCCCAGATGGTGTAGCATTGCTCAGTGTTGTAGTACTACCCACACACGCCACAGCAGTACCAGTAATAGCCGCCGGTAGCGGATTTACAGTCACTACCGCAGTACGTATACAACCCGTAGACAATGCATAAGTTACCACTGTAGTACCCACACTGATACCCGTTATCACTCCTGTGCTTGCTGCTATAGTACCTACAGCGGCAGTACTGCTACTCCATGTACCACCCGCAGGCGTGCTGGTAAGCGTTCTATCACTACCTATGCACACGCTAGGCGTTCCACCTATTGCAGATGGCAAAGAATTTACAGTTAGTATTGCTGTCGCCACACAACCCGTAGACAACGTATAAGAAATCACCGCAGTGCCCGCACTCACCGTCGATACTACTCCGGTAGTAATATCCACAGTTGCTACAGCAGTGTTGCCACTACTCCACACACCGCCAGTTGTTGCACTACTCAATCCAGTACTTCCACCCAAACAAACACCCAGTGTACCAGTCACCGCATCAGGAAGCGCATTCACCGTCATAGTAGTATTGCGTCTGCATCCCACTGCCGAAGTGTAAGTGATATTTGTTGTTCCTGCCGCTACTCCTGTAGCCACCCCTGTACTGCTACCTATTGTAGCTATAGCCACATCTCCGCTACTCCACGTACCACCAGCAGGTGTTGTAGATAGTGTAGTGCTGCTACCTATACAGGCACTTGCAGTTCCGCCTATGGCTGCAGGCAGTGCATTCACAGTCACAGTTGTAGCTCGGCGGCAGCTTGTTGGCAATGTATAAGTCACAAAAACCGTTCCAGCAGCATTACCTGTCACCACGCCTGTTGCTCCGTCTATCGATGCTATTGCAGCATTACCACTAGTCCACGTACCCCCAGCCGATGTGTTAGCCAAAGTAGTAGTATTGCCTATACACACACTAGCCGTTCCTGTTATAGATGCCGGATTCGGGTTCACAGTAAGCGTCGCCGACCGCACACAACCAGTGCTGGTAAGCGTATAATTAATGACCGTATTCCCCGGCAAAAACGCACTCACCAGCCCCGTACCAGAACCAATAGTAGCTATCGAGGTGCTTCCACTGCTCCATGTGCCACCACTAGTAGCATTGGTCAGTGTCGTAGTCGATCCTGCACATATTGCCAATGATCCACCTATTACTGCTGGTGTCGGCAATACTGTCACCACTCTTGTTGAAGAGCAGCCAGTTGTCAATGTATAAGTCACTATCACAGTTCCTGCTGCTACACCAGTCACCACACCTGCACTACTCACCACCGCTATCGCATCATCCGATCCATCACATACGCCTCCACCAGCACCAGTCAGGGTAATAGAAGCATTCACACATACATTCGATGGCCCAGTCGGTGCCGCAGGCAACGGATTCACTGTCACCACATTTGTAGTAGTTGCTGTTCCACAACTACTAGTTATCGTATACGTTATACGTGTAGTACCAGCGGTAAGCCCAGCTACTACCCCAGTAGCACTTCCCACTGTTGCTACAGTAGTATTACTACTCGTCCAGGTACCACCCAGCACCGTGCTCGACAGCGTAGTGTTAAGCCCCACACATACCGATGAAGTACCAGTTATAGTACCCGATGTAGCAGATGTTGTTACCGTTATATCCTTGGTAGAAAACACTGTACCACAACTTGTGTTTACAGTATAGGTTATTGTTGTTGTTCCAGCCAGCACGCCCGTCACTACCCCACCAGTGCCTACTGTAGCTACACTAGGTGTGCTGCTACTCCATGTACCACCTGCTACTGGGCTAGTCAGTGTAGTTGATAATCCAGTACACAAGCTCGATGACCCACTTATTGCTCCTGCAGTAGGTGCTGGGGTTATTGTAGCCACTATAGTACTAGTACACCCTGTAGCCAATCTGTAAGTAATAACCGTAGTACCTGTTGCTACGCCAGTCATCACACCCGTTCCCGATCCTATAGTAGCTATAGCAGCACTACTGCTACTCCATGTACCACCTGCTGTCGAGTTTGCTAGCGTACTCGTGGTGCCCACACACGTAGTAGCACTACCCGTTATTGCCCCCGGTAGCGCATTTACTAATATCACTGCCGTACGGAAACATCCAGTACCAAGTGTATAACTAATTGTAGCCGTACCCGCAGCTACACCTGTAGCCACACCAGTAGTGCTGTTTACAGTAGCTACTGCAGTATTGCTACTACTCCATGCGCCACCAGATGCTGCATTAGTCAGCGTAGTAGTACTACCTACACACACCGCTGTAGTACCACCTATGGTAGGCGGAGTATTATTTACTGTCACGCCAGTTGTTCTGGCACATCCAGTACTCAGTGTATAGGTAATAGTTGCTACACCAGCAGCCACACCCGTCACCACTCCTGTCGATGAGCCTACTGTTGCTACCGTCACACTACTACTTGCCCATGTACCACCAGTACTAGCACTACTCAGTGTAGTGGTTGCACCCGTACACACAACTGTTGTACCCGTTATAGTTGCCGGCAGCGGATTTACAGTTACCACCATCGTTCTGGCACACCCTGTGCCCAATGTATATATTATCGTAGATGTTCCAGTTGTCAGTGGCGTTGCTACCCCCGATGAGTTGATCGTCACCACACTTGCGTTCGATGAACTCCATGTACCACCGCTCGTACTGTTATTATAAACAGCCGTACTACTTTCACATATCGTCGTTGGTCCTACTACCGCTGCTGGTAGCGGATTCACTGTTATTACTCTCGTAGTAGCACATCCATTACTTAATGCATAGGTTATCGTTGCCGTTCCAGCCGATATACCTGCCAACACACCACTCACCGTAACAACCGATGTATTACTGCTCGAGAAAGTACCACCTGATGGCGCACCTGTCACCGATCCAGTACTACCCACACACAGCGCACTACTCACTACAGATAGTGTAGGTTGCACATTTACCGTCAGCACTGCCGACACACTACATCCCGTAGGCAATGTATACGTAATCGTTGCAGTTCCCGCAGTCAGTGGCGTAGCCACACCTGTAGTAGCGTTTATACTAGCCACGCTCGGGTGCACACATCCCCATGTACCAGCCACTACACTATTGGTAAACGGCACAGTACTTCCATTATTACACACCACCAGCGATCCCACTATTGGCGCCGGTAGCGGATTTACCGTAGCCACAGCAGTAGCCACACAGCCACTACTCACCACATAACTCACCGTTGTCGTACCCACTGCCACCGATGTCAACACTCCTGTGCTACTATTGATAGTAGCCACAGCAGTATTGCTGCTGCTCCATGTACCACCAGCAGTGGCACTGCTTAGCGCAGACGTTACACCACCCACACATACACCCAGTGTACCTGTTATACCCGCTGGCGATGCATTTACGGTCACAGTGTTTGTAACACTACATCCAGTACCCACTGTATAAGTTATCGTTGCCGTGCCAGCCGCTACACACGTAGCCACACCTGTTGTGCTATTTATAGTCAGCACTCCCGTACGTCCCGACAGCCACGTGCCACCAGCAGTAGCACTAGCATAGGTCGTGTTAGCACCAGTGCACAATGTTGTTGCACCTGTTATTGCTGCTGGCACATTATTTACAGTTACTATTGTGGTAGTCACACACCCAGTCGACAGTGCATAACTTATCACAGCCGTACCAGTAGCCACACCACTCACCAAACCAGTGCTTGCATTTACACTAGCCACCGCCGTATTGCCACTTGTATACGTTCCCCCCACTGGCGTAGCCGCCACCGTGGCCGATGTTCCTACACACACACTTGTAGCACCGCTCGTTATGCTTGGTTGTGTATTCACAGTCAGTACATTCGTTGTTCTGCATCCTGTAGGCAGTGTATAAGATATTGTTGTTGTCCCCACACCCACTGCCGAAGCCACGCCCGTTGCACTACCCACAGTAGACACACCCGTGCTGCTACTGCTCCAGGTACCACCAGCCGTACTGCTACTTAGTGCAGTTGTGCTACCATTATTACATAGTGTCAGCGTTCCTGTTATTGCTCCTGGCACCGCATTTACCGTCACCACAGCAGTCCTTGCACATCCTGTAGCTAGTGTATAGCTTATGGTACTCGTACCCAGTGCTATGCCTGCCACCACACCAGTTGCAGCACCTACACTAGCTACACTCGTATTGCTACTAGCCCACGCACCACCCGCAGGTGTCGATCCTAATGTTGATGATGATCCATTACATACCTGCAACGACCCTGTTATTGCTGTCGGCAGAGCGTTCACCGTCACCACCGCAGTAGCCGTGCAGCCACCTGCCAATGTATACGTTATTCCAGCCGTGCCCACCGATATTGGCGTTATCACACCCGTTCCGCTACCTATACTTATATTGCCCGATCCTGTCGACCATACACCGCCGCCCACAGTATTGGTAGCAGTTGCGCTGCCGCCTATACACACTTGCAGCGTACCACCTATCGCAGCCGGCACCGCATTTACAGTCACCGTAGTCACCACAGCACAGGAGCTCGGCAGCACATAGGTTATGTTAGTAGTTCCAGCCGTTAGGCCACTCACCACACCACTAGTGCTCACAGTGCCCACAGCAGTATTGCTACTACTCCATGTGCCACCAGCTGTCGCATTGGCTAGCGCAGTCGTGCTACCCACACACACACTAGCAGTTCCCGTTATCGGTGTCACACCGTTCACCGTCACTGTAGCACTCACGCTACAGCTACCCACAGTATAAGTTATGTTTGTAGTTCCAGCGGCTATGCCGGTTACTACACCACTAGCAGCGCCCACAGTGCCCACAGCAGTAGCACTGCTCGTCCATGCACCACCGCCCACACTATTAGTCAGTGTTGTGTTTTGTCCCGCGCACACACTCAGCGTACCACCTATTGCCGCCGGGCTCGCACTCACAGTCACCACTCTGGTCACCGTGTTACCACCACCCGTGTACGATATCACAGCCGTTCCCGCAGCCACGCCACTCACCACACCACCTGTCGTCACTGTTGCTATCCCTGTCGATGCACTATTCCATACCCCACCTGCAAACGTGTTCGATAGCGTAGTACTACCACCCACACACACAGTGGCTGTTCCTGTTATAGCTCCCAGCTCCTGCACAGCAGCATTGGCAGTATTCCACTTATCATTAGCCGTCGAAAACGTATAATCCACTGCATTTATCACACCCCTCAGCGTCACACTTCCAAAACCCGACGATGGCGCTGCCCATGGTATATCACGCACATACGTAGTACCCACACCGCCACCACCACTCGTCGCCAATAGTGCCGATGTATGCTCTATCACATTTACGCCTGGTGTTATCAGGTGGCTCAGTGCTATCGGTGTCAACGTACCCGCACTCGTACCCGGCGAGCTAGTCTGCACCGCCGCTACCTGAAAACCAAACCTCGGCAACGTAAACGAACTACTCGTTTGTGTTCCCGTCACACGTATCGTATAGTTATTACCCGCCACATACGTAGTCACAGGCGTCAAGGTAGCAGTGTTTAGCAACTGCACACTCACCGTAGTAGTACTTGCCGACGCACCATGGCAGCTACACCCACCAGCAGTATAGTCGCCTCCAGGCCCACCACTGCTACTAGTCATTATCGTGTATACACACAAAGCAATTAAAGGGAGGAGTATAAGTCTTTTCTTCATGTACATTTATATAAAAAGGTAAAACTATAAACAACAAAAACAACTGCATGTAATTCATACTTTGCAGTTGCAATAATAATTATTCTAAACTATAATACCTACTAATTATAGTCGATACAAATCAATTTTCTCTATTTATTTAACCCCACCAGCCGCAGCCACAGTTATTACCCTCAGTAAATAAAAACACTGCATTTTTTTAACCCATTTAACAATTGGCGTACATACACGCACTTTTGTTAGCACACCTCATGGTTTTATTTTTGGTCACCAGCCCCAGCACTCCTAGCGGCGGGCTTTGCGTCGCTCCCTTCTACTGGTGGGGCATTGAGGAGCTTTGCTTGTGAAAATAAAACCCAAAAATCATATATAAAATAGGCGGATCATTGCGAACCCCGAGATTAGCCCTGTGCGCCAGCCATCGGGGTGTGGCAACCTCGCGAATTGATGAAAAAAAAGACCAATAAAAGACCTAAAAAAAACATCACAAAATAATATATAAAAATAATAGTCATTGCGAACCCCGAGCCCAGCCCTGTGCGCTAGCCCTCGGGGTGTGGCAACCTCGCGCTTTGAGGGAAAAACTCAACCCACGAGCAGAAATACCGCCGTTGTTGGTCTTATTTTCTCCTGTACAACCATTAACTAACTTGTTGATAA
>CAZRPA010000121.1:0-12167 GCA_964601855.1 uncultured Flavipsychrobacter sp. | reverse complement strand
AATCCTAGATCCAGAAGCGCAATGCTAAGAGTGGCTGAAAAGAAATAAATGTAATTATTAGGGGGCGCACAGTCCCTTGAGGGTGGGGATTTATAAGCAATCATATTTTTTTATGAGTACCGAACAACAAAATATTGTACAGGAGCCTCTGTCGCCGGCACAACGAGTGCGCAGCGACTGGAAGTCGATAGCTGAAAAGGTATCGTACAGGGCTATTGTCAACAATATACCCTTTCTGGCTTTTATAGTACTGCTGTGTGTGCTGTACATAAGCAACAGTCAGCGTGCCATAGATATGCAACGCGAACTCAATGCCAGAAACAAAGAACTGAAAGAATTGAGGTGGAAATACATGGATGTGAAATCGCAATTGATGTATGTGAAATCGGAAACACAGGTAATGAAAAATGCAGAAAAACTAGGACTAAAGCCGGCACTATTGCCAGCATATAATGTGAAAAGCAAATAAATAATCAATTGTAAACAGATACGATAAGTGAAAATAAGACAAGACATACGATTCAGGGTATACGTAGCTTTTACGTGTATGTTCCTCTTTGGTTGTGCCATCATGATAAAAGCAGTGATGATACAAGCCAAGGAAGGACCAAGGCTGAGGTCTATGGCTAAAGAAATGCACACTCGTTTCGATACCTTACTTGCCGAAAGAGGTAACATAATAAACGAAGAGGGTGTATTGCTTAGTTCTTCTATCCCTGAGTTTGATGTGCACATCGACTTCTCTGTTATCGACTCAGCCCTGTTTGAGCAAAAAATTGATACCCTGAGCCTTTGCCTTTCTTCGCTGTTTATGAGCAGTGGCAAAACTGCTGAGCAGTTCAAAGATGAGTTTGTAAGGGCTTATGATGCTCGCAACAAATATTACTTGCTAGGCAGAAAACTGAAATACTACGAATACGAATCGCTCAGAAACTTTCCTATCTTCAAAAAAGGTAAAGCGCTCGGAGGGTTTATAGCAGAACCTAAGGAGAAAAGGAAATTGCCTTACGAAAAACTAGCACGACGCACCATAGGTGTATTCAGAGATAGCAACATTACAGGTCTTGAGGCCAAGTACAATAGAGAACTGAAAGGCGAGAACGGACGTAGGGTAGTGCAGAAAGCTACTGGTAGCGTATGGGTGCCTATAGAAGGCAGCGAAGTGGACCCACAGAATGGCAAAGACATAGTAACCACGCTAGACATCAATGTACAGAATGTAGCCTATCATGCATTGCTCAGCAAGCTGCAGGAATATGATTGTGCATATGGTACCTGCATCGTTATGGAAGTAGCTACTGGCAAAATACGTACTCTGGTAAATCTAGGAAGGCAAGAAGATGGTAGCTACGACGAAGACTTCAACTATGCGGCCATACCCACCGAGCCGGGTTCTACCTTCAAGTTAGCTACGCTGATATCCTTACTCGCCGACAAAAAGATTAATGTAGACCAAACAATAGATATACAAGGCGGAAGGATGCAGTTTGGTAAGCGTACCATGTCCGACTCGCACCCCGATGGCTCGCTCCGCGAAATGCCAATATGGAAAGCCTATGCTATATCCAGCAACGTAGGTATGGCTAAGTTGGCTGATAGATACTACAGAGACAACCCAACCCAATATGTCAACAACCTGAAAAAACTACAACTAGATAAACTTACTGGTATAGACCTACTGGGTGAGCGCAAGCCAGTCATCACTTCGCCCGGTGGCAAAATATGGAGCAATAGTTCCTTGCCATGGATGGCTACAGGATATGGAGTGATGATAACACCATTACATACCTGTATGATGTACAATGCAGTTGCCAATAACGGTAAAATGATGCGTCCTTATTTGGTAAGTGCTATCAGAGAGTATGGCAAGGATGTAAAAACTTTTGAACCCAAAGTACTGGCTACTATAGGCGATGCTGAGACAGTAAGGCAACTAAGAAAATGTACCCGTGCAGTAGTAACAGATGGTACAGGCAAGGGTATAGAGTCGCCATACTATACTATGGCTGGCAAAACTGGAACAGCTCAGGTGGCAGACAAAGGGATAAAATATACCGATGGAGTATATCAGGGTTCTTATGTAGGCTACATGCCTGCCGAAAACCCTAAGTATACCATATGTGTGGTTATACGCACCAAGGCGCACTCAGCAGCTTATTACGGTGGCACTATTGCAGCTCCAGTGTTCAGGATGGTAGCAGACAAGATATTCTCACAAAATATGGGTGCTTGGTCTGCACCGCTCGATAGTATTGCCAAATCTGGTGCGGCATCCATTCCTTCAAAAGCAGCTACTGCTGGTGCTTACGAAGTGTTGCTTACTGCCATGAACAAAAAAATGCCAGTGGTTTCAGATTACAAAAGCACTATGGTGCAATATGTGGTAGACTCTGGTACTAAGAGGTCTGAAGTAAGGCTCAAACATGTGTACAGAGGGGTAATGCCCGATGTTACTGGTATGACACTTAGAGATGCCATATATGTGCTGGAGAACTACGGCGCGCATGTAGAAATAAAAGGAAAAGGTAAAGTGCAAACACAATCAGTACCAGCAGGAACAAGACTAACTAAAGGACAAAACATAATACTACAACTAAGCTAATGCCTACGCTAAAAGACATATTGATCAATGTGGCTGCTGTGACTATGCAGGGTACTACCGATGTAGCTATACAAAACATTTGTATAGACTCTCGCAAGGTAGTAGCGGGTAGTTTGTTTATAGCCGTTCCGGGTTCTGTGGCAGATGGGCATCTGTTCATACCCAAGGCCATCAGCATGGGCGCAGTAGCAGTAGTTTGTCAGCATATACCCGTCGATGTAACTGAAGGCGTTACTTATGTGGTGGTAAAAGATAGCAGTGCAGTAGCAGGGTTGATTGCTGATGCTTTTTATGGTCATCCTTCACAGCAGCTCAAAGTTGTAGGCGTAACGGGCACTAACGGCAAAACCACTACAGCTACTTTATTATATCAGTTGTTTCAGGCACTGGGATACAAATGTGGCTTGCTATCTACTGTCCAAAACCATATACACGATCAGGTAGTACCATCTACCCACACCACGCCCGATGCCGTGTCTGTACATGAGCTACTGGCTCGTATGGTTGCTGCAGGGTGCAATTATGCATTTATGGAGGTAAGCTCACATGCTATACACCAGCACAGAATAGCAGGGGTGAAGTTTGTAGGCGGCATTTTTACCAATATCACACACGATCATCTCGATTACCACAATACGTTTGACGAGTATATCAGAGTGAAAAAGATGTTTTTTGATGGCTTGTCAAAAGATGCTTTTGCACTTACCAATGCAGATGATAAAAGAGGTGCTGTAATGCTGCAAAACACCGCAGCAGTGCGCAATACCTACAGCCTCAAGGTGCCAGCAACCATAAAAGGTAAAGTGCTGGAAAACAACCTTTCTGGGCTGGTGATGAATGTAGATGGGTATGAAGCGCATTTCAGAATGATAGGCACTTTTAATGCTTACAATCTGCTGGCTGTGTATGGTGCTGCTAAGTTGCTGGGCGAGGATGCGGTGCAGGTATTGGCTACACTGAGCGGGCTGCATGGTGCTGCCGGTAGGTTTGAAACCATCATGTCACCTGCCGATAAAATACTAGGTATAGTAGACTATGCTCATACCCCCGATGCTTTGATAAATGTATTAGCTACAGTCAATCAACTGAGGGTAAACGGACAGCAACTCATAACAGTGGTAGGCTGCGGTGGCGACCGCGATAAATCTAAAAGGGCCATAATGGGCGAGGTGGCTTGTGAGCATAGCAATAAAGCGATACTTACCGCCGACAATCCCAGAAGCGAAGACCCAGAGGTGATACTCAATGAAATGGAGGCTACCCTCACACTGGCACAGAAGAGAAAATGCCTGAGGATAACAGACAGAAAGGAAGCAATAAAGGTAGCAGTTTCATTTGCCGGACCGGGCGACATAATACTGGTGGCAGGCAAAGGACACGAAACTTATCAGGAAATAAAAGGAGTGAAGCATCACTTTGATGACAAAGAGGTGCTAATGGAAATTTTTAAAACACTACAAAAATAATCAGTTGCTATGCTGTACTATTTGTTCACATACCTGCGCGATACGTTCCACCTAGTGGGGGCGGGAGTGTTCAATTATATCACCTTCAGGGTAGCAATGGCTATTATACTGTCGTTAGTGATATCTATGATTTTCGGGAAACGACTCATCAATTTCCTGAAGAAAAAACAAATCGGTGAAACAGTACGTGACCTAGGTCTGGAGGGCGAAAAGCAGAAAAAAGGTACGCCTACTATGGGTGGGCTTATCATTATTGCGTCTATACTCATTCCTACATTGTTGTTTGCAAGGGTTACTAATGTGTACATAGTACTCATGCTGGTTTCTACTGTATGGTTAGGTATGGTAGGTTTCCTTGACGACTATATCAAGGTCTTCAAGAAAAACAAAGAAGGACTAGCGGGTCGGTTCAAAGTAATGGGTCAGATAGGTCTAGGTATCATAGTAGGTCTTACCATGTACTTTAACGACCACGTAGTCATAAGCAGAGAGGTAACCCGTGGGCAAAACGGAGTATTGAGTCTAGCGGAAAAGGCTGAGCCCGGCAAGTTTACCAGAAAGGATGATAAGGGAAAAGTAAAAGAGTATGTAAATGTTAGAACCGCTACCACTACCATCCCATTCCTGAAAAATCACGAGTTCAGGTATGAGAAGATTGCAGCCATTTTCGGCGAAAAAAATGTAGGGGTTACTACTCCCATCATCTATGTGCTTTTTGTCATTTTTATAATAGTGGCGGTGTCAAATGGGGCCAATATGACTGATGGCATAGATGGGCTTGCAACTGGGGTTTCGGCCATTATTGGTGTTTGTTTGGGTGTCTTCGCTTATGTGTCAGGCAACTATGTTTTTGCTGGTTACTTGGGCATTATGGATATACCTAATCTCGGTGAGCTATCCATATTCATTGGTGCCTTTGTAGGTGCCTGTGTAGGGTTCTTGTGGTACAATGCGTATCCCGCTCAGGTGTTTATGGGCGATACGGGTAGTCTTGCATTAGGGGGTATCATAGCATCATTAGCCATCATTGTGCGCAAAGAGTTGCTGATACCCATTATCTGTGGTGTGTTTCTGGTAGAGAATCTATCTGTTATCATGCAGGTTTACTACTTCAAGTACACTAAGAAAAAGTATGGCGAGGGAAGAAGGATTTTTCTCATGTCGCCGTTGCACCACCATTATCAAAAACTAGGCTACCACGAATCTAAGATCGTAACACGTTTCTGGATAGTAGGTATTCTACTCGCAATATTTAGTATCGTAACACTTAAACTACAATAAATGAACGCGCCTGCGCAAAAATTAGTGATACTGGGTGCTGCCGAAAGCGGTGTGGGTGCTGCTTTGCTAGGCAAGCAGAAGGGCTGGGACGTGTTCGTCAGTGATGGTGGCAAGATAAAAGATAAGTTCCGTGAAGTACTGGTGGCAAATGATATCGCATTCGAAGAAGGAACTCACTCTATGGATCGCATATTATCTGCTAATTGCATAGTTAAGAGTCCTGGCATCAGCGACAAAGTAGCAGTAGTAAAGGCAGTACGTGCAGCAGGTATAGAAGTGTGTAGCGAAATAGAATTCGGATTCAGATACAAGGGCGATAGTAAAATAATAGCCATTACAGGTAGCAATGGCAAAAGCACTACTACTATGCTTACTTATACTGTGCTGAAGGATGCAGGGTATGATGTAGCTCTGGTAGGAAACATAGGGTACAGTTTTGCAGCTCAGATATCCGAAAAACCTTGCGAGTGGTATGTAATGGAGATAAGTAGTTTTCAGCTCGACGACATTCATACGTTCAGGCCAGATGTAGCGGTGCTGCTCAATATTACACCAGATCATCTCGACAGATACGACTATAAATTTGAAAACTATGTAGCATCAAAGTTCAGAATAGCAGAAAATCAATTACCAACAGACTACTTTATCGTTAACCAGGACGATAAAGCAATTCAAGAATACCTGGCTAACCATTCTCTTCACACAACAACTATTTTTTTTACAATGAGTGACAACACAACAGGCACAGACGGAGGATTTATTGAAGATGGACGTATTAACGTCGACTACGGGGGCGAACACTTTGACATGTCTATACACGACATGGCAATAAAAGGAAAACACAATCAATACAACAGCATGGCAGCAGGTATTTCGGCCCGTATAGCAGGTATAAGAAGGGAGAAGCTGAGAGAAACGTTCACTCGCTTCAAGGGGCTCGATCACAGGCTCGAATTTGTTGCTACCATCAGGGGTGTAGATTTTATCAACGATAGCAAGGCTACCAATATCAATTCAGTATGGTTTGCCTTAGAAAGCATGGAAAAACCCACTATACTCATTATGGGTGGGCAAGACAAAGGCAACGACTACACCGAAATTATGGAATTGGTGAAGCAGAAGGTGAAGGCAATAATATGTTTAGGTATCAATAATCAGCCTATACACGATTCTTTTGAAGGTGTCGTTGAATCCATTATAGATACCAGCAGTGCAGCAGAGGCAGTGTATGCCGCCTATGCCTGTGCAGAAAGTGGAGATGTTGTTTTGCTTGCTCCTGCTTGTGCCAGCTTCGACCGCTTCAATAATTTTGAAGACAGAGGAGAACAGTTCAAAGAGGCTGTCCGCAATCTGTAATTAACAGTAGAAGACATTTGTGACACAATAAAATTTAGCACATGGCAGACCATATGAAAAATATACTTACCAGAACCAAGGGCGACAAAGTGATTTGGGGCGTGGTACTGCTATTGTCTTTTATAAGTCTGCTGGCTGTATATAGTTCCACCGGTTCTCTTGCTTATAGAATGGAGAAAAATTCTGGCTATTATCTAGCTAAGCAGGTAATGGTGTTGGGGCTAGGTTTGCTAATCATTTATCAGGTCCACAAAATCAACTATACACGTTTTGCTCGTATAGCCGTAGTTCTTTATTTACTGAGTTTGCCGTTATTGGTCTACACTTTGTTTTTCGGTACCAGCCTCAATGAGGGCTCCCGCTGGATAAAGCTACCCGTCATACATCTCACATTCCAAACATCCGATCTTGCCAAGCTTGCATTATTCATGTTTCTGGCTCGTGTGCTCAGCATGAAGCAAAATGTGATCAAAGATTTCAGAAAGGGTTTTGTGCCGGTTCTGTTGCCCATGCTCATTACATGTATACTCATTGCACCAGCCAATATGTCTACTGCACTCATGCTGGGTTTCACCTGTAGTATATTGTTTTTTATAGGCAGGGTGCATATCAAGCATCTTATGCTTATGGCTGCAGCAGGGCTTATCTGTTTGTCGGTTGTCTTTACTATTTCTAAGCTAACTGGCTTTGGTAGGGCAGCCACTTGGGAGCAACGTATCAAGGACTTTGCCGGTGGCAAAAAGAAAGAAGGAAAACATCAGGACGTATATCAGGTCGAGCAGGCAAAGATTGCTATTGCCAATGGAGGTATCACTGGTCGTGGTCCAGGGCAGAGTTTGCAGAAAAACTTTCTGCCTCACCCATATTCTGACTTCATATTCTCTATCATCATAGAAGAGTACGGACTAGTAGGCGGTGGAATAGTGGTGCTGTTGTACTTATTGTTTCTGTGGCGAAGTGTACTCATTTTCAAGCGGTGTCCATTTGCCTTTGGAGCTTTTCTGGCGGTGGGGCTTAGTATCACGCTGGTTTTTCAGGCCATGCTCAATATGGCGGTAAATGTACATCTGGTGCCAGTTACGGGTCTTACTCTCCCCATGATAAGTATGGGTGGCTCGTCTATTTGGTTTACTAGTATTGCCATAGGTATAGTACTCAGTGTTAGCAAGTATGTAGATGAAATGGAGGGCGAGCGCAAGAATGCAGCTAAAAATGCGGCACTGGTAAAAGAAAATACTGATGCCGAACCAATACCCGCAGCAGAAGTTGCTATAACCGGCGCCGCAGCAGCAGGATTGAATAACGCCAGCAGACTGCTGGTAGCCGAGGCAGTAGCAGAAAAAAAAGAAGGTAAAAAACCAAGAGTAAAAGTATCTCAGATAAAATTAGACCCACAAGAAGATGACTGATTTGCGCATTATAATAGCTGGTGGTGGTACTGGTGGGCATATATTCCCTGCCATAGCCATAGGTCAAGCCTTACAAAGGCTCAGACCAGGCACCCAATTGCTATTCGTGGGCGCAAAAGGCAAAATGGAAATGGATAAAGTACCGGCTGCTGGTTATGAAATTGTGGGGCTCGATATTACCGGGTTCAACAGAAGTAATATGCTCAAAAATCTGCTTTTGCCTATCAAGTTATTGAAGAGCAGAATAGCAGCCCGAAACATAATAGCAACTTTTAAGCCCGATGCTGTAGTAGGCGTAGGTGGCTATGCTAGTTTTCCCATGCTCAGTGCGGCTCAGTCGCTGGGTATACCCACTCTTATACAAGAGCAGAATGCTTATGCGGGCAAGAGTAATAAAATACTAGCCAAACGTGCCAAGGCTGTATGTGTAGCATACAAAGGCATGGAGCGTTTTTTCAGGCAAGATACTATAACACTCACCGGCAATCCCGTAAGGAAAAACATATCCGATATGGGCAGAACTGCCATAGAGGGTAGGGTGAAGTTTGGTATGAAAGACGGATTAACTACTGTGCTGATAGTAGGTGGCAGTTTGGGTGCAAGGTCTATTAACGAGGCTATTGCAGCGCACCTTGGTACTATAGTGAGCGAAGGGGTACAGATAATATGGCAAACAGGCAAGCCTTATTTCGAAGAGGCTACCAGAGTGGCTGCTATGTACAACGACAGGGTTATGGTGCATGAGTTCATAGCAGATATGGAGTACGCCTATGCAGCAGCAGATATCGTAGTTTCCAGAGCGGGTGCTTTAGCTATTGCCGAACTTTGTATTGCGGCAAAACCAGTCATATTCGTTCCTTATCCTTTTGCTGCCGAAAATCATCAGGAACAGAATGCGTTGTCGCTTGTGTCGCACAATGCAGCTCTTATGGTCAGAGATAGCGACGTACACACAGAGCTAATAAAAAAACTAAAGTTGCTCATGAAGGACACCACAATGCAGCACCTGATGTCGAAAAATTTGCAGCTACTGGCGGTAACAGATTCAGACGAAAGAATAGCAAAAAAGGTTATTGAAATAACAGGAAAAGAATAAAAAGCAATAATAAATCATTAAGTAAGTATCGATAATAAAAACAGAAAACAATAAAAACGGCAAGCCGGAGTATATGAATGTAAGGGACATAAAACGGGTTTATTTTGTAGGCATAGGTGGCATAGGCATGAGTGCGCTGGCAAGGTTTTTTGCTGGCAGGGGTGCTGTTGTGTCTGGCTACGACAAAACCGAAACAACCCTAACTAAAACACTGGCAGAAGAGGGCATGAACATTAATTATACAGACGATGTAAACCTTTGTGATACTGAAGCTCAATTAGTTATTTATACACCTGCTATTCCTGCTCATCATGCTGGGCTCAACTGGTACAGAGATAACAATTATCCTGTCTTCAAACGCAGCGATGTATTGCAATGGATTACAGAGGCTATGTATGCAGTTACAGTTGCTGGTACCCATGGCAAGACCACTATATCTACCATGATTGCTTACCTCCTGCGCGAAACAGGCTATGGCTGCAATGCTTTTCTAGGTGGTATCTCGGTCAACTACAATCGCAATTATTGGAGCAGCGACAATGATACGGCTGTGATAGAAGCTGATGAATATGATCGTAGTTTTCTGAAACTACATCCCGATTTGGCGGTGCTTACTTCCATAGATCCCGATCATCTGGATATATACGGTACTCCCGCTGAGATGGAGAATGCCTTCATACAGTATACACGCAATATAAAACCTACTGGAACTTTGCTTGTTAAGCATGGTTTGCACAGACAGAGCGAGTTGAAAGGCCCTACTACACTTACATACAGCCTACAAAACGATGCTGCTGATATATATGCCCGCAACATAGTGATGATAAACGGTGGATATACATTCGATGTCGTAGCTGCCAGTTGGGTAGTGGAGCATCTAGCCTTACCTATAGGTGGTATGCACAATGTAGAAAACGCAATAGCTGCCATCGCTGTTACGCAGTTACTGGGCATTGATGCAGAAAAAGTGAAGAGTGCTTTAGCTGGTTTTAGAGGTATAAGAAGAAGATTTGAATACCTGGTGAAGACAGAAAAGATGGTGTACATAGATGACTACGCACATCACCCCGAGGAGCTAGCTGCACTTATCAAAAGTGCTAAAAGACTTTTCCCTGGTAGGCGTTGTGTAGTTGCTTTTCAGCCACACTTATTTAGTCGCACCCGCGATTTGGCTGAGGGTTTTGCTCGTAGCCTCGATATGGCAGATGAAGTTATTCTACTGGATATTTACCCTGCTCGCGAATTGCCAATGGAGGGTATTACTTCCAAAACTATAACTAGCCTCATGGCAAACCCTGCACATACCATACTCTCTAAAGAAGGATTGATAGAATATGTAAAGGCAGCTCCACTTAGCTTGTTCATCACTGCAGGTGCCGGAGATATTGATAAATTAACAGAACCGATAAAAGAACTATTGCTCAATAAATAATGGAAAAGAAGCGTAAAATATCAGTGCGAAAAGTGCTCCAGTTGCTACTCACCGTAGTAGTGGCAGTGGGCTGTCTTGTTGCCATGATAAGCGCTTCAAAGTTGGAAGGTGATATGCCACTCAAATCATTGCCCGTTGTGCATATCAAAAACGATCGAAAATACCAGTTTATAGAGCAGAAGGAGATTATGAATCTGGCTGTGTATAACAGAGGGGTAGATATACTCAATACACCCGTATCTAAGCTCGATGTGCATGGTATAGAAAAAGCTATAAAATCAGACCCTTGGGTAGCAGATGCGCAGGTGTTTGTAGATGTAGATAGGGTCATGCACATGTATGTTACGCAGCGTGTGCCTGTTGCTAGGTTATTCAAGCAAGATGGTACTAGTTACTATCTCGATAGTACCCTGCACGCCATGCCCCTGTCAGACAATTATACTTACTACACCACTGTAGTTACAAACGCCCCAGATATGCACAGCGATAGTGCAGGTATGGTGCTAAAGGCCAAAATTGTAAAGATGGTGCGTTCATTGCAGGCAGATAAATTTTGGAATGCGCAGGTATCGCAGGTTATTATAGATTCTGTAGGTACGTTCGAGTTCGTACCTGTTTTGGGCAACCAGCGTATCAAGTTTGGCGATACCACCAACACTGCCGAGAAGCTGGCAAACTTGGTAGTGTTCTACAAAAATGTACTCAACAGAATAGGGTGGGATAAATATGAGGTACTCGATGTTAGATTTAATAATCAGGTTGTTGCCTCTCCATCTTTGCCCTATGCCGGACCTAAAGATATGGCAGTGAAAAAAATGAACTGGATAAGCAGTATAGAAATGACCGAGGCTCAAAAACTAAGGGAAGACTCTATGCGCAAGCAAGTACAAAAAATAGAAAGGGCAAATGAGGCAGTAATAAAGAAAGTGTCAAAAGTAATACCCGTCGCAGCAGCACCTGCTCCCAAACAAGGCGCACCTGCAGTTAAGCAAAAAACAGAATTGAAAAACACTACCAAGACCCCAGCAAAAAAAGCAGAAGAACAAAAACCTACAACTAAACCTACAGCAGCTAAACCTACTTCAAAAACACCGGCCGCTAAAGCAGATGCAGCAAAACCAACAACAGTAAAAGATAAGCAGGTCCATAAAGAAGAAGCGAAACCTGCAAAGACAGATGTGAAAGCAAAACCATCAATCGCAAAACCAGATTTAAAACATAAAGAAGACAAAAAAGACAAAAACAGAGAGGACAAAAACAAAGAGAATAAAAACAAAGCAAAAGACAAGCAAAAAGAAAAAACCAAAGCGAATAAGAAAGCAGACTCTAAAAAGGAAGACTCTAAGAAAACGAAAGACAAAAAATCAGAATCAAAATCGAAGAAAGAAAAAACAACAGACAAGAAACCTGCGGCAGCAAAATACACTTACCCACAGTAGCTCTTGTCTTTCAAAATATAAATAGTATTCACAGGTATTAAATCATCGGGGCAAATGAATAAACATCAACATCCTATTATAGTAGG
>CAZRPA010000120.1:0-12315 GCA_964601855.1 uncultured Flavipsychrobacter sp. | reverse complement strand
GAGTTATCTACCAAAACACAGGAAACAACCGGCAACAAACCGGCAACTCCCATCGACCCACTATTTGTAGGCTATCCCACCTCCAGCACTCCCCCCGACCCTTCCGTACCCTACACCTACTTCAATGGCAAAATGCTCCTCACCAAGTACCCCGATGGCAGCATTCGTTACGACTATGGCGGAGGTCGCCCCGCCATCACTATCAAAAAAGGTGGCCCCGCCATCCTCGAGCGCAGAGTATTCTACATCTAAACTTTCAGTAGCCATAGCTTTTTCAGCGACGGCTACCAGCAAAAACGAATACCATTGATAATCAACCACTTATCCATCAAAACCCATGAAACCACCTATTAGTAGCCATAGCTTTTTAGCGAAGGCTACGGCAACAAACCAGCAAAACCAGAAATGGACAATAAACAAAATATAAACCCAAAAACACAGCACCGATACAACCCACATCCACTCATTACAAAAACAACAAGGAGATGGCGATAATATTAGTGAGTTCAAACTATCTTTCACAGCTTTAATTGTATCAAGATAGCCTTGTATTTGCTATTTTCACTTAATGCTTTAACCATGATTATTATAACCAAATCAAATTTATGAAAGGAGAATTAACCTTGCATGAAGATTGGCAATCGTTACTGATTGCTGCAGAGCGCGGTGATCCTGACGCCCAATTAGAAGTAGGATTTCAATATGGATCTGGTATCATTATAAATGGTATAGCTACTACACAACCCGATGAAAAATTGGAGTTTGAATGGGTCAAACGTGCTTACGAAAATGGCAATACTGAAGCAATAGAATATTATGCCTATCATCTTAGCAATGGAAAATATTGCGACAAAGACGTGGCATTAGCAATGAAACTATACAAAAAGGCAATAAAAACGGGATCCTCAAGTGCTGCACATAACTTGGGTATAGAATATAGCAATAAGCACAAATATAAAATGGCGTTCTCTCTGTACAGAAAAGCGCATACAAATCTTAGTGCCGACTTTTCACTTGGTATGTGTTATTACTACGGTATTGGTGTTCAGCAGAATAAATTAAAAGCCCTCCGTTTTTTTAAAAGTATATTAAAAGAAGGCTACTATTTATCAGGTTACGAGTCAAATGAAGCCAATTATATGATTGGGAAAATTTATTTGGAGGGCGAAGTCGTTAAGCGTTCAATAGCCAAAGCAAGACATTATCTTTTATTAGCTAATGAAGATGGCGACCACAATTCAGCAAATGAGATTTTAATGATTATTGGGTACCAATAGCATCACTTTCTCACAAAACAAAACCAACCACCAAAAACGAATACCATTGATAATCAACCACTTATCCATCAAAAAACCTGAAACCACCGGCAACAAACCGGCAAAACTGGAAATGCCTCGTATTTGATAGCGGGCATACATTCGTTCTCACAAACCCATATCCCTCACTGCAATTTATAACCCCAATCTCCCATAACTTTGTACACCTATGAGCAATAGCAGAGTTCACGAAGTCAGTGCAGTTATCAAGGGCAGACGCTCAGTCAGTTGGGCCAAAATGAATGGAGTCCTCATTCCAGACGAGTCTATACACGAGTTGCTACAGCTAGCACATTGGGCACCAACGCACGCACGCACCGAGCCATGGCAGTTTTTTGTATATACAGGTACTGCCCTCACCGCATTCGGCAAGGCACATGCCGACCTATACTGGCAGCATACCCCCGAAGAAAAACGCCTAGAGGCTACTTACAACAAATTGCTGCATAATGTCGACAAAACATCGCACCTCATTATAGCAGCCATGAAGCGTGGCAGCAATCCCAAAATACCAGCTATCGAGGAAATTGCAGCCGCATCATCAGCCATCCAAAACATACTGCTAGGTGCCACAGCCATGGGCATATCTTCTTTCTGGAGCACTGGCGGCATGACACACCACCCAGCACTCAGGCAGCACCTTGGTTTGGGCGATGAGGATATTGTACTAGGTTTACTATACCTCGGTTACACCGACGAGCCCGAAAAAGAAGGAGTAAGAAACGCACCTGTTTCCGAAAAAGCAATTTGGCTATGATTTTTACTGATATGAATGTATCTTTCCACTTTAAATGAAAAGCATGAAAAAAATAGTATTGTTCTTACTGGCAGCAAGCTTCTTTGCTGCATCCTGTCAGAAGACGGTAAAAGTACCCGTTTCTTACACCGTCGAGTCTATTCAGAACACCGTACCTACCGACTTTTATATTACAGATCAGGGCACCACTACCTTGCCTTTGTTAGTCAAGTTTCTCGGTGGCTTCTCCGAAGACACGGTTATGCTCACCCTCAAAGGCCTACCTGCCGATGTTCGTCTAGATGAAGACACTATCACAGGTGTGCCCACCTTTCGTGCCGACTTTAAAATGTCCACCAACAAAGCCAGGCTAGGTACTTACCCCGTTACGCTTACGGCGGTAGCACCCGGCTCTGACCCTAAAAACTATAGGTTCAATGTCATCGTTACCCCTGCCGACTGTGCTTCTGCACTTTGGGGCAATCTATCTGGTAGCAACGCCTGTACCGCACGAAATTTCACTTATACCGCCACAGGCATTTCTAGCGGCTCTGTCAATGTCCTCAATCTCATCAACTTTGGTGGTTATGGTAGCAACACGTCTACACTTATAGTGCTCAATTGCAACAACGATTCACTTACTATACCAGCGCAAAACATTGGTAATGGTACTAATCTGCAAGGGTATGGCACATTCACACCTACAGGCATGACAGTTTATTATTCTGCTACCAGCACTCCAGGCGGTTTCCCCGAGAGTTGCACAGCTACTTTTACTAAATAAACTAAATCTGCTCAGCAGGGCAGCCTCTAAAATATTATAATAACAACCAATTATACATGTCAAGTCCATCATTTTATGCGCGTCTGCAGCAAGAGCTGCAAGAGATTAAAGACGCAGGTTTATACAAAAACGAAAGAATTATAGAGTCTGTGCAGGGTGCCGAGATCACAGTTAATGGCAAAACAGTACTTAATTTCTGTGCCAACAATTACCTCGGTCTGTCTTCTCACCCACGGGTTATCGAGGCAGCTCACAAGGCTATCGACCATCGCGGCTTTGGCATGAGCTCAGTTAGGTTCATCTGTGGCACACAAGACATTCACAAAGAGCTAGAAGAAAAACTGGCTAAATTCCTAGGTACAGAAGATACTATCCTCTATGTAGCCTGTTTCGATGCCAATGGTGGTGTCTTCGAACCACTACTGGGTGAAAACGATGCCATAATATCTGATGAGCTCAATCACGCATCCATCATAGATGGTGTGCGTCTTTGCAAGGCTCGTCGTGGTAGGTACAAGCACAACGACATGGCCGACCTCGAAGCACAGCTTCAGGCACATGCCGATGCCCGCACACGCATCATAGTTACAGATTCTGTATTCTCTATGGATGGCACCATTGCCCAGCTCGATAAAATCTGCGACCTCGCCGACAAATACGATGCGCTGGTGATGATAGACGAATGTCACTCATCTGGCTTTATGGGTGCTACCGGCAGGGGCGTACACGAGTTGTGCGGTGTTTTGGGTCGCATAGACATCATTACAGGCACTATGGGCAAGGCTCTTGGTGGCGCATTGGGTGGTTTTACCAGCGGCAAAAAAGAAATCATAGACATGCTCCGTCAGCGTAGCCGTCCATACCTCTTCTCCAATTCTCTAGCACCATCTATCGTCGGCGCTACAATAGCTGTTCTCGATATGCTCAGCGAAACTACCGCCCTCCGCGACAAGCTGGAAGAAAATACACTCTATTTCCGCAGCAGAATGACCGAAGCTGGTTTCGATATCAAGCCCGGCTCACATGCCATTTCGCCATTAATGCTTTACGATGCAGTAGTTGCGCAAAAGTTTGCAGCTCGTATGCTCGAAGAAGGTATATATGTTGTAGGTTTCTTCTACCCCGTAGTACCAAAAGGTCAAGCACGCATCAGAGTACAAATCTCCGCTGGCCACGACAGGCATCACCTCGACAAAGCCATCGAATCATTTATAAAAGTGGGTAAAGAGTTAGGAGTTATTAAGTAGTTCATTTCCCTACTCTTTCAGTAATACTAACATTGGCATTGCAGCAACACTGCAGTGCCAATTTTTAGTTTTAGTGGGCGTTACATCCCTTCCAGGTCCAGCAGCATAGCACGTGCCTTTTCATTGCTAGGGTGTTTTAGCAGCAGGTGTTCCAGTTGTTTTTTGGCTTTGTCATACTGTTTGCTGCTATAGTGCCATACCGCTAGGTTTATCAGGTTTTGCTCATAGTCTGGGTCAGTGCCCTTGGCCTTCATCATATAGTCATATGCCATAGTGCTGTTGCCCTGTTGCATGTATATATACCCTAGGTTGGTGTTAGCACTTGTATGGTTCGGGTTTTGGCTCAGCACAAACTCAAATACCTGTTTTGCTTCAGGTAGTTTATTCAGTGCCAGCAGGCAGGTGCCATATTTGTTGTTAAAGTCCAGCGCGTATTTCCATACATCTGTGGCTCGTTTATACCACGGCAGCGCTGCTACAGCATCGCCAGTTTGGTAGTATGCCTCTCCTATTCGGTAGGCAGTCCAGGCATCTGTTATGGCATTAGGTTGCAGTGGGGCAGCATAGGTTTTCACCTGCTCATAGTTGTTCAGTAGGTAGTAGGCTCTTATATAGTCACGGTTTTGTTTTTGTTTAGCTTCCACATCTGCCTGTTTGCCCAGATACACCAGTGCAGAGTCTATCAGCCCTTTCGATTGCGCATACCGCTCATAAAATTCCATAAATCCCCTTGCCTTAGTTATGGCATCAGGTTTGTCGTTGTTGTAGCACTTCATCCCCAGAAAGGCAGTTATCTTCTGTGCCTCAGCAGGTGCTATCGGTCTGCGACGTATGTAGTGGTCGGTTACAGCCACATGGGGTATATCTATACTACCATTGCGGGGCATGTGGCAGGTTACGCAGTCATCATTTTTGGCAGTGCGCAGGCTTTGTTGCTCAGTGCACAGTTTTTGTCCGCTATTACTATGGCATCCCTGGCAGGCAGTCAGGTATTGGGTGCGGGGCGTGTATTTTACACTCACATGGGGTTTGTGGCAGGTGATGCAGCTCATCTTACCCGACTGCACATAACAGTCACTTTTTTTCATGCGCTCCACATGCGATGCCATTATCATTTTGTCTTGTGCGCCTTCATACTCCGGCATAAACACATTCATCACCTCCGATAGCCTCATTCCCGGCCTGAAGTCGTAAAACGTTTTCCCATCATTAAGTACAGATATGCCCTGCAGGTGGCATCGCTGACACACATTGTTTTGCAGCTCGGTAGTCAGGCGACGGGGGTTCACTATAGTATAGTCTGGTACTTTCGATGTATCTACCGGTTTGCTGGTTTGTCTCGCCAGCACGTGTATACTTCCCGGTCCGTGGCATCGCTCGCAGTCTATACCAGCTTTTATGTTATGGTATTTGTTTTCGCTATTGCTAGCAAAGTCTGGCAAGCCGTTGTGGCAGGTCATACACTCTAGTTGTATCATCCGCTTGAAGCGGCTATTAGAGCCCTGCTCAAAACCCGGAGCCATATCCCACTTGCCCTTTTGGGTATAGAAAGTGATAGGTGCCTGATGCAGGTACCCGTTTACATTGAAGATATGCGAATTAGTGTGCTGCCCCGAGCCCACTACATAGTCTACCTTCTGGCGCAGCAGGTGCACGGTATCTTTACCACTCAGCCTGTACTCCATTATATAAAAGGCATCACCCGCCCAGTATGGGCGGTAGTAGTAGTCTAGTGCGGTATCATATACTATTGCATGTGCCGGACTAAAGTCCGCCGCCGATTTCTCACGGGTAGCAGGGGCAAATGATTGACCCATACCGGTTTGCATATAGGTTTCGTACACACCTGGGTGGCAGCCGCGGCACACGTCCATTCCCACATAGTGTGCAGCCGTGTCATATACATTCAGCCATGGAGATGATGGATTGTCAGAGATGGTATTACTACTTTCAGTAGGGGCGTTGCAGAAAAACAAAGGGAGCGTTGTTGCAAACAATCCTATAACCACAAGTATTTTTCGCACAATCCGGGTCGACATACAATAACAAAATTAAGGGTTTATCATTATTCATCCCCTTTGGGTTTTTTGTATATCGCCATTTACAAGGGTATTTCTTACTATAAAGTGCCAAAACAGCTAGGTTTTCTGCTTTTTATTTGCAATATGTAAGCGTCTGAAAATTATTTTTAACGAAAATTTCCCGAAAATTTGGATAGGGCTTTATTTTTTTATATTAAATCATATCTTTGCACCCCTTGCGGGAATAGGGTAACCTATATCCCGTCGGGATTGTTTGATTTTTACATATATATTTTCAATAAAAACCTATGCATTTAAAAGGGTTAGTGAAGTTTTTTACAGCAATGCTCATACTCATTTCGCTGTACCAGCTCTCTTTAACGTTCATTGTGAGAAACGAGGAGAAAAAGATGCGGGCACAAGCCAGACGCTCGGCGTTGGCTGAAGATCCATCTGCTACAGGCACCAATCTGGATAAGCTAACAGACAAGTACTACTCGTCTATCTCAGATAGTATGCAGGGTGAGACAATTTTCAGTGTTCCATTGCTGAAAGAGTACACGTATCAGGCTGCTAAGGCTGAAGAGCTCAACCTGGGTCTCGACCTTCAGGGTGGTATGAACGTAACTCTTGAGGTAAGCCTCGATGAGTTGGTGCGCTCAATGTCTAACAACCCTCGCGATGCGGCAATGAACAAAGCTATTGCTGACGCAAACAATGCAAAAGCTAACAGCGATGCAAACTTTATTACGCTCTTCGGCGAAATCTTTGAAAAACAAAATCCCGGTGTCAATCTGGCTTATTTGTTCACAAAGCCTTCTGAAAAAGACATTACGCTCAGTTCATCTAACAAAGATGTAATAGCCAAGCTTAACAAAGAATCGAAAGAAGCGATCAACCGTACACACAAAGTACTCCAGACGCGTATCGACAAATTTGGTGTGGCTAACCCCAATGTCAACCTTGATGAAAACAAAGGTATCATCACAGTAGAATTGGCAGGTGTACAAAACCCTGAGCGTGTACGTTCTTACCTACAGGCTACAGCTAAGCTACAGTTCTTCGAAACTTACTCTAACCAAGAGATAGGACCGATGATAGGTGCTGCTAACAAACCACTGTACAATTACCTGTCTGGTGTTAAAGAAGATACAGCTACAGCAAGTACTGATTCTGCAACTGCAGTTACTGATTCTGCAACTGCCGTAAGCGACACCAATAGTATAGCCAATGTACTGGCGGGTGGTAAAACATCAAGCACTACCGACACTGCTAAATCTCAACAAGATAAAGCAGCTAAAGAAAATCCATTGAGTGCGCTTATCATGCCAAATGGTACGGTGGAAGAAGGTTACTTCGCTAGCCCTGTAGTAGGTTATGTAGCTAAAAAAGATACTGCTAAGGTGAACAGATACTTGTCTTTAGATGTGTTGAAAAACAAGTTCCCTTCAAATATCAAGTTTGTATACGGAGCTGCTAATAGCAAAAGCAAAGAAGCTAATGCAATATTGCCTTTATATGCTATCAAACTGGCACCAGGTGGTGGCGCCCGTCTGGAGGGTGACCATGTCACCAACTCACGTGCCGATTATAGCCCTATGACTGGTCAGCCAAACGTAAGTATGGAAATGGACATGACTGGTGCTCGTATCTGGAAAGATATGACTGGTCGCAACGTTGGTAAATATGTTGCAGTAGTATTGGACGACAAAGTTTATTCTTGCCCACGTGTAGATAATGAAATTGCTAGTGGCAACACAGAAATATCTGGTTCTTTCACCACCGAAGAAGCTCAAGATTTGGCCAACATCCTTAAGTCTGGTAAACTGCCTGCACCTGCACACATTGTACAGGAGCAAGTAGTAGGTCCTACTCTGGGTGTAGAGAATATTGACAAAGGTATGTTCTCATTGTTGCTATCATTTATAGTGATATTTGTACTGATGCTAGTTTACTACAACACTGGTGGTATAGTAGCTAATATATCTCTGATACTCAACCTTGTATTCACAGTGGGTGTGTTGTCTGCACTACACGCTACACTTACTATGGCTGGTATTGCCGGTCTGGTACTTACAGTAGGTATGGCGGTAGATACCAACGTTATCATCTTTGAGCGTATAAAAGAAGAACTTGCCGGTGGCAAGTCGTATGCTCAGGCAGTAACAGATGGTTACAAACGTTCTTATGCACCTGTACTCGATGGTCACGTTACTACGCTTATCACAGCTATCATCCTGTTCATATTTGGTCTAGGTCCTGTGCGTGGTTTTGCTACTACACAGATATTAGGTATCCTGTTGTCATTGTTCTGCGGTATCCTTGTATCTCGTCTTATCACAGACATCTATGCTAAGCGCGAGCGTCACTTCAACTATTTTACAGGTCTTTCTAAAACTATTTTCCGCAAGGCACACATCAACTTCGTAGGTATGCGTAAGTACACTTACATCATATCTCTTTCTATGTTCCTGCTGGGTGTTAGCACCTTGTTCCATGGTTTCGACTATGGTGTGGAGTTCAGAGGTGGACGTAGCTATACTATCAAGTTTGATCAGAAATTGTCTACAGAAACAGTTCGTGAAAAACTGCATACTTATCTGGGCAACGAATTCCCTATTGTGAAAACCATAGGTACTAACAACAGCCTTAACATCACTACTTCTTACCTTATCACTAAGCCTGGTCAGGGTGTAGAGCGTGAGGTGTTTAAGAAACTGCATGAGGGAATGGTCAAAGAAAACCTGATACCTGCTACTACCTCAGAAGAAGAGTTTAAGAGCAAGTACATACAGAGTTCTCAAACAGTATTACCTACAATATCTGATGACCTGAAAGCGGGTGCTGTAAAAGCAACTATCATTTCGCTGATTGCTATCTTCTTGTACATATTGTTACGTTTCCGCAAATGGCAGTATTCTCTGGGTACTATCCTTTCTTTGCTGCATGACGTAGCCGTAACACTGGCAGTATTCTCTTACATGCGTGGTATCGTGCCTTTTGCACTCGAAATAGATCAGCACTTTATTGCAGCCGTTCTTACAGTAATTGGTTTCTCTATGAATGATACCGTTATCGTGTTCGACCGTATTCGTGAATACTTTAGAAAAACACCTAATGGCGATAAAGCAGAAGTTATCAATAGTGCGATAAATGATACGCTGAGTCGTACAATAATGACATCATTCACGGTATTTGTAACGGTACTTATCCTGTTCATATTCGGTGGTGAGGCTACCCGTGGTTTTGCATTTGCAATGCTGATAGGTGTTGTAACAGGTACTTATTCATCTATATTCGTGGCTGCACCAGTATTGGTAGACCTTGACAAGTCTGACAAACTGAGCGACGAAGTAGATAACGAAGCACGTGTAGAAGAACTGAAAAAACTAGCGTAATGCTACTGCCGGAAACGGTAGCCTAGCAATAACATATCCTCCAATCCCGTACGGTTCTCCGTACGGGATTTTTGCTGCTTAGTTTTCCCTACTTTTGCAAGGCAATGAAAACATTCTTCGGGCACCTAGGCAAGATAGTATTAATGGTAAAAGGTGGCTTTCGCCGACCCGAAAACGCCCGCGTATACTGGATTGAGTTTATGGCTCAGTGCAATGATATAGGTATCAGATCGCTACCCATTGTGCTTATAATTTCTATGTTTTTGGGTATGGTGCTGACCATACAGACATCTTACCAGCTTGTCAGCTCATGGATACCCAAAACCGTTATCGCATCTATTGTTCGCGATTCCACTATTCTGGAATTGTCTCCTACAGTTATTTGCATAGTGCTGGCAGGAGTGGTGGGTTCTAAAATAGCATCTGAACTAGGCAATATGAGGGTGAGTGAACAAATAGATGCGCTGGAAATAATGGGCATCAATACCAAAACTTATCTGGTACTCCCCAAGATTGTGGCAGCAATGATTATGGTGCCATCACTCATTATAGTTTCTATAGCGGTGAGTATATGGGGTGGTTACATAGCCGGCATGTTTTCTAATATCCTCAACGAACAACAGTTTTTTCAGGGACTGACTATGGGTTTTTTGCCCTATAACCTGTTTTTCGCAATGGTCAAAGCATTCGTTTTTTCGCTTATCATATCTATCATACCATCTTATTACGGTTACTATGTAGAAGGTGGTGCGCTGGAAATTGGCAGGGCATCTACAACATCTGTTATTGTTAGCTGTGTGCTTATATTGTGCGCAGATTATGGCTTGTCTATTTTGTTATTGTAGTCCTCAAAAAAACAATAAAACAAATCGCTTGTAATTAGTCGCGAAAGTCAATGATTCATTGCTTTAGCTATTGTATTAAAGACAAAGCTGATAGATTTGCATTTGTATTCCCTTCACTTTAAGAAACTTTTTTGGATTTTCTTTCTATATTTGAACTCATAGCAATATTGATAACTACACTTGGTTAACAAATGAATTATCGTCTTGCAACAAAAAATATTTTATCATCGAAAAAAACATACTGTCTATGCGTCACAGTGAGGGATATGTGAATCACGAAATAGAACACGGAATTGCTACGATTGAATTTTTTCACCCATCAAGCAATGCATTACCAGCAGCTATACTGGCAGACCTTGCCAAAACAATTAATGATATAGGTATAGATAGTAGAGTAAAGGTAATGATACTGCGCAGTGCAGGTGATAGTACTTTCTGCTCTGGTGCATCATTCGATGAGCTGATGGCAATAACCAATGAAGCAGAAGGTAAAAAATTCTTCAGTGGCTTTGCTCATGTAATAAACGCTATGCGTAAATGCCACAAACTCATTATAGGTCGTGTGCAAGGCAAGGCCGTAGGTGGTGGTGTAGGTATAATAGCTGCTACCGATTATGCTATCGCATCAGATGTAGCTTCAGTAAAATTAAGCGAGCTGGCTGTAGGTATAGGCCCATTTGTGGTAGGTCCGGCAGTAGAACGCAAAATTGGTGTATCGGGCCTGTCGCAATTAGCTATAGATGCTACTGGCTGGCGCTCTGCAGAGTGGGCAAAACGTCATGGTTTGTACTCTGAAATACACAGCACCAAACTAGAACTAGACGACGCTGTAACTAGCCTGGCAGAAAGACTTGCACAAAGCAGCCCACAAGCAATGGCACAACTGAAAAAAGTATTGTGGCATGGCACAGAAAACTGGGATGTATTATTGTCTGAGCGTGCTGCTATAAGTGGTCAATTAGTATTGAGTGATTTTACACGCAATGCAATACAGAAATTTAAAACCAAAGCAGCTAAATAATACGCTGACTTAAGTAAGTCATAAAGTAAAAAGAGGGGTGCTGCAAATTTTGTAGCACCCCTCTTCTGTGATATAAACTGTAAACGATTATCCCAAATCTTCTGCCACGTGTGTCTTAAGGCTAGGCAATTCTTTGGCATCTCGCTTCAGCACAAAAACTGCATTTTTCTTTACTTTGACCCCTCTGCCACATTTACGGGCATAGACATCCGTGAACTCCGCCCCAAAATAAACGATGAGGGCAGAATAATAGATCCACGATAGCAGTATGATGAGCGATGCAGCTGCGCCATAAGCAGTAATAAGTTTGGAGCTAGTGAGATACCAAGTGATAAGAAACTTGCCTATAATGAACAGAAACCCGGTAAATGCAGCTCCCACTGTCACATCTTTCCAATGTATAGTAGCATCTGGTAGCACCTTGAAAATAACACCAAACAAAAACGTAACTATTACAAAAAGTACACCGGTATTGATGGCAGCAATAATCACAAAATTGAGACCACCCAGATACTGCTCCAAATAGTGAAATCGCTCTATTTGTCCGGTTATGGTATCTACAATTACATTCAGCACAAGAGATGCAATGAGTAGAATGCCTGCGCCTATAATAAGCAAAAATGACAATAGCCGGTCTGTAATATGCTTGAGCCAGCCTCTTTTAGGCATTGCTTTTACAGACCACAAATAGTTGATGGAGCTTTGCATTTCTGTAAAAATGCTGGTGGAGCTATATATAAACACCAGTATACCTATTATACCAAAAACAGTGCTGTTGTTGGTATTGTCGAGGTTGTCTAATATACTTTTTAGCTGGTCAGTGCTCGATGGGCCTATTATCTGTGCTATGCGGTCAAACACCAATTCATTAGCCGCTTCTTTTTTCTGGTAAAAGATACCTATTACATGTATAATCACCAACAGCAACGGCCCTATGGAGAATATAG
>CAZRPA010000119.1:0-12329 GCA_964601855.1 uncultured Flavipsychrobacter sp. | reverse complement strand
AGTATTGGGGAAGGACTGTGCAAAGGTGGCATAACGAGGAAACTCTAATATACGAACCTGCTTGTGCTGATATGGCGAAAATACTTTTTCGTAATAAGCCAGTGATTTTTTGATACCATTCATCATTCTGTTCAGGTTGTATTCATGACCAGGATGATAGTATATTTCCAGATTTACATCATTCCACTTTTCTTTTTTCACCTTGTACTTAGCCGATAGGAAAGAATAGAAATTCAATATTTTACTGTCCATTTTGTAATGATAGTATTTACGTCCTTTTTCTGTCCACTCGCGTTGTAGGTATCCGGGTGCCAGCGCTATTTGGTCGGGTTCGGTACTTACAATTGCTTCGAAGTTTATAAAGTCGGCATCGTGCACAAATAGATTACGCAATTTCCCTACTGAATCATTAATGGAATTGGATGTAGCTCTGTAAGGCATGCCATATTTTTTCCTATCGCTATTGTCTGATACTTCATATTCTGGATTGTAACCAATCGATGGCAAAAAAGACTGGTTATTTACGAATGTACCGTTGTAAGATGGGGTGCTGAGACCAGAAAAATTATGCTCAAACCCTTTTGATACTACCGATAGGTCGAAGCTTAATGTAACTTTGCTACCCGGCAACAACGGCTGTGAAAGCTTGTAAATACGGTATGCTACACTACTATCGTTGTATTGCAATACTGATTGGCCAGCGATAGACATACTATTGATTTTCACACTTTCTGGCAACATTATATGTATGGAATCAATAGCAACATTTGTTTTGTTTTGCAGCACATAAGTACCAGAAGCATGCAACCCTCTTGAAGCAGGATAAAGGTCAACCTGCAATCGCACATCTGAAATTTTGGGCTGAGGTATAGTTTTATACTTTCCGTATTTTTTCTCAAAGGCTATCAGCTCTTTCAGCTGTTGCTCGCTGGTGGTGTAATCGTTGAGCACATGCGTATTATAGTATATATATCCACCCATTCCTACAAAAACCAACAGAGATGCAACTACAACTACCCACGATTTCTTGTTTTCGTTATTCAAAGCATCCCTGAGCCTCATTTTCATACTTTTCTCTGTGCCTCTTGCCCATAACAAACTGGTAGTAGCAGCTATACCTATACACAGTGCGACCCAATAGAGCTTATACATAATAAACCCATAAGTAAGGTGTCCGAAACCATTCATATCTGAATAAACAACACCGGGGTCAGAGGAGAAAATGAGGAAATTATGTTTTAGTACAATACCCGCAAATATGCTATTCCAGAGGTAGAACAAAGCAACTATGAAATAACCTACAAACTTGTTTCGTACCAGTGTCTGTACAAAAACGGAAAGTACTGCCAGCAACCAGAAATCAATGAGTCCGTAACCATAAATATATCGCAGGTATAGACCCAGTTCAATATTGGTATATCCCTTTGATAGTTGCACCAATACACCACAAACAAGAACAATGCTCACCAATATAACCTGCATGAAAAACAAGCCAGTTAGTTTGGATATGTAAAACACCCAATTGGGTACTGGCAGCGCATCTACTATATTGCTCATTCTAAACTCCCGCTCTCTCCACACTGACTCTCCACCAAATAATATGGTGAGTATGACTATAAACAAGCTAAATGTGCCACTAAAACTTTCAATAACCACATAAGTAACAGGATAGGTGGTGGTTTCGTATATCTTGCCAATTTGTGTAGATACCAGAAAAAGAAACAACATGCCAAACAATAGTATGATACGGAAATACACATTGCGCAGCAAGGTCTTGCACTCGTTTAATGAAAGCCCCCATAAGTTGCGAAGCATGGCAGAGGTAGTATAAATTGGGTGTACTACAGGTAAAAAATCTTTGCGGAAATGGATAGGAACAAAATTTATTTTGCTACTCTCTGCCACTTTGGGTTTACCGAATGATATGCGGCGTACGCTAGAAGAAAAAGAAAAATAAGAATATCCCAGTGCCCATATACCTGAAGCAATAGCCATCCACAACAATCTGTTGTACAAAAACAAACCAGTCAACGAAATTGTTCTGTTGTTTTTCTCATAGGTACTCCAATATTTGGTAATGGTTCTTTTTGCAAAACCTCCCAATGGATCGGCTAACGCAGATAAAGTTTGTTGATCTAGCGAGCTAAAAATAGAATTGGCTACACCATTTGCAACAAAAAATATGATTAATGACAGCCAAATCACAAAAATATCGCGTGATATAAGACTCACCGAAAAGAAAATGGAACCACATATCAGCGCATTAGGTATTATTGTTTGCCAATAGGTTTGTATATAGGGCATAAGCATAAATGCACCTATCCTATCGGGGTTTACAAATGGCATGGCGTAACCTAGCATCATACCAAAAGCAGGACCAGTGAGAATGAGTAAGGTAATGAACATAGAAGCAGAAAAACGACCTGCCAAATAATGGAACCTGCTAATAGGTGTAGTGAAAATCATGGAATAGGTGTTGTACTTAAAATCTTTAAGTACTGCATTACCCACTATTGCCACTAGTATTATAAGCCCAACATACTGATTGATGGTGCCGAAAAAGGCATCAATTACCAATGGTGAATTGGCATAGATTTTTTCGCCACCAAAACTAAATTTAGCTTCAGGAAACACCCCAGCCGACAATAATGCAAGCAAATAGGTAACTGATACAAGAACAAGAAAGTATATATAAGTAGAGGGAGCACGAAACAATCGCCTGACCTCGAAAGAGAAAATGGAACTAAACATTATTTTCGTTTTTGAGGTTTAGGAAATATTAGCAAAGTAAATATCTTCAAGAGTAGCTTTTTCTGCCACGAATCCGTTTCCGGGGTCGGTATCGCTATAAATATGTACTACCATTTTGCCGCCTGATAGCTTGGACAATACTAGCTTATACTCACTTTGGTAACGTGCTACTTCATCTTTTGCTACTCGTTTGCTCCATATCTTATCCTTAAACCCATTGAGTAGGTCTTCTGGGTTTCCTCTTTGCACTACCCTGCCACTGGCTATAATGGCGGTGTCATTGCATAGTTCGTTCACATCATCTACTATGTGTGTAGATAGTATCACTACAATATTCTCCCCTATTTCGCTAAGCAGATTGTTGAATCTCAGCCGCTCAGCGGGGTCTAGGCCTGCTGTGGGTTCGTCTACAATTATAAGTTTGGGGTTGCCTATGAGAGCCTGTGCGATACCAAATCGCTGCTTCATGCCGCCCGAATATCCCCCTAGATATTTATTACGGTGGTTGTAAAGATTCACTTGCTCCAGCAATGCTTTTACCAGTTCTTTACGCTCTTTATCGTTTGATATTCCTTTTAGCCTAGCTATATAATGCAGCATTTCTTCTGCCGATACCTTGGGGTATACGCCAAACTCTTGGGGTAGATAACCTAGTGTTTTTCTCAGTTCTTGCTTTTGAGTAAGCACATCTATACCATCAAAAACGATTGTGCCACTATCTGCATCTTGCAGCGTAGCAATGGTGCGCATAAGGCTCGACTTACCTGCACCATTAGGGCCCAGTAGCCCAAACATGCCGTTAGAAATGTTTAAAGTTACATCCTTCAGTGCTTGCACACCATTGGGATAGGTTTTTGAGAGATTGGAGATTTGTAACATTATGTGTATGTTTTTGGTTGCTATGTAGGTATGTCGTTGATGTATGCTTATTTGTTACAAAAAGCATGAAAAAAAACTCAGAATAATGAAGTAGTAAAAAAATCCTCATTTTACTCTAAAAAACCCGAGTAAAATGAGGATTGAGAAATTGTACTTTAAGAATGCAGTTCTATTATTTATATCCTAGACCCATATTCCAAAACAAGAAAGACCATTTGTCGGCTTGTTCTGCTATGATCATATCTGTAGGTTTACCAGCACCGTGACCTGCTTTTGTTTCTATTCTAATCAGTGTAGGATTGGTACAAGATTGACCGTCTTGCAATGCTGCTGCAAACTTGAAAGAGTGTGCAGGTACTACCCTATCGTCATGATCGCCGGTGGTGACCATGGTAGCAGGGTAACATTTTTTCTTCACATTGTGTACAGGAGAATAACCGAGCAGGTATTTAAACATTTCATCATTATCCTCAGCAGTACCATAATCATATGACCAACCAGCACCAGCTGTGAACTTGTGATAGCGCAACATATCCATTACACCCACAGCAGGAAAACATACTTTAAACAGATCAGGACGCTGTGTCATACATGCACCCACCAGTAGCCCACCATTAGAGCCACCAGCTATAGCCAAATAATTGCTTGATGTGTATTTCTCTTTGATCAGGTATTCTGCTGCACCTATAAAATCATTAAACACATTTTGTTTTGCCAATTTGGTGCCTGCATCATGCCACTTATCGCCATACTCTCCGCCACCTCTTATGTTGGCTACGGCATATACACCGCCGTTCTCCATAAACACTAAGTTGCTGACACTAAATGACGGTGTAAGGCTCACATTAAACCCTCCGTAACCATACAACAACACAGGGTTTTCGCCATTCAGCTTCAGGCCTTTTTTGTAGGTGATAATCATAGGTATTGTTTCACCATCAGCAGGCACATAAAAAACTTGTTTGCTTTCGTACTGCTTAGGGTCGAACTTAACGCCCGATGATTTGTATAAATCAGTTTTGCCTGCTTTTAGGTCATATTTGAATATGGTAGACGGGTACACATACGAAGCAAAAGTGTAATAAGTCTCGGTTTCATCCATTTTACCACTAAAACCACCAGCAGTGCCTAATCCGGGTAATTCTATTTCTCTTTCCTTATTACCGTCCATATCATACTGATACACCTTTGATACCGCATCTTCGAGATACTGACCAAATATCTTGTGACCACAAGTAGAAACACTTAAAGGAAATTTTGATTCTGGTATAATAGTTTTCCAGTATTCTTTTCCTGGACTTCCAGCATCTGTCACTACTAGTTTCCTGTTAGGTGCGCCCTGATTAGTGAGTATGTACAACTTTCTATTTTCGGCATATACAACGTCTTGCTCATTATCAAAACCTGTAACAACAGGCATAATAGCCGAACCGGGTACCGTAAGATCTTTTATATACAATTCGTTGCCGTAGGTAGCATTAGCAGCGGATATTATCAGGAAGTTTTCATCTTCTGTTACACCACCACCAATATATCGGCGTGGCGTTTCTTCACCACCAAATATTAGTTTATCACTGCTCTGTGGTGTACCTAGTTTGTGATAATACAGTTTGTGTATCTGTGTTTTTTCAGATAGTTGGCTACCCTTAGGCTTGTCGTAACTACTATAATAAAAACCTTCGTTTTTGAACCAAGATGTGCCGCTAAATTTCACATCCATCAGTGTATCATCTACTTTTTTGCCAGTTTTAGTATCTATTACTATAACCTTGCGCCAGTCAGACCCACCCTCGCTTACCTGATAAGCTGCCAGCGAACCATCTTTAGTAAAACTAATACCTTGCAAAGAGCTGGTTCCATCACTCGAGAATTTGTTGGGGTCCAGAAAAACTACTGGTGTTTCATTTCCCTTTTGGCGATACAGAACGCTTTGGTTTTGCAAACCATCATTTTTGTAGAAATAAGTGTAGCCTCCTTCTTTGAAGGGAGCACTGTATTTCTCATAGTTCCACAATTCTTTTAGTCTTTTCTTGATGGCATCTCTGAATGGAATTTTAGATAAATAGTCAGAGGTAACTTCATTTTGAGCAACAACCCATTTTTTAGTTTCAGCCGACATATCATCTTCCAGCCATCTGTAAGGATCATTTACCTTGGTGCCAAAGTACACATCAGATTGGGAAGTTTTCAGCGAAGCGGGGTATTGTCCCTTGAATGCTGATTTTTGCGCATGCGCCATAATGCCTGTCAATAATAGAGTGGTACAAATTGTGTATGCCTTCATTCAGTTTACTTTTTGTTATTGCTAAAAGTAAAAACTATTTCGGTAACAACGTGCGAATAATGGATACTGAAATGATACAATGAATGAAAATCACGTTCTTAGGGTGACAATTTCAGTAAAACAAGCAGCAGCAAGTTTGATAAGAAAAAATCAAACTTGCTGCTGCTGAAACTAATTATAATAACCAATAAAATATACTACCCATTATAGTTAACTAACCATTTATCAACCTAGCAGCATCCTTGGCAAAGTAAGTAGCTATTAGGCTGGCACCGGCACGTTTGATACCTGTTAGCGATTCTATAATCGCCTTGTTTTCGTCGAGCCAACCCATTTGGGCAGCAGCTTTTATCATAGCATATTCACCACTTACATGGTAAGCACTTACTGGCACATCTACCCTATCTTTTATCTCTCTTATTATGTCTAGGTATGCCATAGCAGGTTTCACCATTACAATATCTGCACCTTCTTCCACATCCATCAAGGTTTCTTTTACTGCCTCTATACGGTTGGCATAGTCCATCTGATAGGTTTTTTTATCACCAAAACCTGGAGCACTGTCCAGCGCGTCGCGAAATGGACCATAAAAACAAGATGCATATTTGGCACTGTAAGCCATTATACCTGTTTTGTTGTATCCTTCCTGCTCCAGTGCTTCGCGAATGGCTCCTATTCTTCCATCCATCATATCACTAGGGGCTATTATGTCTGCACCTGCCGCAGCATGGCTCACACTCATCTTAGCCAGTACTGACACTGTAGGATCATTTACTATCTCACCATCTGCCACAATACCATCATGTCCATAAGTTGAAAAAGGATCGAGTGCAACATCTGTCATCACTACCATATCGGGGCATGCAGCTTTTATGGCTCTTATGGCTCTTTGCATTAGCCCATCGGGGTTTAGTGCTTCAGTGCCTTTGTTGTCCTTTAGTTCATCTTTGCACTTTATAAACAGCAATACACTACGTATACCAAGCGACCATAACAATTTCACCTCTGCTATTGTCAGGTCTACAGACATTCTGAAATACCCTTTCATAGATGATATTTCTTCTTGTATCCCCTGACCTTCTATAATAAACAATGGCGCAATAAAATCTGAAGGTCTTAGTATTGTTTCTGCTACCATTGCTCTTATAGCGGGCGTTTGGCGTAGTATTCTATTACGTCTTCTTAGTTGCATGTATTTCTATTTTATTTAGCAATAGTCTGTATGGTTGTTTGTTGTACAACAAACAACCATACAGACTATTAATTGAGATTATTATAAAACTGTAAATTGAACAAAGATCAATTTTCTGTCTGCATCACTTATCAACTAAAGATGAGCCCTGAGCATCCATGCCATCTTTTCGTGCGCTTTTAGCACTCCTGTCAAGAAATCAGCAGTGCCAGCATCTTTGTATGTATCCTGTACTTTACCAATATCTTCTCTTACGGCCCTTATTATAGTTTCGTGGTCATTGAGTAATGACAAAACCATTTTCATTGCACCTGGTTCGTCTTTTGCTTCTGCGAGTCTGGTATTGCTGGTTATGGTGGTTAAATTGCCGGCAGCCATGCCACCAAGTGTTCTCACTCGTTCAGCAACTTCATCAAGCATGCCTGCTATCTCTTCATATTGACCCTCAAAAAATTTGTGTAAAACTGAAAAAGCAGGACCAGTAACATTCCAATGACAGTTGCGTGTACGGGCATACAAATTAAATTCGTCCGCCAGCAAAACATTCAAAATTTTACAAATTTCTACTGCATGCTCTTCTGCTATACCTATAATAAGTTTCATAAAATAGTTTTGCGTAAAATTACCGAAATCTGCAATGATAATAAGTGACAATTATCATTTTTACCGATTAATTACATAATATTTTCACACATTCATACCAATAACATAATCATATAAGTACAATACAGGACATAATTTTAACGAAAATGAACCACAATTACTACTTCCTTCTTTCTTTTTCAAAAATGCACATTAGCTTTGTCCCCTTGATAGTTTGCATACAAGTTTAAAAGCATGTATGCAATTTAGAAAATTCCTATAACTCAATATAGCCCAGTTTATAAGTCCATGTCAAAATTATACACTGCTTTTTCTATAATATTAGTTTGTCTATTTTTCAGTGTTTATACATACGGCGGATATGTTGTTTCTGCACCGCTAAAAGTTAGTACAACACATCAGTATCTTCCAGAGAACAATTGGCACAACAGTATTTCTAATTCAGCAAAACTAAACTTCAATATTCAGGATACAACTGCTAAAATACCTACTAAATCTAAACCTAAACGAGCCAAAGAAGAAAACTGGCAAGCTGGAACCTCTGTTATAATTGGCATAGCTGGTTGGATGTCTACTCTACTTAGTGGTGTGTTTGGGATATATTTTCTTTTGTCAATTCCTGCCATAATATTGGGTATAAAAGGGCTTAAGCGTTACAAAAAAAGAAAATACCTTGCCGTGTTGGGGTTGGTACTTGGTTTTACATTAGGTTTGTTTTTGTTGTTTGCTACACTTAATATTTCACCTATAATTGTTTAACTATTAAGCTTCAATGCACTTCAATATATATTAAATGTATTGTAAAGAGCATGCGAGTAACATTACTCACTAACCATACTTGAAAGCTTATAAAAACCTACTAATAGCATAAACTAACCGCACTATACCCTACCCTGCGATACGCATGACACACCAAATACTTTATTGGCTGTAGCCAGTTTCATATCTAATGAAGTAATGCCTAATAGCACCTTATTTAGCAATGGACTAAAAGGTTTCATGTTAGAAGTTGCTTCTTTTTGTTTCAGCATATTTTGCATTTTCCTTACAGTCCACACCATCGGAAACAAACTACCATATAGGTAGTAAGTATTTTCAATGTTGTATTTTGCTTCATTGAGTACTTTGTTGAGTGTGTCAATCTTATATCTTCTGTAGTGTCCTAGGTACACATCGTGTCCACTCCATAGGGAGTAAAAAGCAGGAACTGTGATAAAAAAATGATTGTTATTGCCTTTGCTAGCTGCTTTTATGTCTTGTAGCATTTTCAGGTCATCTTCCAGATGCTCTAATACATCCATTAATATTACCAGCCCATTTTCTATTTCATCAGGTATGCGTAGGGTTTTCTGAATTTTATCATTTTTTGTATCAGCTATTTCCTCGGAAGTGTAGTTGATATCTACCAAGTACACTTTTTTTATTTTATCACGGAATTCTTTCTCCAGACTTATAGCAAAAAAGCCTGAGCCTGAACCTACATCTACTATTGTGAGCGGCACACCATTGGCGAGCAGCTTGCGTGTGTAACTAATAAGGGGCAATATTTTGCTCTGGTAATACCAGTGTACTTCAGGGTTTACTCCGGCTTCTAATTCTTTCAGATCCATTAAGCGGTATTTAGCATTATATACGGCTGTAAATTTAGCAACTTTAATTACTTTTGAAACTTATAATGACACAATCTAAAAATTCAAAATTTCTAATCTGATTATTGGATTTGAGAAAATAGTGTTGCGAAATTATAAATCGACTTAAAAATAGTAATCACACATTAAAATTGTAGGCATTTACAGCACCGCAAATTTAGATACTGTAAGCGCCTACTACCTACTAATGGCATAAAATATTTATTACTTCAATGAACCGTTCTATAACAAATGCCATTCGATATGTAATGGACAACTGGCTTCCGCCTGCAATACGAGATGCCAGATGGTTTATGTATCCGTTTTTTCACATATGGTTCAAGGGCAAAAATGTGCGCTTGTACATGGATTTTAAAGATATAGCCTACACGCTTACCGAAGATCAGTTTTCTGAAATATATCGCAATCTCGACTGTCTGGCATACGACAGACCCACAGATATGAACATGCCTAGCATTAAATATCTGGTAGAAACAATAGATAAAGATGCTAAAAATCTGCTAGATGTGGGCTGTGGAAGAGGTTTTCTGCTTAACTACATAGGCGAAAATACCAATCTGCAAACAACAGGTTGTGACCTTTATGATAATGTACCCACACTAAAAAAGGCTGCCTACAAAAAAGGCACTATTTACAAATTGCCCTTTGAAGACAATGAATTTGATGTGGTTACCTGCTCACATACTATAGAACATTTACGAGAGTTGCCCAATGCTATAAATGAGCTGAAGCGTGTAGCAAAAAAACAACTGATAATAGTAACCCCATGTCAGCGTTACTACTATTTTACTATGGATCTCCACCTCAATTTTTATCCTATTGCTGCCTATCTACAAAAAGAAATAAACATAAAAAACAATATCTGCACAAACATTCAGGGCGACTGGGTGTACATTGGCAATCTGAATAAATAATTTTCAACTAAAGATGAAGACTAACCAGCCTACCCAACCTACAGTAGCCGGAAACACGGGCAATCGTAGTTTTTTATTGTCGCTGATCATACCTTGTTACAATGAGTCTGCAAGGGTAGAAATTATGTTGCAGGGTCTTGCAGATTTTGACGAAAAATGGAAAGGTGCATATGAGGTTATTGTAGTAGATGATGGCAGCAAGGATGACACCGTACAAAAGATTACTGCGGCTGTAGATAACAAATACGCCTTTCTCAAAAGCAAACTAACTGTAGAAAAAATGCCCACAAATGGTGGCAAAGGTAGTGCGCTGAAGAGAGGTGTAAGCTTGGCAAAGGGAGATTATATCCTTACACTAGATGCCGATATGTCTACCAAACCTACCGACCTGATAGCATGGGAGCGGAAAGAAAAAAACATGTTTGCTGGTGAGCGGGCAGTTTACATAGGCTCTCGCAAACATGAAGAAGGCAAAGTAGAGGCGCTGAAAAGCCGCAGAATGATAGGTGGCGTATTCAACGGTATAGTACAGGTGTTTACTACCCTGCAACTAAGAGATACACAATGCGGCTTTAAACTATACCCAAAAGATGTAGCGCATTTTTTGTTTGGCAATATGCACAGCAAAGGTTGGTCTCATGATGTAGAATTGCTCTATCAGGCTGACCTTAACGACATAACGATTAAAGAGATGCCTGTAACTTGGGTTAATATGCCCGAAAGTAAGGTAAATGTGATAAAAGACTCTATACTAATGCTTATAGGTGTTTTATCTATTGCTTTCAGGTTATGGCTGTTCAATAGTTTCGTGCTGCCTTTTAAGCTGCCAGCTGATGCGAGTGCTGAATTTAAATCGAGGGTGCGAGGCAGGGCTGCGTTTAATATTATCAGCATTTTACTAATGATTGTCATGCCATTGCTTAGTTTCAACTATGCCGTTACGGGTGATGAGCACTGGCATTTCGACTATGGGAATAGTATTTACAATTACTTCTTTAATGGTGACACTGAGGCTCAAACTGCCACCAGCGGTATACAGTACTATGGTGGTATATTCGACTTCATTACTGCATTTGTGTACAATGCATTCCACATCTGGGATCACTACACTACCATGCACTTCATCAATGCTATTGTGGGTGCAATAGGTATTATATATGCAGGCAAGCTAGCGAAGCTACTAGGTGGCTGGAGCGCTGGCATTGTAGCTATGGCATTTTTAATATTATCGCCAAGCTGGTTTGGGCACAATTTTGCCAATCCTAAAGACATACCATTTTCTGTTGGCTACACTGCTGGCATATATTTTATTCTATTGTTCCTACAGTCGCTTCCTCGCCCTAGTGCCAGACACATAGTGGGGCTGATAGGCAGTATAGGCTGGGCTATGGGTGTGCGTATAGGTGGCTTTTTGCTCATAGCCTATTTACTGCTATTTATATTTGTATATGCCGTGTACACCAAGAACACTAAGAGCGTTATAAACGCACGCATAGCCAAACAGTTTACTTTGGTAGCTATAGCCGGTTATTTGATAGCAGTGTTATTTTGGCCATATGCTCATCTAGGTATTATAGACAAACCCCTTGAGGCATTAAAAGTAATGTCCAACTTCTTTGTGAACATTGGCATGCTATATGATGGCAACAAAATACTGAGCAATCAGGTGCCATGGTACTACATACCGCGTTACATCAGCTACACAGCACCGCTTATAGTACTGGCTGGTAGTGCATTGGGAATAGTAGGTATGTTGCTTACTTTCAAGAAAAACCCTAAGACTTTTCTCTTTACTGGTATGGTACTGTTCACAGTAGTATTCCCTGTATTTTATGCTATTTACAAGCATTCATCTCTGTATGATGGCTGGCGACATTTCTTGTTTGTATATCCACCAATAGTGGTTATTGCCGCTCTGGGTTGGAATGTGCTGATTTCATCTAAACGAAAACCCGTTCAATTGGCAGGTATTGCATTGGTTGTTGTAGGGCTTTTGCTACCAGCAAGATTTGTTATAGCCAATCATCCGTACGAATCACTTTATTACAACGAAATAG
>CAZRPA010000118.1:0-12346 GCA_964601855.1 uncultured Flavipsychrobacter sp. | reverse complement strand
TTTTAGTGTAACAAAGTTGAGATGGGTATTTGAGACTGACAAATGTGGTGAAATTAGTATTTGTTCGCTTGCGTGGGCTGTATGATGCTGTGGGCTTGTGTTTGGGAGGATTTTTGGTGTGGTTTTTGGGGATTAAAATTGTGGATAAGTGGTTTTATTTTCAGAAGTTTAATGTGTTTTTTAGTCTGAACACGATTACTGGATTTTGGGAAGTTATAGGTGGGCGATACCTACGATATGAGCTATTGCGCCCCGTTGGGGCTAGGGTACTAACTTGTGATTTTCGGTGGGCTATGCCCACCGCTGTGATATTAGGCCCCGTTGGGGCTGGTGGTAGAATTGTGGTTGAGGTAGACGATATTTTGTTGTAATCAAGAGTGGGAAACACTGAAACAAATGTAGTCACAAGTGAAAAGTACAGGCGCCAAGTTTATCTACAAATCCAAATACTATTTCCTAGATTAAAGATGATTTTACTTCTTGTTCCTCCATCAATCTTAATATTTTTTGTTTCGAATTTATTGTAATTGTGAACTCGTATCTTGTAAACACCCTTAGGTATCATAATAGTGTATTGTCCATCATCTTGAGTATAGCCATATTGTAAATTGATTATCTCTATCCCCATATAAGGGACAGGCGCAATCTCACCCTTGTTATAGATAAGAATGGAAAGTAATGTAGAATCTGGGCTAATTTCTGGATCTTTTTGTTGGGAAACATTGTATTCTGACTTGATAACAGTTGGTTTATCAGTCGTTTGAGAATTCCCCTTCCTAATAGAATTACAGCTACACATGTAGCACACAATAAAAATAGCAGGTATTATTCGATGTACTTTCATCATTTATTTTTATTAACAACTTTACTTTTTTAAATACATCCAGCGCATTTCCGTTTTGTTCCATAACATCTAGAATCAACAACGATCGGGAGAACGATTTTTGGCAGTTCCAGTTGACCCTTCGACACAAATGGAACAATGGTGGGGCGTTATTTTACGATGTTAATCGTCTAACCCTTTTCCGTCAAGTATTTTTGGAATATACTTTTCAATTCTTTCTTTTCTTGTCTTTGATTGTTTGGCAGAAGAAAAATGTAATAAATAACCCCTTTGACGTCCTGGTGTTAATTTCTCGAATGCTATTTTTAGGTCGGACATTTCGTTTAATGCTGATTGAAATTCGTCGGGCATTGTAAATTCAGTAGTCTTTTTTAATTCTACTTTAAGTCCTGCTTTGTCAAGTTCTATAGCTTCTTTAATATAAGCCATTATAGTTGATTTACTTTTCAGAATTTCTTCAACATTGGTAAAACGAATTTGCCTTGCAGACTGCACATTTTCCGTTTGTTGGATTAGCATATTTTTTGTGTCTTTCAGTAAGGCACCTTGCATAAATAATAAAGCACAGTAGTCTTTAAAACCGTGTATCAAAAAAATATTGCTTTTGCCGATTGTGTAGCAAGGACAGCCCCATTTTAACTCTTCTGTCAAATCAAAAGTAAGTGCAATTTCTCTTAACTCTTGGTAGGCTTCTTGCCATTTTGTTGACTTGTCAAAAAACCAGTCTACTTTTGGATTCATATTACAGTTAGTTTTTGATTTAATGGGATTGGTTTTCTTTATAGGTTTTGAGACTGTAATGTGACATGCGTTAGTTCTTGTGGGTTGTGGATTTTGTATTTTAGGCTTATAATGATTGCAATTTAGTGAATAAATGTTTTCGCAAGTGGGATGCTTTTATAAGTTAGGGCGAAGAGAGAGGGCTAGAATAGTGTGAGGTTATTGCATGCATCTAGCTAGAATGTAAGTAATCAACACAATTAAAAATACTACTGATAGCGTAAGCGTTTCTTTGTTTGTATTAGTTTCAACTTCGCTGTTATGTACATTACGTTTATCTATAACCATTGGCAATTGTGTGCCAACAATTGGTGCGTCATCTAAATCATATGTTTTGGTTACGTCATAGATAATATTATCGAATTCGAATTGAATTACAACATCCTGGCCGTAACGAGTTTCGTAATTGTCTATTACAACCCCTTCAACTCGTGAACTATTTCGGTTAATATACTTAAATATAAAGTAAAATAATGGTATAGTCAAAATCATTCCTGCAAAAGCAATAGTAGAGTACTTTTCTGAAAAAGTAACTATTACAGCTAAAAACACAAGAATGAAACGTCTAAATATTCTAAATGTTTTCATTTTTTGTTTATTTAATTCTGAGTCGTAGTCCTACAGCTGATACTATTGAAAACGGGTTATTATCACCAAAAACTTTATTCGGTGTTTCCGCTACAACTCTTACAATCATTCTAAAGCTATTTATTCTTGGTGTATAATCTGCTTGCAATTTTACTAATTTATAAGTGTTATCTGTAATTATAGCTCTGCTGACAGGAAACGCCTTGACGAGTGGGGAGAGACGGTTTGACCAAGGGAATTCCCTAATTATCTGCCCGTAATATTTATGTATTTGGGAGGGTACAGGATTTATGAGCAAAGCTCCTAGCTGCTGTGAACGTACAAGAGATGCGACGCAAGGGACTATGATAGGAGTGCAGTGGCTGGTAACAAAAGAGTAAAACAAGGGTTGCCGGTAAAACTAAAAAAACACTCTGAATTATGTTGATTCACAAAATTCGGCTTGATTATATCTTAATAAAACGGAATTATATATACTGGCTCCTGAAGGCGTGCTAATTTTGGAATGTTTTTCTTTAGAGTAAATGGTTAAAACTTGTTTGAGTGCTGTGTAGCCAACAGACATAGTGTGCACAAAAAATATGTCATCGTTTAGGAGCTTTATAAAGAATACGTCATCTTCCTGTTTTAAAGCCTCGATTTGATACATAGTAGTGGGTGAGTCATATTTCAATAGATGATAACCATCTGGGATTTTTGAAAGCTCGGGCTGAGAATAAGTACCATATAGCCCGTCGAATATCAGGGCATTGTTGTGGTAGCTGTTGTAAAACAAAATGGATAAAAAGGAATCTTCCTCTGCAAGGAATATTTGATTGTATTTGTTTTGTGAAATCATGTAACTGAATAAATGTGAACTGTAGCAGGAATTATCGTTGGTATGAAGGTAACACACATTCTGACCGACTTGATGTTGTGGTATGAAATTCTGGATTGTAGTTTTGTTCCATAATTTACATTATGTTAAGTAAGTGAAGGGAGACTTTCTGAACCACTAATGAGATGGTCAAATGTAGTGCAACCACTGTATGGCAAAGCACTGCCCTATGGTGACTGTGGTGAGGACAAATGAAAACAAAACGGGCGCACTGTGGAGTGCGCCCGGTAAAGAAGAAACAAAGAAGATTAGTATTACATGATTTCGCCGACCATGTCTTTTGGGTCAACCCACTGGTCAAATTCTTCGGCTGTAACGTAACCGAGATCTATAGCAGTTTGTTTGAGGGTTTTGCCTTCCTTGTGAGCTGTTTGTGCGATTTCTGCTGCTTTGTAATAACCAATTTTAGTATTAAGTGCAGTAACCAGCATGAGTGAGTTATTGACGTGCTTGCGGATGTTGTCTTCGAGCGGTGCAAGTCCTTCGGCACACTTATCGTTGAATGACACACAACCTTCGCCTATAAGACGCGCACTGTGCAGGAAGTTGAAAATCATAACAGGTTTGAACACATTCAGTTCGAAGTGACCATTGGAGCCACCAATACCTATAGTAACGTCGTTGCCCATAACCTGAGCAGCTATCATAGTTAGGGCTTCGCACTGGGTGGGATTTACTTTGCCAGGCATGATAGAAGAACCTGGTTCGTTGTCGGGGATAAACAACTCCCCTATGCCAGAACGTGGACCTGAGCTGAGCATACGGATATCGTTGGCTATCTTCATAAGACTAACGGCAACAGTTTTGAGGGCACCATGAGCTTCGACAATAGCATCGTGAGCGGCAAGGCTTTCGAACTTGTTTTCTGCAGTGATGAATGGTAATCCTGTGAGGTTAGCGATGTTTTCGGCAACCTTTACAGCGTAACCCTTGGGTGTGTTGATACCAGTACCTACTGCAGTGCCACCTAGTGCGAGCTCGCTAAGGTGAGCCAATGTATTGTTGATAGCACGCAAACCATGATCGAGCTGAGATACATATCCGCTCAGTTCTTGGCCGACAGTAAGAGGTGTAGCATCCATGAAGTGGGTACGACCTATCTTCACTACATGCATGTACTCTTTGGACTTGGCAGCTAGTGTATTGCGCAACTTAGTGATACCAGGAATGGTTACATCTATCAGCATTTTGTACGCTGATATGTGCATAGCTGTAGGGAAAGTATCGTTTGATGATTGAGACTTATTGACGTCATCGTTTGGGTGAACAAATTTTTCTTTATCGGTAAGTTGTCCACCATTAATAACGTGAGCTCTGTAAGCTACCACCTCATTCACATTCATGTTGCTCTGTGTACCAGAACCGGTTTGCCATACTACAAGTGGGAACTCATTATCTAGTTTGCCTTCCAGTATCTCATCGCATACTTTGCCTATGAGGTCTGATTTTTCTTGTGGCAATACACCCAACTGATTGTTGGTGATGGCAGCAGCTTTTTTGAGGTAAGCAAATGCTTTTATTATCTCTTTGGGCATCTTGTTGATGTCCTGAGCTATTTTGAAGTTCTCTATAGAGCGTTGTGTCTGCGCACCATAGTATGCAGCTACGGGCACCTTTACCTCGCCCATTGTGTCTTTCTCAATCCTGAATTCCATGCTATTAAAAATTGATGATTTTGCTTTTGAAACGTTCTACTATATTGATTATGACTATTATTTGAGTTTGGCGAGGGCGTCTTCTAGTTTGCGTTGTTGCTCGTTGTAGTTAACGTCATGTTTCACAAATGTTTTGCCAGTTACCACTTCATATAGCTCTATGTAACGCTCTGATATACTGCCTATTACGTCTTCGGTCATCTCTGGGATTTGTTGTCCTTCTTTGCCCTGAAAACCATTTTCCATCAGCCATTCGCGTACAAACTCTTTAGAGAGTTGTTTTTGTGGTTCTCCTTTCTTCTGACGCTCATCGAAACCATCTAGATAGAAATACCTAGACGAATCGGGCGTATGAATCTCGTCGATAAGGTAGATGGTCTCCCCTATTTTGCCAAATTCATATTTGGTATCTACCAATATTAAGCCTCTGTCTTTGGCTATTTCTTTACCTCTTTCGAACAAAGCCAATGTGTATTTCTCCAGCAGTTCGTATTCTGCCTTAGATACTAAACCACTGCTAATGATCTCCTCGCGCGAAATATCTTCGTCGTGTCCTTCGTGCGCCTTGGTAGTAGGAGTAAGAATGGGAGTAGGAAAGAAATCATTTTCCTTCATACCATCGGGCATTACCACGCCACATAGTTCACGTTTGCCAGATTTGTAGGTACGCCAAGCATGCCCAGTAAGATTACCACGAACTACCATTTCCACAGGATATGTTTCGCATTTGTAACCAATAGTGGCATTGGGTAATGGCGTATTTATTAACCAGTTGGGTACAATATCTTTTGTGGCATCCAGAAACTGAGCTGCTATTTGGTTAAGAACTTGTCCTTTGTAAGGAATAGGTTTGGGTAATACAACATCAAATGCTGAAATACGATCGCTGACCATCATCACCATATACTTATCGTTGATAGTATATACATCACGTACTTTGCCTTTATAAAAATTAGTTTGACCAGTTAATTGCATAATGATAATTGCCTTTTATTTGTTCACAGAAAAAAACAGGACGGCAAAGATAATGGAAAGGGCTTATTAGCAGAAAAGATAATTGCTAAATTATTGGGCATATTTTGATATAAAACTAACGAAAGTCATGTAGCGTAATGTAGTAAGGCAGTAATCAATTGGTTCAAATTTGCCTAACTTGCTGCTGAATATGTATGTAACGGATGCGATAATAAAGGGAGTGCTTGTAGGATTGTTTATGGCAATATCTGTGGGTCCTACACTATTTGCGATAATCAGGTATAGTCTCAATTTTAGCTATAAGGCTGGTTTGGCCTTTGTGCTAGGTGTGTCTGTAAGCGATGCGCTGTATGTGCTGATAGCCAATGTAGCCGCATCGTGGCTACACTATCTGGAACCTTATCAGAAACATATAGGTATAGGAGGTGCTGTAGCACTAATTGCTATAGGTACTGCAGGACTGCTGAAGAAACTGAAACCCAAACGTCCTTCGGCACCACAACTAACGATAACAAATGGCGATGTAGCTAAAATATGGCTTAGTGGATTTCTGGTAAATACGCTGAACCCAGGCGTGCTGATAACCTGGCTGGGTGCGGTGACAATAACAGCAAGCAAGGATGGTTTTTACAGGTTCATACTGTTTGGTACGGCACTGGTGATAATACTGGGCATAGATTTTTCTAAAGTGTTTCTGGCAGATAGGATTAAAAAGCTACTTACTGCGCGTAAAATAATATATGTGCAACGATTCTCATCGGCGTGCATATTGCTGATAGGTATAGCGCTGATGATTGGTACCTTGTTTAATTCTTCGGATGCTGGAGGCAAGGAGGAAAAATCTGAAATCAACAAAATATTGACAAACTAGTTGTTTAGTTATCTAGCAATAAAGACAGGCACTTTCACCATATGACGAACCGTGTTTACTGTTTCGCCATAGATAATATCTTTAGCTGTTTTGTGACCATGGCTGCCAATGATTAGTAAATCGCAGTTGTGGTCAGCTATTAATCTGGCTATTTCGGCTGCTCTTTCTTTGTAGCCTAATGCCCCCTCTGCTGAGAGTCCTTTTTTGGTGAACATTGCTACATATTCATCAAGGTGTAGTTTATCTTTTCGGGTTTCGTAGTCGTGGGCTTCCTGTCCTATCAGTCGGGCTGAGGCGCTTTCTACCACATGGATGAGTACAAAACGAGCATTATCTGCCCCTAATTGTATGGCATACTGCATAGCAATGCTGTCACTGTCGGTAAAGTCGACAGCTACGCCTATACATTTGAAAGGTGCTAAGGGAGCAGCTATAGCTTTGGCAATATTGTTGTGGATGTTGATTTCGGCTTGTTTTTTGCGCTGTATGAGTGGATAAACAATGGTAACGAGCAGCAACAAACCAACTAAAGCCACTAGTGCAATGAGTAGCGCACTTATCCATAGGCTGTTGGTGGCAGACATCCATTGCGAAACAGTATCGAGAAACAACTTAAGATTGAGCACAATGATAATGGCAGCGATAACCCATGCAGCTATTTTGGTGGGAATACTGATTACAAAGTCGCCCATTTTAGATTTGTCGCTTACAAAGTGTATCAGTGGAATAACAGCGAAAGCGAGTTGCATGCTCAGTAATACCTGACTAAAAATGAGCATTTGGTCGACCATAGAATCACCGGCGACCAGCAATACTATAACAGCTGGCACGATAGCCAACATACGAGTTAGTATTCTACGAAACACCGGATTGATACGAAGGCGGAGGTAGCCCTCCATTATTATCTGTCCGGCAAGTGTACCTGTGATAGTAGAGCTTTGCCCAGCGGCTATCAATGCTACAGCAAACAGTATGGGTGCCATTTTATTGCCTAGTAGCGGAGCCAGCAACCTATGGGCATCTTGCAAAGAAGCTACGTCGTTGTGACCAGAAGTATAAAAAACTGCACCAGCCAATATAAGTATGGCAGCATTGACAAAAAATGCCAGATTGAGCGCAATGGCACTGTCTATGTTATTGAGTTTTATTGCCTTTTTTATAGAGTCTTTGTCTGTGCCTATTTTTCTGGTTTGTACCAAGGCTGAATGTAGATAAAGATTGTGTGGCATAACCGTAGCACCAATAATACCTATAGCTATAAATAATGCACCACTACCCGGTAAGCTAGGCGAAAACCCTTTTACAACCATTGACAAGTCGGGTTTTGCCATGATCATCTCTGCTAAAAAACAGCCACCTATAATAGCTACCAATGCAATAATGAAGGCTTCTAGTTTGCGCATACCTAGCTTTTGCAGGTACAATAACAAAATGGTATCGAGTAAAGAGATAATGACACCCCATATGAGCGGGATACCAAATAACAGATTGAGGCCGATAGCCATACCCAACACCTCTGCCAGATCGCAGGCGGCAATGGCTATTTCTGCAAGAATGTATAATATAAAATTGACTGAAGCGGGATATACCTCTCTGCTACACTGTGCTAGGTCTCTACCCTGAACGATACCGAGTCGGGCACTGAGCGACTGTAGGAGCAGCGCCATCATATTGCTCATAAGCAACACCCATATGAGCGCATACCCAAATTGACTACCACCGGCAATATCAGTAGCCCAATTGCCGGGGTCCATGTAACCAACACTCACCAAATATGCAGGACCGAAGAAAGCAAATATTTTCTTCCACTTACTACCTGCCAGCGAAGGATTGACCTGACCGTGTACCTCGCTGAGGGATTTGTCTAAATCTTCTTTTGCCATTTGGAAGGCAAAGCTAAATATAATAATTAGGATAGCCTAATTTTAATACTCTTTGAGTTATAATATATTTGTTGAAATAATTAAAATTTATGAAGAAATGCTGGTTGAGGTCTTTGGTAGTAATTCAGATATTGATTGCGTCAACTTTTCTACTCTCAGCTTGCAATAATTCACCTGCATTAAGTAAAAATGATACAACAATAACAGATTCTACCACTACTACAATAGCAAAAGAAAACAAAAATGAATTGTCAGGTTTTATACCTGAGGGATATGTGGTTTTAGACAGTGTAAGCGGAAATTTGAATGGAGATGCTTATCTGGATATGTTGTTGTTATTGACAGTAGAAGAAAGTGCAGATAGCTTTCAGTGGGCTAAGCGACCACTACTTATTTTAATTGGGGATGAAAAGGGTGAGCTGAAGTTAGTATCGCAGAATAATAAAGTAGTGTATGGCGGCGACTCTGGTGGTATGCTGGGCGACCCATATCAAGAGATAAGTATAGAAAAGGGATGTTTTACAGTTTTTCATTATGGAGGTAGCAGATGGAGATGGGAAGTAGAAACTACGTTTTGCTATTCAGACACTGCAAAAAACTGGTATCTGGAAAAAGATTATCATCATGGTTACTATTTGTACGTGGATGAAGATGAGGAAAAAAAGGAAGACGATGATAATGTAATAACAAAAACGACAAAGGATTTTGGCGTAATAGCGTTTGATAAATATGACATTTACGCAGATTGATACCGTTTTACCTACTTCTTTTTAGGTAGATGACGGGTAACATTCAAACTCCTTTTAGTTTTATTTATCTTGCAGCCAGATATGGAATACAAAAGAATTTTGATAACCGCTGCCCTACCCTATGCTAATGGTCCTGTTCATATAGGTCATTTGGCAGGTTGTTATTTGCCGGCAGACATTTATGCACGTTATCAGCGTGCGCAAAAGCGTGATGTAAAATTTGTATGTGGCAGCGATGAGCATGGTGTGCCTATTACCATAAGGGCTATGAAAGAAAACATAACCCCTCAGGATGTAGTAGATAAGTATAATGCTATCATTAAAGACAGCTTTGAGCAAATGGGCATATCATTTGATATTTATTCTCGTACATCAAATCCTACCCATAAAGAGACTGCTCAAGCTTTCTTTAAAAAACTATATGACGATGGTGTTTTTGAAGAGCGTGAGAGCGATCAGTATTATGATGAAGAAACCAATACTTTTCTTGCTGATAGGTATATAATAGGTACATGCCCAGTATGCAGCAATGACAATGCCTATGGCGACCAATGTGAAAAGTGCGGATCTACATTGTCGTCAGAACAATTAATTAATCCACGTAGTGCGCTGAGTAGTGCGCCCCTAGTGAAAAGAAAAACTACACATTGGTTTTTCCCACTAGATAAATATGAATCTTGGTTGAAAGAATGGATTGTCGATGGCAAGAAGGACTCTTGGAAACCAAATGTATACGGTCAGTGTAAAAGCTGGATAGACAGTGGATTGCATCCGCGTGCTATGACAAGAGATAGCAGCTGGGGCGTACCTGTGCCACTGCCTGGCGCAGATGGAAAAGTATTGTATGTATGGTTTGATGCCCCAATAGGTTATATAAGTGCCACTAAAGAACTTACTAACCAATGGAGCGACTATTGGTGTAAGGATGATACAAAGCTGGTTCATTTTATAGGGAAAGATAATATTGTTTTCCACTGTATCATTTTTCCTGCCATGCTCAAAGCTCATGGTGGATTTGTGTTGCCAGACAATGTACCAGCCAATGAGTTTTTGAATATAGAAGGACAGAAAGTATCTACATCGCGTAACTGGGCGGTGTGGGTAGATGAATATGTGAAGGATTTTCCGGACCAGCAAGACATACTGAGGTATGTGTTGTGTGCGAATGCGCCAGAAACTAAGGATAATGACTTTACCTGGAAAGACTTTCAGGATAGGACCAACAATGAACTAGTGTCGATATTTGGCAACTTTGTGAACCGTGCGTTTGTGCTGATGCACAAATTGTGCAAAGGTAGAATGCCTGCATTGCACCAGGAGTTGATGGATGATGCAGATAGAGCGCTAATAGCAGAAATAAAGAATGCAAAAGTAAAAGTGGAAGCTTGTATTGAAGGATATAAGTTTAGGGATGGTTTGTTTGAGGTAATAGATCTTGCGAGAAAAGGCAATAAATATATGCAGGATAAACAACCATGGATTACTATAAAATCGGTGGACACAGATCCTAACAGCCAGAAGCTGGTGGACAACTGTTTGCATATGTGCTTGCAACTAATAGCTAATCTGGCTATAGTAGCAAATCCTTTTTTGCCATTTACTTCGAAAAAATTGTGTAGAATGATGGCTGTAGTAGACAGAATGCTGGAATGGGAAAATGCGGGAAGAATAGATTTATTAAAAACTAATTATCCGCTTAAAGCACCAGAATTGTTGTTTAAAAAAATTGAGGATACAGATGTAGCAGCACAAGTAGAAAAATTGCAAAACAACCTAAAACAAGCCACAGGTAATAATAACATGGAAACTAAGAACATAGAAGCAGTAGTAGAGCCAACAGTAATATCAAAACCAGAGCAAAAGGCGGAAATAAGTATAGATGACTTTATGAAAATAGACCTGCGAGTAGGAACTATACTGAAAGCAGAAAAAGTAGAAAAAGCTGACAAATTGCTGAGATTGGAGCTGGATATGGGTAATGGTGAATTGCGTACTGTAGTTTCTGGTATTGCACTGCACTACAAACCTGAAGATATTATAGGCAAACAAGTAACTGTAGTAGCAAATCTAGCACCTAGGAAAATGAAAGGTATAGAGAGTAAGGGAATGATACTAATGGCTCAGAACAATGATGGTAAGCTAATATTTGTATCGCCACTAGAAACAGCAGACTGCGGGAGTGAAGTAAGATAAATGTGTAAAAATAAAATCTGCAATAATGATTTGTGAGTATCGTACTTACTCCTTATCTTTGCGGTCCGAAAAAAAATTATTGTTAACGAAAAATAATATCTATTATTTATGTCGGTAAAAATTCGCCTACAGAGACATGGGTCAAAGAAGCGCCCATTTTATTTTATCGTAGCCGCTAGCACAACTGCTCCCCGCGATGGTAAATTCATTGAAAAATTGGGTACTTACAACCCACTTACTATTCCTGCAACAATTCGTGTAAACCGCGAACGTTCGTTGTACTGGCTCGATAAAGGAGCACAGCCTACAAATACATGTCGCAGAATTCTTTCTTTCAAAGGCGTTCTTTACATGAAGCACCTTATGCGTGGTGTAACTCTTGGTCTGTTTAACGAGCAAGAAGCAATGGAGAAATTCGAAAAATGGAATGGTGAGCATGAAGAATTAGTTGCTCGTCGTGAAGAAGCACACCGTAAGAATAAAGCTGACAAACGTCATGAAACCATGAAAGAATCAGTTCGTAAAATAGAAGAGAAAAATCTTGCACGTGCTGCGCAAGCAGAAACTGCTGATGATGCCGATGTAGCTGAATCTACAGAACAAACCGAAGGTTAATATCGAACTCACATTTTTATAGAAAAGCTGTTATCGTACGATAGCAGCTTTTTTTATTGCCCTTTATCTGGTAGTACCTATAATTTGTACGTTACGAGTCTGCCCACAGGAGCTATTCTGGCTGAGTACTTTGTTGATACTTGCCTTGCTACTGACTGAGTTTACTTTAATAAAGGGAAATACAACCAAACAAATAGTATATACCAATTCAGCAGAACTGCATCATATATACTCAATAGCAAGGGGGCTGTATCCATTTATAAGATACAGCCCCCTACCCTTTTTATTTTTTTCTACCTAGGCTCGTAAACCAATC
>CAZRPA010000117.1:0-12379 GCA_964601855.1 uncultured Flavipsychrobacter sp. | reverse complement strand
CAATGACCCTCATTTTTTATGTGGTACTTTTTTAGGTTTCTTATACGTCTGTTTTTCTCTCATTTTACGAGATTTCCACACCCCGAGGGCTAGCGCACAGGGCTATGCTGGGGTTCGCAATGACCCTCATTTATATTTTTAGATTTTATAGGGGAAAGCCCCTTATTGCCCCGCCAGTACAAGAGATGCGACGCAAAGCCCGCTGATAGGGGTGTGATGGCTGGTAGCAAAAGGAACTATTATGGCTGGTGGCTCTTAATGTAACTACCTTTACGCTAATAATGCAGGAAAACAGACATAGATATTTTGTGCTGAATAAGCCGTTTAAAATGGTATCGCAGTTTGTGAGTGTGGAGGATGTGCCGCTGCTGGGTGATTTGGGGTTTGATTTTCCGGTGGGTACGCATGCTGTGGGTAGGCTGGATGGGCTATCGGAGGGGTTGCTGCTGCTGACGACTAATAAGCGGGTGACGAAGTTGCTGTTTGAAGGGGAGCAACCGCACACACGTACGTATCTGGTGCGGGTGCTGGGAAGGATAACTGAGGATAAGGTGCAGCAACTGCGCAATGGGGTGACTATCAATGTGCGGGGTGGTGGCGACTATGTGACGGCAGGCTGTGAGGTGGTGCTGCTGCCTGAGCCGCCCAATGTGCCGGAGCATCAGCTAGAGCTGAACCCCTATATAGCGCACTCGTGGCTGCAGATAACGCTGTGTGAGGGTAAGCGACACCAAGTGAGGAATATGGTGCGGGCGGTGGGGCATGAGTGCAGGAGACTGATACGCACTGCTATAGAGGATATGGAACTGGGCGACCTGGCGCCGGGATGTGTGCGTGAGGTGGAAGAGGAGGAGTTCTTCGGGAAACTGAAGATAGAAAACTGGCGGTAGGTGGGGCTGCTAGCTGCATGATAGGGTAGCTGGAGGGCTGATGTGGTGAGGGTGTGCTATAGGTTATGGGCAAAGGTCCTCAATGCCCTGAACGTAGAAGGGTGTGACACAACCAACGATGCCCAAAGTGCTGTGGCTGGTAGCAAAAAGAAATAACCTATAATATAGCAAAACACATACCCACCCACTGGCTGGTGGCTGAGGTGGTGGGTATGCTGCGTGGTTACTTGATGATAACTGTGCTGGTGCTGACAATGCTGAACATACCTACACCATTCTGGACATTGCCGTAGACATTAACGGGCTCGGCAAAGGGGTTGCCGTTGGCGTCGTAAGCGAGTTTGTAGGATTTGTAGTGTTTGAAGTATTCTTCGGTGACGTGTATGAGCTGAATGGTGGCGTAGATGTAATCTATGCCATTAAAATAGGGTTGCATATTGTAACTAGAAGCATATATTTTGAGTTCTTTTTCTTTGCCGTTAAACAGCTCGTCGCGAAGGAAAATGCCTGTGTTGTCGAGGCAGGTGTTGGCATCTATGATTTCGCTGGAGAGGGTTTCGATGGAGGCATCGACAGAGTAGATGCAGAAATTATTGCCATAGAAGCCGTTGTTTTGGTCGCCGGGGCCAAAGAGTTTGAGGATATAATAATCATTGGCAGATGGAGGATCTGTGAAACGGATGGTGACAGCATCTTGTGTGCCGCCACTACCATCGATACGTGCCTGAGGTGTGTAGACGATGCTGGATATGGGTACTGCTGCGGGTGCTGTGGTGCTGGCAGTAACAGAGGTATAAGAAGGAGCACTGACCTGTACGGTGTACTTTTGACCAGCCTGGATGGTGGTGGTGCCAGAGTAGCCGATGCCGCTATCGAAAGTGAGGTTTTCGGTAAAAACATCGTTGACCAGCAGCCTGACGGTGGCATCTGTAACGAGGAGGGTAGGCGAAAAGCGTTTATCTTGGATAGAAGCTGTGTGGCCTACATAGACCTGAAATTGCTGGTCGGGTTCGGCAAGGCTGCTGACGGTGAGCAGGCGGCTGTAGGGTGGTAGATTGACATCGATGGTTTTTTCGCAGGAGGTGAAAAAGATGGATGCTACCAGCAGTGTGAGTATGTGATGTGTGAGGCGACGCATATAAATGATGTGGGGGGATTAGAATTTGAACTGATAACTAACTGATGGGATGATGGGGAATAGGCTCACCTGCTTGAACTTGCCACCGTCTTCGTAAATGAAGAAGGGGTTTTTGCGGTTGTAGACATTGTAGGCACCTATGATCCAAGATCTGTCGTGGCGTTTTTTCTCTTTGGTGAACCTGATGCTGACATCGCCGCGATGGTAAGCAGGCATGCGGTAACCGTTGCGACTGCCATAGATGGTGATGTCTTCGCCGTTTTGGTCTTTGTAGTAGCCAATGGGGAGTGTAATGGCATTGCCAGTGCCATAGAGCCACTCTGCGCTGAGCTCTATGCGGGGCGAAACTTTGTACACGCCTGCTACTTTGAAGTCGTGACGGCGGTCGTACTTGTAAGGGAAGGTGCGGCCATTGTTGAGGTTGGCAAAGGTGCGGTTGCTCCAAGAAAGTGTGTAGCCCAGCATGCCGGTGAACTTGCCTTTCTTTTTCTGAATGAATACTTCGCCACCATAGCTGGTGCCTTTGCCTACTTCTACTTTGTCTTCCCAGCCGGTGGTGCTATTGAAGAAGCTAGCACCTTCTTTGTACTCGAGGATGTTTTCCATGGTTTTGTAGTAGCCCTCGAGGCTGAATTCGTAGCCGGCATCGTGGGTGTAAGCAAGGCCTGCGGCTGCCTGATGAGATAATTGCGGTGCTATACGGTTGGTGGAAGGAACCCAGAGATCGGTGGGAAGGCCGACGGAAGAGTTGGTGAGAAGGTTGATGTATTGGTTCATCTGGACGAATGAAGCTTTGGCACTCAATTTCTCGGACAGGAGATAGCGGACTGCGAGGCGTGGCTGAATAGAATTATAAAACTTAGAGCGGACACTGAAACCAGTGAAATGTATACCAATGTTAGCCTTGAGTAGGGGGGTGATTTTTACATCGTCTTCGATATAGGCGTCTATCTCTGTGCCATAGATGGAGCTTTGGCCTATGGTAGTATCGGATTTGGTGCCACCGGTATTGATTTTGGTGGTTTGTGCGCCGGGTGTGTAGGTGTGTGCTATGACTCCTACTCCCGCCTTGAAGTTATGGCTGGAGGAAAGGTAGTAATCGAAATCGTACTTGGCAGCCATATCGTGGATGCCTGAAGTGTAGCGAAGTAGGAATTCGTCGGTAGAGCCATTGGAGGTGCTATTGCTTTCGGCAGAGACCTGAAACTTGTATTGGCTGTAGTAGGTAGTGAGGTTGCCAAAAAGTTTGGGGTTGAATTCATGGTTCCACCTGCCTACGCCGGTGATATTGCCCCATTTGATGCCGCCAGCGAAGCGAGAAGAGTTGCCGAGGTCGTTGCTTTTTTCAGAGAAATAGAACTTATCGTTGCCAAAATAGCCACTGATGTAGAGGTGGTCTTTTTTGCCGAGTGTGAAGTTTGCCTTTCCATTGAGGTCATAAAAAAAGTAGCCGCCTTTGCTGTTGCCAGTCATGAGGGGGGCGGCTAGCAAATCGATATAAGTGCGCCTACCAGAGACCATAAATGAAGATTTGCCTTTTTGGATGGGGCCTTCGAGTGTGAGTCTGGAGGCTACTATGCCTATGCCGCCCTCGCCATGTATTTCGTTTTTGTTGCCCTCTTTCATGTTTATATCAATCACTGACGATAGCCTGCCACCATAACGAGCTGGGAAACCACCCTTGATGACCTCTACACTGCGAATGGCATCGGCATTGAAAACGCTGAAGAAGCCGAAGAGGTGGCTGGCATTGTAAACAGGCACGCCATCGAGTAGGATGAGATTTTGGTCTGGGCTACCACCACGTACGTATAGACCAGAGGTGCCTTCATTGCCCCCTTGTATGCCGGGGAGTAGTTGAATGGCTTTCATGATGTCGGGTTCGCCCAAGAAGGCGGGAAGGGATTTGATGGTATTGATGGGGAGGTCGATGGCGCTCATCTGGGTTTTCTGGTGCAGGGCAGCTTTTTGGGAGGTGATGACCACCTCTGCCAGTTCTTTGTTTTCTTCGAGCTCTACATTGAGCGTGAGGTTTTGGGAGCGAGGAATCTTCTTCTGAAAAGAGGAATAGCCAATGTAGGAGCCCTTTATTTCCACACTGTCGTTGCCAGAGGGAATGGTGATGGAATAGAACCCAAAGGTGTTGCCGGCAGTGCCTACTTGGAGGTCGGGCAGGTAAACTACTGCACCTGTGAGGCGTTCTCCGCTTTTTTTGTCGCTGATGTAGCCACTAATGGTTATGTTTTGGGCATAGGAAAAATGATGGCAGAGGGGTAGCAAGAGCAATGTGAGCAATGATTTCTGGAGCATAAATGGTAGTGTGTGTGCGTAATAACAGATAAGTGTGGTGGATTATTGTATTGGATTGATTATTTATTGATGAATGTGTAATGTGCTGTAATGGAGTACATGAGGTGTAGCGAGTGTGCAGTGTATGTTAATGTTGAAGTGTCTTTGCAAATGGTGTGCCAAAAAAGAGTAGAACAGAAAAGAAAAGGTGCTGGAAGGATTAAGTAATTGTGAAGCCGATGAAAATGAGTGTTTGGTGGTGGTGGAAAGGGTAAAGTTGGTAATAAAGAATAGATGGAAAATGTTATTTTTAACATTTTTTTGACCAATAAACCTGCTGTAGATGGTAAGAGTTTTATGTGTATTGATGTTATCGTTGGTGCTAGGGGTAGAGCAGCTACATGCACAAACGGATACTAGTATAGGGCTGGAAGCGACTGGTAAATATGGGACGGACTACATGGCGCTGGCAGCAGATATATGTCTGGACCATGCGGGTGAGCAGCAAAAAGCCAATGCTATCTATAACTGGGTGACGCACAACATAGCGTATGATGTGAAAGCACTGCGCAAGTTTCCGAAGGGGGATGGGGATAAGGCAGTACTGGCACTGAAAAACCGGAAAGCGGTGTGTGATGGGTACTCTATGCTGTACACAGAGCTATGCAGGGCAGCAGGACTGCAGGCTGTGAATATAGAGGGGTATGCTAAGGACTGGATATTTGACAATGGAGATGAGCTGTATATACCGAGGCACGAGTGGAATGCGGTGCGGATAAATGGTAAGTGGCAACTGGTAGATGCTACATGGGGAGCCGGCGGGCTGTATCAGAAAGAGGCATTTATAGTGCGGCTGTATAATATTGTGTTCAGGCATGGGCGAGTGTCGGCGAGGAGTTTGCGATTTAGGTATAAGTATAATCCGGATTATTTTATGCAGGACCCTGAGGTGTTTCGGTTGAAACATTTGCCAACGGACCCATTGTGGCAACTGACAGATACTGCTATGCCTGTAGCGGTGTTTGAGGCGGGAGATAGTAGTGTAAAGGCATTTAATGCGCTATACAGTAAACCCAGACAAAGTGACCCAAGGCTGGATAAAATAGCTACGCTGGATGAAAAGCAAAAAGTGTTTGAGTATGCCGACAGGGCGTATGCGTTTAATAATCGTTTTCCGCTGATACTGTCGTTGAAGAACAACTATAGGGCATTGTCGCTGATAGATAGAGCGGTATCGGACACGGTGGTGTCGAGCCCGGACTTGCTGCTGAAGGATGCAAAAAATGACCTAAAGAAGTCGCTGGACCATATAAAAGACCAGAAAAAATCGTTTCCGGCAGAGTATAGCAAGCTGAAACAGAAGAACCGTGCTAAGGGTATGGTGGCTAAACAGCATATAAGACGAATAAAAACGGATGATAAACGACTGCTGGCGCAAACCAAAAAATATGCAAAGGCTAGTGATAGCAAGGGGGCAAGGGCTAAGAAAGTGCAGGTGGGTATAGCCACGCGGATAAAAAAGGTGGATGCCCGCAAAATAGACGAGGTGCAGACAGCCAAGATGAAGAAAAAAACTGATGCACCAGAACTGCTAGTGATACTAGACTCGGTAAAGGCTAGAGACAGCCGAATAGCTGCACTAAAGAAGCAGACGAACGCGCAGAGTGTGCGGGTAAAGGGAGAAATAGTAGCTAGCTCGATATTGCTAGACTCGCTGGTGGTGTCGCTGAGCAAGGAAGACTCTATGATAAGGAAGGAGGCTACCGAAAGGCTGAATATGCATGATAGCTATGATGATGAGGTGAAAAAGTGGAGTGGCTTGCTGGTGCAGCAGAAATATTATGTGTCGGACACGCTGATGCAACGGTATGCGGAGGCGTTTGATACGGTGACTACACACTATGTGGCACTGCAGAAAGTGCATGTGCAAACACTGGACCTGTATAAGAGCAACATTAGGAGCCTGGAGCAGTATCGCAAGTGGAACAATACGGATGAGGGTATAAAAACGCTGTATACCGACTGTGCAGAGGGTTATATAGCAGCGGCTGATAGTGCCATGCAGGATAATAACACGTATATGCAATACCTGAAGGGTAACAAAACAGTGTTTGGTGCGCTGGGTAAGGCAAATAAGCGGCAGATAAAGATAGTGGAGTATATGGAGAAGGCGGAAAAGAACCGCCAGAATGTGGAGGCAGGAACGATAGTGCGGAAAAAGGCATTTGACATGAAGGAAAACGAGGTGCAACGGGTGGCAGTGCAAAAAGGACTAAAGAGAATGCAGCGGGTGGTAGACCAGATAGATGGTGTGAGGTGATAACCAACTAATGGTGTACTGCTTATGAAACAAAAACTGATAGCAAATGCTCCGTATTGGCTGGTGTTGCTGATAACACTGGTGTTTGCGAAGCTACAATACAACAAGATGGGGGAGACCCCTGCCAATGCCTGTATGGCTATTTGCTCTGATGGCAGAGGGTATTATGCGTGGTTGCCAGCGGTGTTGATATATCAGGATGTAAATTTTAATTTCTTTGACCATGTAGAGGTGGCATCTAGCCCATGTGGGGGTGAGGTGGGAGGATGCTTGCAAGACTATCGCTCGTGTACAGATGGTATACCCTGTAATAAGTACTACCCAGGAACGGCTGTGCTGATGTTGCCGTTTTTTGGGATGGCGCATTTTATTACAACAGTTTTTACAGATTTGCCAGCCAATGGATATTCATGGATATACTTTGCCTGTATAGCTATAGCGGGGGTGTGCTACTATACAGTGGGTATGGGTATAGTGGTGAGGATACTGGAGTGGCTGCGACTGAGTGGCAAACAGCAAATGCTGGTAGTAGTGCTGCTGACCTTTGGCAGTAATGCTATGTACTATGCGGTAGATAAGCCGTCGTACTCGCACATATATTCGTTTGTGGAGGTGGCGGCATTTGTGTACGTGTCGTTGTTACTTAGCGAAAGAGTGACGGTGGGTAGGTTGTTGTTTTTGTCTTTTCTTACGGGTCTTATATTTGTGACTCGCCCTGTGAATGTGAGTATATTGCTGTTTCCGCTGTTGCTGCTGCGTGGCAGGCTGGTAGAGGTGCTAAGGGAGGTGCTGGGCAGGGCTGTTTATGTGGCTAGCTTGCTGCCTGTACTGGTAATGCCTGCACTATTGATGCTGGCGTATAAGGTGGCAACTGGTAGTTATTGGGTGTACTCTTATGGCAGTGAGGGGTTTAGTTTTTTGAGCCCGAATTTTGTACGATATCTGTTTGATTATAACAATGGAATATTGCCCTACACACCATTGGTACTGGTGGCTTTGGTGCTAGTGTGGGTAGTGAATAATGCAACGAACAGTAAAATCATAGTAGCCGTAATGGTGACTATGGTGGTGACGATGTATATACACAGTGCTTGGTGGTGCTGGTGGTATGGTTTTTCGTTTGGGGCACGACCTATGCTGGATTTTTTGCCGCTGGTAGCGATAGCTGTGGGGCTGATGATACGTGAGGCGAGAGTGGCAATGAGGCGTGTGGTGGTAACTGTATATGTGCTGTGCTGTGTGCTGACGATGCGGCTGTACCATCAGAAAAATCATGGGTTTCTTAATGCCTTCCCGATAGATGATTACTGGCATGCGGTGACGGGTGTAGCGAAGAAAGTGGGCTAAAAATATAGGTATCGGAGCTGTGTGAGCTGACGCAGCTGAAGTAAGTATGGTAAAGGCACTTATTGTTATACCTATAATTGGTACTTTTGAGTACAATCTTATTACCCATAAAGTTTAGTTATGCAACGAATACTAATAGTAGATGATGACGATGATATACGATTGTTGCTGGTCAGGTTTCTAGGTAGGCATGGCTATGAGGCAACCAGTGCAGAATGCGGTGCGGCAGCCATAGAATGGATGAAGACCAATACGCCCGACCTAGTACTGTGTGACTTCAGACTGGATGATATGACTGGAACACAGCTATTGGCTGGGATAAAAGAGCAACACCCAAGATGTGCGGTGATAATAATAACTGGCTACAGCGATGTGAAAGACGCTGTAGAAGTAATGAAGCTGGGTGCATATGATTATGTAACAAAGCCGTTGTACCCGGATGAGATATTACTTACCATTAAACAGGCATTGATTGCAGCGAGTGAAGCAGCAGCAATGGCTACAGTAGCTGTAGATGAAAAGGTGGAGGTGCGACAATCGGCAGCAACAGTTAGGCCTAAGGATATGGGTGCTGAGTTTCTGGTAGGTAATAGCCCTAAATATACTACTGTAATAGAACAGGTGCATTTGGTAGCGCCCACCAACTTTAGTGTGATCATATATGGCGAAAGTGGCAGTGGTAAAGAAGTGATAGCGAAACAAATACACCTGAATAGCACTCGTGCCGACAAGCCGTTTATAGCAATAGACTGTGGCGCACTATCGAAGGAGTTGTCTGGAAGTGAGTTGTTTGGGCATGAGCGGGGAGCGTTTACTGGAGCAGTGAGTCAGAAAATAGGCAGCCTAGAGCTGGCCAATGGTGGTACTGTTTTTCTAGACGAAATTGGGAATTTGCCTTATGATATACAGGTATCGCTGCTGCGAGTAGTGCAGGAGCGTAAGATAAAGAGGGTAGGTGGTACTAAAGATATAGAAATAGATGTGCGTATAATAATAGCCAGTAACGAAAGACTCTGGGGGCTGGCAAAAGCAGGTAAGTTTAGGGAGGACTTGTATCATAGATTTAATGAGTTTAGCATAGAAGTACCCTCTTTAAGAGAGCGCAAAGAAGATATAGTGCAGTTTGCAAGGTATTTTTTGCAAAGAACTAATACTGAGTTGGGTAAAAATGTAGCAGGATTTGCGGCAGATGTAGAGGAGGCACTGGAAAACTACCCATGGTATGGTAACCTGCGTGAACTGAAAAATGTAGTAAAACGCGCTACATTACTTACACCAGGTAATTTGGTGGAATTAAGGTCGCTACCGTTTGAGATTACCAATTTTCAGAGTTTAAGGTTTGATACCGGTGAAGATGCAGCTGCTACCGAGCCAGCAAAAGATGTTTCATTGCAGCAGGTGCCCTTCTACAACAGATTAAAGGTAGCAAATTTGGATGCTGAATATGAAGTGATACTTGATGCACTGAAAAAGAGTGGCTATAACAAAAGTAAGGCTGCAAAATTGCTGGATATAGACAGGAAAACCCTTTACAATAAGATGAAGCAATATAAAGACTTAAACCTTTAATACAAACCTGAGATGAGTGAAATGGCAGCACCGATGACAAATATGCGTGATAGTGATGATTATGGTGCTATGTCTCCATCGTTTTTTGAGCAGGTGGCAATGGGAGGGCCTTGTCTGTCGGTGGTGGTAGAGGGTAAAGACAGTAGGATAGTTTTTTCGAATGATATGTTCCAACAATTTACTGGTTATAGTAAAGAAGAGCTATCAGGGAAGTTGTTTTATGACATGATGGATAAATATGAGCATGATAGACTGCATCATCAATTCAATGCTGTGCAGGATAATTCAATTTCATGCTATTCGTTTGTTATATATAGGTTAATCAATAAGGAGGGAGTGTCGCAACCTTACTATCTATATGCGTCGCCTATGCAGGGGTCGGGTGGGGATAATGAGCTATTTAGCCTGTTAATGTTACCCGATAATTTCAGGTGGGGGATGCCATTTACGTCGTACGAAACAAAAGAGTTGTTTTTAGAGCATCTGGATTCAGAAGCATTTGGTACGTTTGAGTGGATAATAGAGGTAGATAAAGTATTCTGGTCGGAGGGGGTATATAGGATATATGAAGTAGATATATCGAAAAAGGAAATAACGCAGCTTTTTGCCAGAGAATTTATGCATCCTGATGATGTATTGAAATTCAGAGATGTGACGAGAGAAGCAATAGAGCAATCGAAAGACCTAAATATTGAATATAGGATAATAACAGCCAGAGGAAATACTAAAATAATACATAGTATAGCAAGGGCTATAAAGGATAAAGATGGCAAGCCAATAAAGTTTGTAGGTAGTATAAAAGATGTGACTCGTCAGCGGCATACAGAGTACAGTTTGACCAATATGGTAGAGGAACTGAAGCGATCGAACAGGGAGCTGGAGGAATTTGCGTATGCGGCTAGTCATGATATGCAAGAGCCTTTGAGGAAGATAACAACATTTAGCGATAGGTTGTCTGAAAAGTATGGCAATCAGCTAGAAGGTGAAGGTGCTATGTACCTGAATAGAATGGTGGCCTCTGCTGAGAATATGAGATTGTTGATTAATGGATTGCTGGAGTTTTCGAAGATTGCAAAAACACCAGCGCCACATGAGTTAGTAAACATCAATACTATACTGCAACAAGTGGTAACAGAGCTAGAGCTAAAAATAGAAGAAACGGGGACTCAAATAACATGGGGTGACCTGCCTAAAATAAAAGCAGTACCGTCGCAGATGAAACAACTGTTTTTGAACTTGATAGGAAATGCGATTAAGTTTCATAAGCCGGGTGAAGTGCCAAGAATAAGTATAACATCTGTATCAATGTCAGAGGCTGAATTGATAAAAACTGGTGTGAGCAGGCGGAGATCATATCATAAGATAGAGGTGACAGACTATGGAATTGGTTTTGAGCAAGAGTATGCAGAGCGAATTTTTCAGGTATTTCAGCGATTGCATGGAAAATCAGAGTATCCTGGGTCGGGTATAGGGTTAGCTATTTGTAAAAAAATTACTGAGTATCATGGTGGGGTAATATATGCTGAAAGCAATGGAGCAGAGGGTACCACATTTACGTTGGTATTGCCAGAAGCACAGTTGTAGAAGAATGCCACTTTCGTGTATTCCTTTTTTATAGTGGCGATTTTCATTTATTACCCTAGTTTTTGTTTTTGTAAGGTTTGTGCCGGAAATACAGCCTTCTACAGTCAGAAAAAAATCAGAAAAATAATCTTGAAAATTTCGTTATTTCGGTGTTAATTGTTATTTTCACTTAACAAAATAATAACCGATGGGAGCGATAAACAGTATTACCAGCAATATAGTATTGCCTGTGGAGCTTTTTGTGAAGTCGCAAAAGGAAGCGAAAAGAATAATAAAATTAGCATCTTGCGATACTGCTAATGAGCATATAAAGAAGTTGAATAAAAAAATGTACCAGAGAAAAGTGCAAGGTTATTAGCATTTTTTAATCAGCTACTTGGTATAAAGATGTAAAGTTTCTTCGTTGGCGGTGCCTTCTTGGCCCATTATCACCATGTGGCTATCGTCGTACTCGATGATGTGGAACGCGAAAGAATCGGGTATTGTATTGAGTTGTTTTTGGTGAAGGGTAATGACCATTGTAGCCTCATCGAAAGACCAATTTCCTTTAAGTGTAATGCCGCTTTCAATGAGTATAAAGGAGCTGCTGTCGCACAAAAAGTGCATGTAATCATCTGCTTTTGATTTTTCGGTAGGGTGAATAGAGCCGTCGGCAGATTTAGTCATTTCGCAATACCATTTTTTGCCACAAAATATGTCTGCCTCCATACCTGCAACTTGGGCAGCAGCAGTGGAAGTGAAACAAAATGATAATACGATAATACTGATGGAGTAAGCAATGTGCCGGATAGATTGTAAAAAGATAATCATGTAAGCTGCAGAGTAGATTGTGGTAACAAACAAAAGTGATACCAAAGATATACACTAGAAACATAACAAAAACACAACTATTGCAAAGTAGTGGTACATAAAAAGAGGAGCAGGTAGGTAAAAGTAAGAGAGGCACCACACGTAAGTGTAGTGCCTCTCTTTTTCAATAATTATAAAACCCTAGTTAGTTTATTTTACTTCTTCGTACTCAGCATCAGCTACTGGGCTTTCGTTGCCACTGGCAGTGTTTTGAGTGTTGCCAGCATCGGGTGAAGGACCACCTGGCTGAGCGCCAGCTTTGTACATTTCTTCGCTAGCAGCCATCCAAGCAGCATTGAGTTCTTCTTCGTATTTGTCGATACTGTCTATATCTTCAGCTTTCTGAGCAGTTTTCAGTTTTTCCATTGCAGCTTCGATATTTGCTTTTTTGTC
>CAZRPA010000116.1:0-12487 GCA_964601855.1 uncultured Flavipsychrobacter sp. | reverse complement strand
CAGGGCTGGAACTAGATAAAGTGGTAGTAAAACCTGTACATACAGAAAGTGCACCGGTTATAGATGCTACAGAAGGATTGACAGTGACTGTAGCCGTAGCCGATGCAGTACAACCTGTGGCATTGGTAACTGTGGCGGTGTAAGTAAATACTGTAGGTACTGTTGTAACGCTGGATGTCTGGAAGTATACAGTAGTTGTGGCCGCACCAGTATATGGTATAGACGCAGCAGGATCAGTAAATAAGTTGGTAGTAGGCGACCAAGTAGCAGCCGCTGAGGAAGAAATCGCTGTGATACTACCATTACATACAGTCGTAGTAGCTGGAGTAATAGTAGGCGCAGCAGGCACAGGATTGAGGCTAACAACAGTAGTAGCACTCATAGAACAAGTTCCGTTGGTAGCAACGAGTGTATAGGTTCCGGCTGTGGTTGCTGTAACTGGAGAAACAACAGGCGTAAGTGAAGTAGAAGTAAAACTTGCAGGACCAGACCAAGAATAAGAAGTAGCGCCACCACCTACTGTGCCAGTGAGTGTAACAGTACCACCAGGACAAACTGCACCACTGTTAGTAGCAGTAACTGTTACAGGACAGGGAGACCATCTGTAAACCTGATTTGCTGCAGGAAAACCAGAACCAGTATTAAATGTAGTATTCGGAACTGGTGCAGCTGTAAAAGTAGGCAAAGTGCGAATATCTGTTGTAGTATTGGTTATACCAATAGTGGCCGTAGGTGTGCCATATGAATTAGTTCCGTAACAAAAATCAATAATGTTTGAACCTTCATACAATTTAATTTGAAGGTTACCATTACCAGAAGTGTTGAAGTGATGAAAATTATTCCACTCAAAAGTAAAAATCCTATTAGGAGCTGTTCCTGTAGTGCTGTAATAAGCGGTATGACCAAAACCATGCAAATCGTCCCAATACGGCAACAACCAACCAGCGCTAGAAATATTTGTAAGAATGTTGGTAAAAGGAGCAACACCTGTATTAGACAGATTAATAAAACCATTTGAACTAGCAGCTAACTGAGTATAGTTAGTGCCACAATAACTGAACGTAAAACCAATAGGTATATTAGTTTGCGTGACATCATCGGCGCTTATACCGCCAGTAGCAGTACCTGTAGTAGAAATACTAGTGTATGCACTAGTAAATGCTGAAAAGAAATAAGAAGCAGTGGTTTGAGAATAACCATTACCACAAAAAAGAAATAAAATAACAAAACTGAGTAACGTATTTTTTTTCATATTACTTGACCAGAAAATTAACAGTTAAAGAACACTATCCCAATATAATCACAATCGTAAATTTAGTACATTAAGTAAGAGTTACAAAAAAATATTTTTATTGTTATAATTCTGACATCAAGCCAACCTATTGAAATAAAAACAAAAAAACTCAAAACACATAATGACTTATTAAAACTAACTTAATAAATTATGTAACATACTAGAATTTACGTGACTACTAAGCATTTTACTATTACGGATAGGCATCTAAACAACCAAAAATGTTAGCTTTTTGTAAAAAAATATAGAGACGATTGTAAAAAAAGACTGCCACAAAAATAGAATTAAAACGAAAAGCATAAATCGCATGTAATCAACGAATAATGGCTGCCTCTAGTTTTGTTTTAACCATTTGCCATTCAGCGTTTATAATACTGAACATAGCCGTATTGCGATAAGCGCCATTAGCCCTTATTCTTTCATTTCGTAGAACCCCCTCGAAGGTGGCACCTAAACCTAGTATTGCATTGTAACTGCGAAGGTTGTTTTCATCAGTGACGAATTGAACTCTGATAGTATTTAAGACTTCGAAACAATAAGTAAGTAACAGCAGTTTACACTCTCTATTATAACCCGTTCTCCAATAATCGGGGTCATACCATGTCCACCCAATCTCTAATCTCCTATGTTCGGGGAAAATGTTATGAAACATGGTACAACCAATAATATTTCCAGTACGCCTGCAAATAACAGTAAAGGGATATTGCTCTCCTGTGGCACGTTTTAGCACTGCACTTTCAAGATGTCTTTTCAATGTTTCAGAATCGGCACCGTTGATAGACATGAAATCCCAAATTTTGGCATTGGCGCCTACCATTAAGAGTTCTGGAAAATGTACACGTTCTAGTGGAATAAGCTTTACCAAATCGCCTTGAAGTATAACAGGGTGTTTTATCCAGTTCATTGTGCAATTTATAAAAAAATAGAAGGAACTGAAAACTACAAGAATATCACCAAATTGTTTTTTTTGAAAAAAAAAGCGGGCAAAAAATGCCCGCTAAGTATTGAAATAAATATCACTTGATTATTTAGTCTACAAATAATTTTTGCTGAACATTACTTTCAGCGTCATTAACCTGTATCAAATACATTCCTTTCACTAAGCCCTTAGTGCTAATTAAAAAGTTATTTTCTCCTGACATTGCTCTGAACATCTGTGAACGAACTTGTCTGCCCGAAAGATCTGTTACTACAACCTCTACTTGTCTGGCTGAAGCACTGTGGTAATAAACAGTAACCTGAGAAGTGGCAGGATTTGGGAAAAGTTTAAGTGATGAATGTACTGCTTTAACTGTAACAATACCTGTTGGAACAGTACCTGTAAAAGCAAGGTCATCGGCGTATAGATAACTACCATTTACGGCAGCAGCCGGATCGGCACTAGACATAAGCACTATAATACCAGTATCGGGATTGGCACCAGACATATATGTAAGTGGAATAGTAAAATCGGACCAAGACATAGCCATGCCTGTAAGTGTAGAATCAGCCATAGCTACAGTATCTCTGGTACTGGTAGTAGTGTTCCATTTTGTGAATATAACACCTATCCTACCATGGTCTGTGCCGGAACCCATATGCTGCCACTTGCCAGTGAGGCTGGCAGAACGAGTAGAATATGGAAAACCACCAGAAAAATCGACAGAAAGTGGAGAAATAACTACGTTAAGGGCACCTGTAACCGCTACACCCGGAGCTACTATAGTAAGAGCAGTTTTGGAGGTGAGCTTAATAAATGCGCTGCCAGAAGGAGCTCCTGTGGTACCTTTTTCGCAAGTGTATACAGAAAAACTGCTAGTAGTAGAATTAAGGTTTCCCCAACTAGTAGGGTCATCGTAAGTACCAGATGTCCAGGTTTCAAAACCGGGATTAGGTATCTGCGCAAAAGCAGCAATAGTGAGGAAAAGAGAAAAGAAAGTTGTAGAGATTTTTTTCATTTAAGATGTAGTTTGAGATGGACAATGTGGTGCAAAATTACATAAATAAATGTTGTGCTTTACTACTCAAAAAAACAAATTATAATTGCGACTACTCTCAAGATGAGGAATGATGAAGAAATGAATAACTACTTTTGGAACATCCTCAACTTTTGGCAATGAAAGACCTAAAAAAAAAGATACGTTAAATATGGCAGAAGAAAAAATAGAAGTACAACAGAAAAGCTACAGATGGCTGGAAAACATACACATACTACTATGGTTGATTAAGGACACCTGCTGGGCTATGGAATGGAAACCGGGTGCTGTAGCTATGATAATACCTACTATAGGAGTAGCTATATATCTGCTATATAGAAGTAAACGAAACAAAACAGAACTGTATCATAATGCAGCAGTGTGTATGTGGATAATAGCCAATTCGACATGGATGATGGGAGAATTTATAAATATGGACCTTAGACCAATAGCCGCTATGTTGTTTGGGGCAGGTGTAGGTATACTAGTAATATACTACAGTGTATACTTCAGAAAAGACAGAATTGATGAAAAGAAAGAGGAGATAAAAAAAGAAGAATAAAATATAAATGAAGTTATTTGGCTACTGTTTTGGGGATTTTCTTCATTAGTTCTGCCTGCATATATAGCTGATAACGGTAATTAGCTGCTCCTTCTAGTATCTGCACCATAGCTTCCATCTCTTGATCTCTACCAGTAGGGTCGTAATTTTGACGAAGATTATTATTGAACATCAAACCAACAGACTGCCAAACAACTGCGGAGAAACCACTTTTGAGTTCGCGGATGATGCTATAACAATTTTGACCTGTTTGGCGATTGATGAGTTTTATAAGTACATGTCCCTGATTGACGGTAAGGTTTTTGAGGGGCTCTTTGAAAGATGCATCTAGCTGACGGTCAATTTCTTTCAGATATCGCCTTCTGTCGCGCCTACCATCAAGTGTATCTAATGTTACACTTACATCTTTGAGGATAGCGGCTGCAGTGATAGCATACGGATAGGCAATATAAATATCACGACGAAGCCTGTCGCGACGAAGCCTGTCGGCAGGATTGATAAACGTACTGACAATTTCGAACTCGGGCAAAAATGCTGTAGGATAATTAACACCGTTTATAAACGTCCCACCCACTCTGATAGTATCAAAGGAAGCAGACTGAGCTATGGATGAATGGGCTGCAAACACCAAAAAAACAATGAGGCAATATGTAAGCAGGTATCTCATGAAATTACTATGTAAAATTCCTGATTTTAATTGATAATAAACCAAAATCAGTAGCAAAATATTGCTAACAGAGAATGTTAATTTTATGGCAATAGTAAAGTGTACGAAGCTGATTGTATAATGGTAAGCTAACTTTGCAGAGGAAATATGAATAAGACACTATTGACCATAGTTGCGGGCCTGACGTTGACCATATCTTGCAACAAAGAAGTGAAAATACCGCTTACGAAACAAGAGATACAAAAGCGCATTGACTCTATATCGCAAAAGCGACTGCAGGAAGTAGATGAAACGGCACAGAAAGAACTGGAATACAGAATAAAAATAGAAGTAAAAGTAAAAGCAGATTCGATAAGAGAAACAATGAGGATAAGAAACAAGTAGGGACCTATAACAACACGAAGAACAGAACAAATACACATTGTGAGAATTGACCTGCAACCTAAACCGATAATATACTTTGATGGGGTGTGCAACCTCTGTAACAATGCCGTGCAATTTGTTCTGAAAAACGATAAAAAAAAGAGGTTCCTGTTTGCCACACTAGAATCAGATGCGGGACTAAATGCTGTAAAACAAGCAAAAAATGGCAACAGAATAACTGAAAGCGTTATCTTATATTATAGAGGCAAATACTATACTAAATCGACGGCCGTACTACTCACCTTCAAACTGCTAGGGGGAATGTGGCAAATATTGTATCCGCTTATACTGATACCTGCATTTATACGAAATGCGATTTATGACCTGATAGGTAGAAACAGGTACAAATGGTTTGGTAAAAAAAGTACATGTCCCCTACCCTCCGCAGAAATTATGGAAAGGTTTGTAACCAAATAAGGTTAACTTATAAAAAATAGCCTTCTAAAAAGTATATCTACCTTAAATTTGGATATGGCAAGCTTTAGACACTTTATATTTTTAATGATTTTCACTTTATTGTCAGCACACGGCAATGGACAAGAAGTGACCTATACCGCTTATGAAAAATTTGACAATAGGACTGATGCATACAGTGTAGTGGGAATGACAGGTGGATATCTGTATACGTACTTGAGAAATGAAGAGGGATCGAAACTTGAAGCCTATAACGACTCAATGAAAAAAGTTGCTACTATTCTACTTGACTTCTTTCCGCAACGCATATATCAGGTAAAATTTATACCCTACCCCGACAAGATGATGGTGCTGTATCAGGCACTGGAGAGCAATAAAGTGGTGCAATATGCTGCACTGCTAGATGCAAGCGGGCTACTGATAAATAAACCTATAGAGATAGGCCATAAAAAAACAGGAATATTTGGACCTACAAAAAACTATTTCTCGTCTTCGGTATCAGACGATAAGAAAACAATATTAGTGTACACTGCTACCGATAAAAAAAATGAAATCGTATTTGAGGGAAAATGGATTGACGACAAAGGGATAGTTTTTAAACGCTGTAAAGCGAGTTTCAAAACTGAAAACTTACCTGAACATGGCGAAGTAAATGTGGCAAACGATGGTACATTGTACATGGCTGCATACACCCCCACCGGATCTCAAGACTATACAGACCAATACTGGCTACTAAAACTTAAACCTGGAGCACTGAAGTTTGAAAGTAAGGAACTAGAATTGGGAGAAAAATTTGCAACCGGTGGCTATTCCAGAATCGACAACATAAACAACAAGGTATATTTTGGGGGATTCTACTCAGACAAAAAGAATGGCAGATTTGATGGGTTTATTTATGCGGCATTCGACATTACAGCAGATACTTTTAGTATAAGACGTTTTGTACCGTTTGATAATGATATAATAAGCAAAGCTAACGCAAATAAGAAAAACTATTCGTTTGACAACTACATGGTGCGACAACTCATAGTGAAAAATGATGGTGGTTTTGTGCTGATAGCTGAGTCGCAATATGTGACGATGCGTAGCAGTTTCACACCAGGTTTCGGTTATTATTCATTCTACAGCCCTTACATGAATTCTTCTGTAAGAGAGTATCACTACAATGATATAATGGCACTGGCATATAATAATGACGGTGTACGCGAATGGAACACAATTATACCTAAGCAACAATACTCGCAGGAAGATGATGGTGTGTTTTCGTCTTATGCACTGCTAAACACCGGAGGTAGTCTTGCATTTTTGTTCAATGATTTTGATACCCGCCATTCTCGTATTCAACTGGCAACAGTAACTGCTGATGGTAAAACGGAGGTGCACGGACTTACTGCAGATGGCAATGACTATCCTGATTGGTTGCCAAAATCGGCTAAACAAGTGTCTGGCCGAGTGATGGTGGTGCCCTGCTTTCATAGAAAACAGATATGCTTTGCTAGGGTTTATTTTTAGAAGATTGAATCATACGTTCAACTTTCTCTTATAAGTAGTATTTCTTCAGTTTTGCCAAGCATAAGCGGTACATGCTCTGTAACCACATTGCTGTAGTCAAGACCATAAGCCTTTTCGTCGGGCAGGCTAATTTTGTCAATTAGTAAGTGCAACTGCATCAACATATTATTTCTGAAAGAAAGATCATTCTCAACTGAAAGAAAACTTTTCATAAGCACAAAACGAAAATCGCCCGATACATACTCTTTATCTGCATTGTTATATTTACATTGAATCTTCAATTCTTTGTTAGCGGCCATCCCACTTACTACCTTCTTGAACAACAAGTTAATTCTGGGGACCATACGGAATCCTAATTTAAAATGTACAAAGATGATTTCTTCAGGCTCTACTATATCTACTGTATAAGTAGAAGTATAAGGCTCATTGGTTACCGCTACATGTACAAACCAATACAAATCTGCACGCTTAGGTTGCTGATATAATATAGACTCAATAATCCGTTCTTCTACCTTGTCAGACTTGCCTGAGATAGTGAGATAAACGAGATGTGTGGCGTACTTGGGTATGGATAAATCGTTACTGAGATCACGCAAAGTGGATGTGTATTTGCATAATTCAGTGAGTTTTTTGTACTTATTCTTTAGCTTTTTCCCAGCCTGCCAAATATACATGATGCTAATTAGCAAGAGCCCAATCATAACGGTTATCCAGCCACCATGCGAAAATTTACTGAGGTTTGCTACCAAAAAGGTACCTTCTATCCACAAAAAGATAAGACAGAGAGACAAGACAATCACCATTGGTACTCTTTTGGTATATAAATAATAACTCAGCAAAACAGTAGTCATTAGCATAGTAAGCGTTACAGACAGACCAAAAGCTGCCTCCATGTTTGAAGACTCCTTGAAATAAAGCACCATGCTTACACAACCTGCCATCATCATCCAATTTACAACAGGCACATATACCTGCCCTCGCATCTCAGTAGGAAACTCGATTCGAAGTTTGGGCCATAAATTCAATCGTACAGCCTCATTGAATAGCGAAAATGTACCAGTTATCAATGCCTGACTGGCAATAATTGTGGCAAAAGTAGCAATGATGATGCTGGGTATAAGAAACCAATGTGGCACCATATCGAAAAAAGGATCTACAGCACTCAACGTTTGTCCATTATGCTTTAGTAATAAAGCTGCCTCACCAAAGTAGCATAACAACAAGGATATTTTGATAAAAACCCAAGCTATCTGTATGTTCTTTCTGCCTACATGTCCCATATCTGCATATAATGCCTCAGCACCAGTAGTACACAAAAAGACACCTCCCAGTACCCAAAGTCCCCCAGGATAATTGGCGACAAGCTCATACGCATATATTGGATTAACTGCACGCAACACAGTAGGGTCGTGTAACAGATTAACGAAACCAAGTGTGGCTATCATACTAAACCAAAGAATCATAGCTGGTCCGAAAAAAACACCTAAATTTTTAGTACCCGATTGCTGAAAAAGAAATAAAAATACAAGTATAACAATGGCTATTGGCAAAATAGGAACATTAGGGTTTAGTTGCCTCAGGCCCTCCATTGCGGATATAACCGATATTGGAGGAGTAATCAGGCTATCTGCTATCATAAAACTTCCGCCTACAATAGCCGGCCAAAGCACCCACTTACCATGCCTTCGAATAAGTGTAAAGAGCGAAAAAATGCCCCCTTCTCCATTATTATCTGCCCTCATAGTAATAAAAACATACTTCAGGGTGGTTTGAAAAAATAATGTCCAGAAGACAGCTGATACCCCACCAAGCACCAGTGTATCTGATATAATATGTTTGCCTATTATTGCTTTGAATGTATAAAGTGGCGATGTACCTAGATCGCCAAATACAATACCTAATGCCAATAACACGCCTCCCCAAGAGAAGCGTGTTATGGAATGATGTTCCGATGCCCCACTTTTGCTATTCATAACTGTAAAGTAAAAAAATAATAATTACAACCTGAAACTAACTGCCACTGTAACCCTACTTTCATTGCTTACCAAATCTGGCCGCCAGTTGCCGGTAGGTGTATCTATCCAGCCGTCAGGGGATGTTGTTCCACCCTGCCCTGCAAAGTAAGGTAAACTAGAACTGCGGTATCCGTATTCCAGCCTGAAAGTAATATGGTCAGTGGGCATGACATCGAACGTAGCTGTAGCCTGAATAATATCCAGTGTTTTGCCAGTAGCTAGCGCATCGTTATAATCATTGGCTGCAACAGGCGACGGGCTAAATGCGAGATATGCGCCTGGATTGGTGACATAATCGGCACGAAGAGTAAGGGCAAGTTTATTGGTATTGAACCAAACCCTGTTGGCTAATGAGGTACCTGCCATGTAGTTTTGCGACGGTTTTACACCACCACCTTTTTGAAAACCGTAATGATTATTGATACTAAATGCAGCTTGCGACACGAGCTTACCATTTGGATTATTATAGTACCTAGCAACAACACTATTATCGTGGTGATACCGACGGAGGGTTGAATTAGAACGCGTATCCTGACCAGCTAGATAAAAGTTTGCAACTAATTGCAAATTTGTATTGGGACGGTAGTATGTGGAGCTACCAAAACCGATACCTTGATTCCAGCTATTGTACGTTTGCCATCCATTGAGCAGCCAAATTTCCTGTTTCAGTTTTTTTGAAGGAAACGCCTGTATGCGGGCACCACTAAAATAGAATGGCGTGAAATCGCATGGCATACTTCGTTGATAACTCCAGTTCTCATTTAGCACATAACTTTCCAAACCGATGTAACTCATGAAAATACCCATTTCCAGATTTATACCATACCACTTGCTAAGGTGATAACCAGCAGCTGCCTCTCTTATGTATTTTAAGTTATTTATACTTGTATTCCGCCCGTGCGCAGTAGATCCGTCAAGATCCTGAACAATGGACGCTATTTGTCCGTACTGAAGATATATCCTACCAATAACATTCTTGTAATAAGACTCAATGCCAACGCTGGCCATATTGACAGTGAATTCATTAGTGCGACCTATGCTGGACGATATATTATGTGTATTGTCGATAGGATTATTAAAATTGTAATTGTAATATCCATCCATATAAACAACACCAGTAAGTATCGTTTCTCCTGTATTGTCTTTGACAATAAGCGGAAAGTCTTTTTGTCTGTTTTGTCCATTTATCCAAGTAAGATCATAACCATCGAAAGGGATTTTAGCATCACTAGCCAGTGAGTCTTTGACTTGAGCATTTGCGTTAGGCTCTTGCATGATAACAAACAAAAAAACTAGGAAATTTAGAATAATAATTTTCATTTTATTGTATTTGAAGATGTGGAATTAATACTGAAATATGGGTATTTACATTGGCTGTTACTATTAGTGTACACGGGTGAGTGCTGAAGAATGAGCCTTTTGATAAACGAGTGGGACCTGCTCTATAACTACATCACTCTTGTCGAGCCCGAAAGCTTTTTCATCGCTAACACCTAAGTTTTTGAGAAAGAAATAGGCATTTAGTAATAAACCATCTCTTAAAGCGAGGTCATTTTCTACCGATAAAAATTTTTCTATAACAACGAACTTGAAATCTGACTCAGAATTATAGCGAGTCGATCCATCGGGCCGAATGTGAAGGTTCAACTCTTTGTTTACTATCAGTTCTTTTACTATTTTCTTGAAATAAAGCTCAGTTTTAGGTTGTATTCTGAAGCCTAGGTTTAGATTGACTTTGATTACCTTATCGTCGGCTAATTCTGAAACATCGTATGTCATCGTGTAAGGCTCCTCAGTGCGATGAACATGTACAAACCAATAAACATCTGCACGTTTAGGTTTTTTAGAGAAAATTGACCTGATGATTTTTTCTTCTATATGCAATCTATTATTTGCCTTTGTGAGGTAGATGAGGTGTGTTGAAAACTTTGGAATGGTATCATCGTCACTAAGTTCACGAAGCAAGGGAATGTATTTGCCAAAATCAGTGAAGCGTACATGCGTGTTATTTATTTTGCGTGCATAGTACCAAACGTACATAACCACAAATATCAACAGTTCAAAAAACAGGAACATCCAACGCTCTTTGATTTTTGCAACATTGGCAATAAAGAAAGAAATCTCTATGGTAGCAAAAACCATAACTATCAAACCTACCACCAGAGGATGCCACTTGCGAATATAGAGTAAGTAATAAACGAGCAAAATAGTAGTCATCATCATGGCTATAGTAATGGAAAAGCCATAAGCCGCCTCCATGTGAGCCGAATTGCGGAAATATAGAATCATAAGTACACAACCTATCCACAATATGGTATTGATACTGGGAATATAAATTTGTCCTTTTATATCTGTGGGTTGACGAACAGTGACACGAGGCCAAAAATTGAGGTTGATACCCTCGCTTATTAGTGTGAAGGAACCACTGATAAGTGCCTGAGAAGCAATAATAGTGGCTGCTGTGGCAATAATGACACCCGGTATAAGAAACCAATGAGGCATCATATCAAAAAACGGATTGATAGAACCAGCACTTTGGCCCTTGTGTTGCATGAGCCAAGCTGCCTGCCCTGCATAGTTTGCCACAAGACTTATCTTAACAAACACCCATGTGATGCGAATATTACGTATGCCACAATGACCAAGATCGGAGTATAATGCCTCAGCGCCTGTAGTACAGAGAAACACTGAACCTAACAACCAAAAACCCTGAGGATAACGTGTCAGCAATTGATATCCATACCAAGGATTGAGGGCATGAAGTACTTGAGGATTATCAGCAATATTGGCAACACCAACAATAAGAAGCATACTGAACCACACAACCATAACCGGACCAAATGTCTTTCCGACAAGCTGAGTACCGAATCGCTGAAAAAGGAATAAAGCAGATAATATAACCACTACAATAGCCACAGTAAGGTTGTTGCCAGGAACTATAATGTGCTCTAAAGCTTTGACAGAGTTGAGTCCCTCAATAGCTGAGGCTACTGAAATGGGAGGAGTAATAATACCATCTGCCAACAAAGTAGTAGCTCCTAAAATAGCTGGTATAACTAGTTTTTTGCCATACCGTCTTACTAAAGCATATAGCGAAAAGACACCACCCTCACCATTGTTGTCGGCCCTGAGCGTGAGCCACACATATTTAGCGCTTGTCTGAAAAACTAAAGTCCAAAATATACAGGAAACACCGCCATAAACGAGTACTTCATCTATAACTCGGTTGCCTATAACAGCCCTAAGCGCATATAAGGGACTGGTTCCGATATCGCCGTAAATGATACCTAATGCTACCAACAATGAGGCAATAGAAACCTTGCTCAAATCTGTGCGACCTGAATTCATAATAAATTATTATATGTAGTTATTGATTATCCAGCTACGAACCGGTAGCCTATACCTGATTCTGTTACAATTATTTTAGGACGATTGGGGTCTATTTCTATTTTTTTCCTTAGTTGAGCAATAAAGACCCTTAAGTACTGCGACTGTGTCACGTAACTATTTCCCCATACTTCTTTGAGCAAATACTGATGAGTAAGAACCCTACCCTCATTACGTGCAAAAAGTACTAATAAAGCATACTCTGTAACAGTGAGCTTTACAGGTACACCGTTTTTAGATACCAATCTTGATGCTAGA
>CAZRPA010000115.1:11467-12799 GCA_964601855.1 uncultured Flavipsychrobacter sp. | reverse complement strand
AGCAGATACACCAGTTACAACACCAGCAGTATTGACAGTAGCAACAGATGTTGTACTTGTAGACCAAGAACCACCAGCTGTAGTGTTGCTGAGTGTAGTAGTGAGACCAGCGCAAACCTGTGTAGCGCCAGAGATATTAGCAGGTAAAGGATTAACAGCAATTGTTCTTGTACGATAGCAACCATTGCTTAATGTGTAGCTGATAGCAACATTGCCAGCGCTAACACCCATTACATTACCAGTACCAGTTACTGTAGCAATAGCAGATGACTCAGTAGACCAAGAACCACCTGAAGTGCTGTTAGTAAGTAGTGTAGCACTGTTGACACACAATGTAGAAGTACCTAGTATAGAAGCTGGTAATGGATTAACAACTATTGTATTCATAGTGTTACAACCAGTAGGCAATGTATAGGTAACGATAGCAGTACCGGCAGTACCTGCTGTTACCATACCACTTGCATCGATAGATGCAGTAGAAGGTACGCTAGTGCCCCATGTGCCACCCGCTGTAGCGTTAGACAAAGAAGTTGTTTGACCAGAGCAAACTGTAAGGCTACCTGATATAGAAGCAGGCAGAGCATTAACGTTTACATTCTGAGTGCGGCGACAACCATTAGTAAGTTCGTAAGTGATAGTAGCTGTACCAGCAGAAACGCCAGATACGATACCTGTAGCACTTACAGACGCTACGCCTGGTGCATCTGTAATCCAAGCACCACCGCTAGTGATGCTAGACAAAGTTGTGCTTTGACCCTGACATACCACGTTTGTACCAGTGATGTTAGCAGGAAGCGTATTCACGGTAACAGTAGTAAAAGTGCGACAGCCTGTAGGCAATGTGTAAGTGATTCTGGCAGTACCTGTAGCAACACCAAGAACTTCACCTGAAGTATTAACAGAAGCAACACCAGCGTTGCTGCTTACCCATGTACCACCAGCATCAGCATTACCTAACAATGTAGTGCTGTTCTGACACAATGTAAGTGTACCTGTGATAGCAGAAGGTAATGGATTGACGATGAAACTTGCTGTAGCACGGCAACCTGTAGGAAGCGTGTAAGAAATAGTAGTAGCACCAGGAGCTGCGGCAAGAACAAGACCAGCACCATCGATAGTAGCTACAGATGAGTTGCTGCTAGCCCAAGTACCACCAGCGGTAGTGTTGGACAATGCACCCAAAGTACCCTGACAAGTAGACAAACTACCAGAGATTGAAGATGGAAGTGTGTTTACAGTAACGATGATGTTAGCAACACAGCCCTCAGCAGATGTGTAAACAATAGGTGCTGGACCGGCAGTGACACCAGTAACGTTGCCAGAAGTAACACC
>CAZRPA010000115.1:0-11457 GCA_964601855.1 uncultured Flavipsychrobacter sp. | reverse complement strand
AGCATTAGAAGATGTGCTGCTCCAAGTACCACCAGTCAGTGTGTTAGACAAAGTAGTAGTTCCAGCTTCGCAAACCGATGCAGTACCCAATATTGCAGATGGAACTGGATTAACAGTGGCAGTAGTAGTAGTTACACAACCAGAAGGCAATGTGTAAGTTATACCAGTTTGACCTACTGTGTTACCAGTAATAACGCCAGAAGAAGTAATAGAAGCTATTGAAGAGTTGTCGCTGCTCCAAACGCCACCACCTATTGGATGACTTACTGTAGCATTAAGACCGAAGCACACTGCAGCAGTGCCACTAATAGGCGCTGGTGAGCTAGCAACATTCAGAATTTTAGTTTTAATACAACCTAATGGAGAAGTGTAAGTGATGGTAGTAATACCAGCAGATGCGGGGGTAACTACACCAGTAGCAAGATTGACGAAGGCAACAGATGTGTTGCTGCTAAGCCATGTACCGCCAGTAGTTGCACTAGTCATTGTTGAGTTTGTGCCGATACAAGTAGAAGAAACACCTACTATATCTGCGGGTAACGGGCTAACATTTACAGTTATCAATTGCGTAGTAGTACAACCTAGAGTGTTTGATGCGGTAACATTGTACTGATTTACACCTACTGTAGTAGGGGTGATAACAGTAGATGCACAAGCACTACAAGATAAACCAGCAGCACCAGCTAAACCTGTCCATGCAAATGTAGCGCCCGTAGCAACTGCTGTAAACGGAGCGCCAGTATTGAAACAAGTAGTAGTGGTAGTAGAAGGTGTAACACCTAAAACTGGAACAGGATTAACGTTCATGCTTCTAGTAGAAGAGCAACCGTTAGAGAAAGTGTAAGAAACTACAACTGGACCAACGGTAACACCTGTTACAGCACCTGTAGCATCTACAGTAGCATTAGAAGAGCTGCTAGACCATGTGCCACCAGTAGAAGTATTAGTAAGCGCAACAGTAGTACCTAAACAAACAGCAGAAGGACCTGTAGTAGGATTTGGGCCAGGAATAACTGTAACGGTAGTAGGATAATTGACAGTGCAACCAGCGCCAGTGCCAGATCCGTTTAATACAGCAAGGTTGTAAACACCACCTTGAGTTGTAGAAATATTAACAACAGACGCACTAGGAGCAGAAGGACTAGTAATAGAAGCAGGACCAGTCCAAGAGTAGCTAGTAACGTTGGTAGGGCCAGAAGAAGTAAGAGATAAATTAGTACCTGAACATACAGTGCCACTTACGGAAACACTACTCACAGATGGAGCAGGGTTTACTGAGATTGTTGCGAAAGCGTTACAGGTAGGACCAGTAGAATAAGTGATAATAGCAGTACCAGTGCCAGTAGCAGTAACAACACCAGTACCTGTGACAACTGTAGCTACAGCAGTATTGCTGCTTGTCCAAGCACCACCTGAAGTAGCGTTAGTAAGTGTAGCAGAACCACCTACACAATAGTTGGTGTTGCCAGCTATTGCACCAGGAGTAACGCAAAGAGGAGTTATTATAACTTGCCCGTTACCGTTAGCACCAGAGAAACCTTGAGTATGTACTACACCTGTACAAAGGGTAGGGTGCGAATAGTTTGATCCGCCGCCACCGCCGCCATTGAACATAACACCTTGGTTACCACCCCAAGTGCCACCACCGCCGCCGCCTACAGAATAGAACGAACCAGACAATGGAGCTCCTTGTCCTAAGGTTCCTAAGCCGTTTCCTGTAGTGCATGATGGGCCTGTTTGACCACCACCACATGCACCACCACCACCGCCAGCACCACCTGTGAGACCACCGCCCAAACCACCAGCAGGACCGAAGTCACCACCACCACCGCCACCACCTGCTATCACCAGACGGTCAGCTAAACCGCCACCAGATGTGCGAACATCAGACGCACCACCACCAGCGTTTGCATAGTTGCCACCTACACCACCGCCATTAAAACCACCGGGATTGTAGGATCCGTTTGATGGCAGTAAAGCACCTCCACCTACACGTACCTGCAATACCTGACCAGGGGTTACAGCTAATGTACAAACCACTCTGCCACCTAGTGCCACGGGTCCGGTGACTGCAGAACTGACATAAGCACCTCCGCCACAACCGCCTTTTGCGTCTACACTGATGCTGGTGACACCAGCAGGTACTGTGTAGGTTTGCATACTGCCTGTGTAGCTGAATGTGACCTGTGCTCCTACAGATAGGCTGCTACCTAATAAGATAGCTCCTAGGAACATTTTTAACAAGTAGATTCTTCTCATACTAAATGAATTTGGGAATGAAAATACAAAAAAAAATAAAATAAAAATAACATTTTTTTAGAAAATCAACACCACTCTGGGAAATGTTGATATCATCTTAATAACTGAGTTGTTTGTATGGCTAATTTTATTACTTTTTTGACTTTTGGGTGACAATAACATTCTTTTCTGCCATCCATATTAGTTTTTCCATATTCTTTCGGTTGATGATGTTGGTTTTGTATTGTTTTACCGGAAACCAAATGTTGTCAGTTTCGATGTGTCTTTCCGGTAGAGCGCTCCACAATACTTTTTTGCTTCTGGTGACAACGAACATTTTTGTGAAGTGATTTCCCATACACACATACATGTTGCCGTCAGGCAACTCAATGACACTGCCACCGGCACCGAATTTTTTCTGATAGTCACCCTCTACAGTGCAGTTGAATTCCCAAACTTTCTTCAGGCTGTCTTCGTCATTACTAGGCTCTTGGAGTATAACTATGCTTGGTAGCGAGTCGGTGTTTTTGCAAGAGTTGTTGTTGAAGAAATAAATGTATCCTTTATCTGAGCGTCTTACCCCGTGTGGGTTGCAGAAATACCCACTGCCTTTTGATGGAGCACCAGGTTTGAAGTTTTCGCCATATATCTGAGCAATTTTTTTGGTTTTATAGTCAATTTTGATGATTCTATTCAGGTTTCTATAGCTCATATACACAAAGCCATTTTTTTCGTCAAAAAAAATAGAGTTGCAGTGTGGGTCGAAACGCTGTATTGAGTCAGGATTGTTTGCTGCGTAGTAGTCGAAATCTGTACCTATTAAATTTTTAGTGTCTTTCCAGAACCAAACAACCTTGCCCTGTTTGTCAAACTCTATGATAGTGCCGTAGTAGCCCATTGAGTATCCTTCAGGACGGGTTTTAGAATCGGATAGTAAAACATAACTTGTATCAGGTGTAGAAACAACCTTAGAGTAGATATACTCGTTGCCTAGTGTCATGTAATGACCATTGGAAAGTTTAGTAAATGCGTGATGATATTTGTCGGGATCTCCACTGTTAACATTATTATATTCTGGTAGTTTCCATAAAATGTCTCCGTTTAGGGTTATTTCACGCCCGTTGGGACCAAAATTGAAGGTAATAGTGCTGTCGTCGGTAAAACCCATGTCGGCAACAAAACCGGTAAGACCATTTACTTCCGGAATGTAGGCTACAGGTTTTCCTTTGAAGTCGTAAAACACGCCACCACCATCTAGCGATACATACATGTCTTTATAGTTTTCAGATGGCTGTAGTATTTTTAGTCTGTACTTACTGGTATCAACCCTGTCATTCATCAGTGTAGAAAAATGATAGAATGTAGTGTCGTTTTTATTGTTGCCTTGTTGCAAAACTCTCCATGTATAAGATACACCGAACTCGGGAACCTCTGCCATAGTAGTGCTGGTGGTGCTAACTAGTGACAAGATGGTGTATTTCTTGAATGAATCAAGATTGTTGTGATCGCCTTTTGCTATTTGAAAAGTATAATTAGGTGTTCCCTTTCCTGCGTTGACACTGAAACCGATAAGTCTGTAGTTAAGTATGCTGCCATTTTTAGGCAAGATTTCTGCCTTGATGGTGCTAAAAGTAAAAGCAAATAAAAATAAGAGTAAACACCTGTTCATTATAATTAGTTTTTCATACAAACTTAACTATAACGCTCGAAATAATTGACACTAATAAGTGCCCGGCTAATTTAAAGCCTGAACGATTATCAGTCCTTATTTTAAAGTAGATTGATAGTTAATGTGGTAAGTGTTGTTACTGATTGCTATTTATTGAAATGAATATTTACTGTGTTGTTGTTTGTTTTTTCAAACTTAACTTCGTTTTCTTTGTTGTTATATAACGTTGATGAAACGTATATTGTAGGCCTAGAAAGAACATTAGATTGATGAAGAAAAAGATATTGAATTCAGTAATTGGGATAATTGGGACAGCTATGTTGTTGCTTTCATGTGCAGTGGGCTGTAATGATGGGGGTAGTAAACAAGCTGTAAACACAGAAACTATTAATGAAGAAAATGTTACTACAAGGGCTGTGCCTGATACTAATAAGATACCCAACACAACTGAAGGAGAGGAAATAAGGTACGGTAGAAAACTGATAGCAAATACGGCATTATATATAGGGCCTAATGGAATAGCAGGGAAATATTTGGGCAACAAAATGAACTGTAATAATTGTCACCTAGATGCTGGTACGAGATTGAGAGGGCTGAATTTTTACAATACCTTTCCTACTTATCCGCAATACAGAGGTAGAGAGAATAAAATATTAACACTAGCCGATCGCATCAACAACTGTATAGAGCGCCCACACAATGGACTGCCTATGCCTGTGGAAAGTAGAGAAATGAAAGCTATAGTGGCTTATATGAAATGGGTATCTGAAAATGCGCCAGAAGGATATGTGCCAGCTACCGACAAAAAAGTGGATATGGAACTGCCGGAAGTAGCGGCTGATTATGTGGCTGGAGGTGTGCTTTATGAAAAACACTGCAAATCTTGCCATGGCGCAGATGGGCAGGGGGTGTGGAATGTTGATTCTTCAACTTATACTTACCCGCCGTTGTGGGGCAAATATGCCTACCAAAGGGGCAGTAGTATGCACAGGGTGATAAAGTCTGCCAATTTTATAATGGCAAATATGCCCTATCTTACAGCTATGCCAGACAAGCCAGTGCTTACTTATACTGAAGCTATAAACATTGCCGCATTCATAAACAATGATAGTTTGCACTACAGACCTACTAAAGTGTATAGCTCAAATGGTGATTATCCGGTAAGTGGAGTGAAACCAATTGACTATGACATTGCGCCCTATGTAGACACCTTCAGCGAAAGGCAGCACAAGTACGGGCCGTATAAGCCCATCATTCAATATCATAAGGCTAATAATTTAAAAGTTATTTTTTGATAAATGCCGATTGCATTAGTGGTCCATTTTTGTAAGAAAGTTGATTTTTTTATCCTTGTTACTATCGCATGCATCTAAGCACTATTTTTGCTACAATATGTTACAACTGACAGTAAACCAAAAAGGCAGTTTTTCTGTAGAAAACAGAGAAGAAATAACTTATGTAAACGGTGAAGCCACCAATGCTGATATAATTGAGCAATCGAATGGGCTCATCAGTATACTACACAAAGGCAAAAGTTATACTGGCATACTCGAAAAGATTGACTTCGCTAACAAAGAAGTAACTGTGTCTGTAAATGGACAACAATTTACTACTGCCATAAAAGAGCCAATAGACTTGTTGCTCAGTAATATGGGGCTGGACTTGAAAGCTATGCAAAAGGCAGAGCCTATTAAAGCGCCTATGCCAGGACTGGTGTTAAAGGTGCTAGTGACACCGGGGCAGCAAGTAAACAAGGGTGATGCCTTGATGATACTAGAAGCAATGAAAATGGAAAACGTGCTGAAAGCTACTGCAGCCGGAGTAGTAAAGGCAATAAAAGTAGCCGAAAGAACAGCAGTAGAGAAGGGCGCAATACTCATAGAAATGGAGTAATTTGCTAGCTATCAGAAATTAACAACAAAAAAGTAGGGTAGTGCAAATCATTTCATTATGCTGAAAAGTAGTTACGGAGTTTGTTTATTGGGGTTGTCGATATTGCTTTATTCTTGTAAGGATGAAAAGCAGCAAAAACTAGTGGGTAAGTGGCAATCGGAGAAAATTGAGAACCGCAACAAGGATGAGTTTTTCAGCAGCAGCCGTACATTTATAGACACTATGGGCAAGGGTAACACTGATGCTGCAAATGTGGAACTATATGGCGTGGTAAATGTGGATAGCCTGAGAGGGATACTGAAAGCTCAGTTTGATAGTGCATTTGCTGTGCAACAGTCTATAGACACACAGAGTATTTTTACTTTTAATGAAGACGGTAGTATGTTGCTGAGATTTCCGGGTAGGGAAGAAACCGGGAAATGGACAATAGACAAATCGGGGAAGCTGATACTAGACGAAACCAATGAAATGGGGCAAACTGAAAGGGTGAATGTGGAGCTGACCAGTGTAGATGAAACAAGACTGGTGCTGACTTTTGTAAGAAAGACAGAACAAGGCGATATGGATACTTCTAAAGTTACCTTTAGGAGAAGCGGAAAATAGGTTACTTATATTATATTTGCACGCCGGAAACCAGAATTAGGATAGCAAGAAGTGCAATACAGATTTTGGGTTACCGCACCAGTAGAAAGTAAAAACAATAATTTTTTATACAATATTTATGCGATCAATACCATTAAGACAAGCGCTGAGAGAAGCAATGGAAGAGGAAATGAGGCGCGATCCTCGTGTGTTTCTGATGGGCGAAGAAGTAGCACAGTATAACGGAGCTTACAAAGTAAGTCAGGGAATGCTGGATGAGTTTGGTGCTCGCAGAGTAATAGATACACCTATTGCTGAGCTAGGATTTACTGCCATAGCCGTAGGTGCTGCTATGAACAATACTCGGCCTATAGTAGAGTTTATGACATGGAACTTTGCCGAACTGGCAATAGACCAGATAGTAAACCACGCCGCCAAAACACTGTCTATGAGCGGTGGTCAGTTTTCGTGCCCTATAGTTTTTCGTGGTCCTAATGGGTCTGCAGGTCAGCTAGGCGCACAGCACTCACAGGCTTTCGAAAACTGGTATGCCAATGTACCAGGTCTTAAGGTTATTTCTACCATCAACCCTTATGATGCAAAAGGATTGTTGAAGTCTGCTATTCGCGATGAAGATCCAGTAGTGTTTATGGAAAGTGAAAGTGCCTACGGAGAAGTGGGTGATGTGCCAGAGGAAGAGTACTTTGTGCCAATAGGTAAGGCTGATGTGAAAAGAGCTGGAACAGATGTAACCATCGTTTCTTACAACAAAATGATGAAGGTGGCTATGGCTGCGGCTGATGAACTGGCTAAAGAAAATATAAGTGCAGAGGTGATAGACCTACGCACAATTCGCCCGCTGGACTGGCAGACGATAGTAGCATCTGTAAAGAAAACAAACAGGCTGGTTATAGTAGAAGAACAGTGGCCATTTGCTAGTATATCTTCAGAGATTTCTTACCGTATACAAAAAGAGGCATTCGATTATTTGGATGCACCTATACGTCGTATATGCTCTGCGGATGCTAATATGCACTACGCCCCTAATTTGGTTGGATTATATCTGCCAGATGTGCCACGTACAGTAAATCTGGTAAAGGAAGTAATGTATATGGTAAAGTAAGCCACATAACAAGTATATTGATGAAAATGCCGGTGTGATCTACATCGGCATTTTTTATGTTTGTAAGGTCAGTAATAGTTAATGTTATTGGGTATATCAGTGTAATTCCTGAATAAAGCTATATTTTTGGGGTGGAATGCCTTGTGAATTGGGCTAATCGTGAAATATGACTACACAACATCGTATTATCCGCTCACCGCGCGGATCGCAGTTGACCTGCAAAAACTGGGTTGCTGAAGCAGCTTACAGAATGATACAAAACAATCTGGACCCCGAAGTGGCTGAACGCCCTGAGGACCTAGTGGTGTATGGTGGAATAGGTAAGGCTGCCAGAAACTGGGAGAGTTTTGATAAAATATTAGATTGCTTGCGCAATCTGGAAGAGGATGAAACATTGCTGGTCCAAAGCGGCAAACCCGTAGGTGTATTGCGCTCGCACAAAAACGCCCCTCGTGTAATAATAGCTAATAGCAACCTGGTGGGTCGCTGGGCTACATGGGAGCACTTCAGAGAGCTGGAGGCCAAGGGACTAATGATGTACGGGCAAATGACAGCTGGTAGCTGGATATACATAGGCTCTCAGGGTATAGTGCAGGGTACTTACGAAACATATTTGTCGCTAGCTAATAAACACTATGGCGGCACGCTGAAAGGTACACTGAATGTAACTGCCGGGCTAGGTGGTATGGGTGGTGCTCAGCCACTAGCCATAACTATGAATGAAGGCGTGTGTCTGGCAGCCGAGATGGAGGAATGGCGCATCATAAAAAGAATAGAAACTCGCTATCTGGATAAATGGTCGGCAGATATAGATGAAGCTATAGACTGGGCTATGGAAGCCAAAGCAAATGGTGAGCGCGTATCGATAGGGGTATGCTGCAATGTGGTGGATCTGTTACAGCGATTTATAGACCGTAATATAACACCCGATACACTTACAGACCAGACATCGGCACACGATGAGTTGATAGGTTATTTTCCGGAAGGGATGAGTGTAGTAGAGGCTAATGCACTCCGCTCTGCCAATCCGCATGAGTATGAAACCCGATCTCTGGACACTATGGCAAAACATGTGCGCCTGATGCTGGAGTTGCAACAGCGTGGTGCCATAACATTTGACTATGGTAACAACTTGCGCGGACAAGCGCACGATAAACGTGGCGTAAAGAATGCTTTTAATTTTCCAGGTTTTGTACCTGAGTATATACGCCCTTTGTTTTGCGAGGGTAAGGGGCCTTTTAGGTGGGTAGCACTTAGTGGTGATCCTGAAGATATTTACACCACAGATAAAGCATTGATGGAGCTGTTTCCAGACAATGTAGGGTTGCACAGGTGGCTCACAATGGCTCGTGAGCGAATAGCGTTTCAGGGGTTGCCAGCTCGTATTTGCTGGCTGGGCATGGGCGACAGAGAGAAGGCTGGATTACTGTTCAACGAACTGGTACGTACCGGCAAGGTGAAGGCACCAATAGTGATAGGAAGAGACCACCTGGACACAGGTTCGGTAGCATCGCCCAACAGGGAAACCGAAGCCATGAAAGATGGCAGTGATGCAGTAGCAGACTGGCCAATACTTAATGCACTTATCAATACTGCTGGTGGCGCCAGTTGGGTGTCCTTTCATCATGGTGGTGGTGTAGGTATGGGCTATTCACTGCATGCTGGCATGGTGATAGTGGCAGATGGCACACAAGACGCAGAGGAAAGGCTGCGCCGAGTGCTGCATAACGACCCAGCAATGGGTGTGATAAGACATGCTGATGCTGGTTATGAAGATGCAATAGCTACCGGAGATAGATTTGGTTTGAATTTGTAATGCAGTACAGGTTTTACTGAGCTGATAAATAGAGGTTATTATGAAGAAAATTGCGTTTTTTTTATTGTTGTCAATACAGTTTGCCGGCAATGCGAAAGCGCAATTTTCTTATCATGCACTGTTGCAGTATAATATGCAAGAGGGTAGGAGCCTGCTTCTGAAGCAGCCCAATGAAATGTTATTATTTACCACATCATCGGTAGGTAAGTTTAATACCAGTCGTTTGTACCCCAATGGTAATACCGACGATGCTTATAGAGGTAGCAGTACGGCCAGCGAGCTATTTAGAAACTTGTATGATTGTACTGCATATACTACTGCTCTGGATAAGTGGGGGCGTATATTAATAGCTGGTGCATCAGCCACAGATAGCACATCGGCACAGATGGCTACAATGACGCGGCTGGCTACTGATGGTGATATTGACCAAAATTTTGAACCGCGCGTCATGCAGTTGAAGATTGGGGATAGTAGCCGCTACAATGCAGTGTGGATTCAGTCCGATGAAAAGATGCTATTGGCTGGCTCTGTTTATCTGTCAGGAGCGTGGCATATATTTTGGGCTAGACATTTGTATAACGGTGTGCACGATACTACTTTTGGTCATTCAGGATTTGTGGTAGACGATAATATGCCTCATAATAGCATAGTAGTAGCTGGTATAGCACAGAACGACAAGAAGTATATTGTAGCTGGCAGCAACTACAACAATGAGTCGTGTAATAGTATATTGGTCAGGTATAATTCTGATGGTAGTAGAGACCAATCGTTTGGTAAAGATGGTGTAGCAATGCTGCAGGCTGAAAATAGCAACTTTTATCTGGTAAGGAAAGCATTGCTGCAACCCGATAATAAAATACTGGTATCGGGTATATGCAGGAGTGATAATGGAGGGCAGGATTTTTTTGTAGCTAGGTTCGATTCGTCTGGGGTTTTAGATCAAACATTTGGTAATGCTGGCGTAGCAATAACAGATGTAACTTACAATGACAGGGCAGACGAAATGGTGCTAATGACCGATGGTAGAATAGTGGTGTCGGGTGCTGGGAATGCTAAAAAAGAGGCGAAATTTTGTAGATATGTGCTATACAGGCTGATGCCCGATGGCAAGCTGGATACAAAGTATGGATACAATGGTGTAAACGGCAATAAGGGCTTAGATGCATATGTGATCAGAAAAGGGTATTCGGCATTGTCTAACAATATTTCTCTGACTTCTCACGACAACAGAATAGTAGGGTTTAATGAGCTAATAGTTCCCGGGGGTACAGAAGTAGTACTTGTATACACAGAATTTATGCCTGATACGCAAATTGGAATATTGGATTTGCCACACAAGAAAATACAATACAATGTTTATCCCAATCCTATAGCGACTTCAACTACTTTTTCCTTTGAGCTGATAGATGACCAGAAAGTGACTATAAGCTTGATGGATATGACCGGTAAAGAGATAAATAGACTTACAGACAATAAAATGCTGGAAGAAGGAGAACATAAAATTCAGGTAGAGTTTCCTTCATTTGTACAGCCGGGCAATTATTTGTTGCGGCTTGTGACAGATGGGGGGTATAAAATATCAGTAGTGTTAACCAAAATATAGTTTTAGAGTATGTATAGAATAGGGCAGGGTATAGATTTTCATAAGTTGGTAGAGGGCAGAGATTTTTGGTTAGGAGGTATTCATATACCCCACCACAAGGGAGCATTGGGGCACTCTGATGCCGATGTGTTGTTGCATGCTATTTGTGATGCATTGTTGGGGGCACTTAGTTTGGGTGATATAGGTCAGCATTTTCCCGATACCGATGCTGCATATAAAGGAATAGATAGCAAATTGTTGCTCAGGAAATCTTATCAGTTGGTGACGGAAAGAGGGTATAAGCTAGTGAATATAGATAGTACGATATTGCTGCAAGCTCCGAAAATAAGGAAGTATGTAGACGATATGCGGGCTGCTATAGCTGCTGTGCTGGAAATAGATGTAGATGATGTATCTATCAAGGCTACTACTACTGAGCAATTGAGCTTTATAGGGCGTGAGGAGGGTATAGTAGCTACTGCCAACATTCTGTTGCAGAAAGTGGTTTAACGGCATTGCGCGCCTTTTGTTGATGTTGTATGACAAGAGATTAT
>CAZRPA010000114.1:0-12895 GCA_964601855.1 uncultured Flavipsychrobacter sp. | reverse complement strand
TCTATTTCTCTTTAGGTATGCGTTATTCTAACGCTTAAATATATAATCGCCACAAATTGCTCCCCGTGGCTTTTGAATTGAACTTTCGCATAACAGTCAATCGCGTATCATCTGCGTCTAATGGCCAGTTAACAGGCTTTTCTATGAAATAAACTGTGGTTTCCATTTGAGGAAGCCCAGGGTTTGTTTTTTATATAAAATGTTATCCCATCGATTATTTATTCGTCCATTCTTTGCCAGAATGGTTGTTAGCCTCATTCAAATAAAAAATGACTATGTCCATATTTCCTGACTTATTTTACAATCTCACAGATCCTGCCTGGATCATCCAGCACGGCGGCCTCTATATTGTCCTTTTCATAGTATTTGCAGAAACAGGGTTATTTGCTGGTTTTTTTCTTCCCGGTGATTCTCTTTTATTTATTACCGGTATTATTATTTCCAGCACTACACCTACAATAGGCACCCCTGTTCTGAATCTTATTTATTGGGGATCACTCATTTCAATTGCTGGCGTGGCTGGAAATTATCTGGGTTATTGGTTTGGCAAAAAATCAGGTCCAGTGCTTTTGAAGCGAAAAGATGGATGGCTATTTAAAAAGAAATATCTATTAAAAGCTAGTGAATTCTACGAAAGAAGGGGACCAGGGGCAATTGTGTTTGCCCGTTTCTTACCCGTTGTCCGAACGTTTGCGCCGATTGTTGCCGGAATGGTGAATATGGATATGAGAAAATTTACAGCATATAACATTCTAGGTTCCTTTTGCTGGGTAGGCAGCATAGTGTCTACAGGCTTTGTATTAGGAGAGAATGAATGGGTAAGAGGAAACCTAGAGTTAATCATCCTCTGCATAGTAGCTGTTACCACACTCCCGGTATTGCTAAAGTTGATATCGCGTGATAAAGGCTTAAACACTACCAGAGCTAAATAATTCAATCACTTACAAATCTTTAATCAAACTAAAAATTTCATTATGAGCAGTACTCTGTTAATATCGATGTTTGTTTTCTTACCATTGGTCATTATTGTATCCGTTATTCTTTTCAACTCAAAAAGAAATAAGAAAAGGAGAAAAAGTGAGATTGAGAATGTTTATAAGAATATTATATCAGGAGATCAGTTGAAAATCACCGAAGAGTTGATTCTATTCAATAAAATATTCGCTGTCGACCCTGAAAAAAAGTATTCGTATTTTTGCATAACCATGATGAACCGATATATGACATTATCCATTTGAACGGTTTGTCAGGTTGCCAGATTGAAAGAAAAGGAACAAACCTTGTGACTAAGAATCAAGGTAAACTGGTTTCAGAACTCCGCGTCAACGAACTATATATATCTTTCTTATCCCGTGATTCCGTCTTTGCAAAACTGCGAGTATATAGTGAAATCCTTGATGGGCAACAAGAATATTGTGCCCTTACTAAAGTTGCTCAGGATTGGCAGCATAAGCTTGACGATATCATCAAATCCTGACCAAGATATATCAACATCGGAATAAAAATTTATTATAAATTTTGTCTAGGCCGCAGTTTATCTTTAACTCTTGTGGCCTGGACGAAATACTATTCATTGAAAATTATCATGAAATAATTGCGCTAAAATAATATTTGAAATTAGAAGAGTTTTTTGTCTTTTATTACAAGGTGTTATTTTACCTTTGCCTTGTCAACACCAAAAAAATGTTTTCAAAGACATGTGAATACGCCATTCGGGCAGTAATGTTTATAGCTCAAAAGTCGAAAGATGGGGGCAGAGTGGGTATAAAAGAAATAGCTAAAGGAATCGATTCCCCGGAACATTTCATAGCAAAAATTTTACAGGATCTGTGTAAACGTGGTTTGGTGCAGTCTTTAAAAGGCCCCAACGGCGGCTTTTATCTGGATGATGAGAATCTTAAATATTCGTTAGCCGATGTAGTAAAAGCGGTTGATGGAGATAAAATTTTCTCCGGTTGTGGTCTAGGATTGAAGGAATGCTCAGAAAGCCAACCGTGTCCCATACACCACGAATTTAAAAAGGTTAGGAAGGACATATATGTTATGCTGGAAAAGGCAAAACTCGGCAAGTTCAACGATGAACTTGAAAAGAATCTGTCTTTCTTGAAAAGGGTTTAATTTTTTTTTAAAATAAAAGAGTTAAAGGTATTTATATCGTGTTATATGAAAATGCAATACAAGGTAGCAATTAACATGTTTCTGATTTTAGCCATTTTGAGTCAGTCCGGTTATTCTCTCGCACAGCAAACTGCACCGTCCACTTTTTCGTTTGATTCAACAACTGGCTGGGCGTTAGTCATACTTTTTTTGGTTTTGGCACTGTTCATTCTTGTTCTCACCGTAAGATTTAGAGTAGGGCAGCTAAAGTCAGAGGACTTGAACAAAAACGAATCAGAGGACATAAAATTTAAAAAGCTGATGAATAGTCTGGATGCAAAGCAAATAACAACCTACCTGACGTATAAAAAGGGAAAAGTGGGTAAAAGAATATTTACAATCGCTCTTATTGTTTTTTATTCTTTGGTAAGCAATCTGGCTTTTGCTCAAGGAGCAAAAGATATTGCTCCAGTTTCATTGCTAACTGAAAAAGGAATACTAATAACAATAGTGTTGATACTCATCCCGATCATTTTAGGTCTGATCCTGGTTGTTGTGAAGGTGATTCGTGCGGTACAGAAATACCGCAATGAACAAGACCTGAAAGAGGCAGCGAAATTCAGTGATTACATAAAAAAAATATCAGATGACGTAATGGATATAGAATTGGGTAAGCGAAAGAATGCTCTGGAATACCAGCTATCCAACAATGAATTATCTGGTGTTGATACCGCTGAGGATAGTAAGGGTGTTATTGCTATCAGCAACGAATCTGGTTTGCCAATCGTAGCACAGAAAAAAAGTGGACTTCACCGTCCTAAGATTGATGCTGATCTATCTAAACTGATAATTTGGTTTCTTGGTAGTGCAACATTCTGGTTGATTTTTGGTACAACTATCGGTGAATATATAGGGATAAAGTTTGTTGCTCCCGATGCAGACCATGTCAGTTGGTTAAGTTTCGGTCGCTTGCGGCCTGTACATACCAATGCCGTATTTTGGGGCTGGGCATCCCTTGCTATGCTTGGGCTTGGCTACTATGTAGTGCCACGCGTTAGCAATACCGCACTGGCAAGTCTGAGAAAGGGTTGGTACACACTTTATCTTGTAAATGCCGCAGTAGTATTAGGCACACTTTGCCTCATGGCTGGCATAAATAATGGTGGTGGAGAGTACAGGGAGTATGTTTGGCCGGTTATGTTGCTTTTTGCTATTGGCCTTATATTGACACTTGTCAACTTTATTCAAACTATTGCCAGAAGAACTACTAAGGAAATCTATATCGCAAACTGGTACATTGTAGCTTCAATCATTTTCGCTATTGTAATTTCCATTGTTGCTTATGTGCCGATATGGCAAAATGGCCTTGGCGAGACTATAATTCAGGGTTACTATATGCATCAGGGGGTGGGTATGTGGTTCATGCTTTTCACGCTGGGTATTGTTTATTACTTCTTACCTCAACAACTCAACAAGCCTATTTACTCCTACAGTCTTGGAATACTTGCTTTCTGGACACAAATACTGTTTTATACATTAATAGGTACGCATCATTTTGTTTTTAGTGCAATTCCGTGGTGGTTACAAACAATTGCAATAGTTGGTAGTGCTGGTATGATAATACCGGTTGTAGCAGGCACTACCAACTTCATTCTGACATTTAAAGGCGCATGGTACAAGATCAAGGATAGCTACACACTACCGTTTTTCCTTGTAGGTATCGTATTCTATTTTACTGGTTCTATGCAAGGTACTGCCGAGGCATTCAGATCCACAAACCTCATATGGCATTTTACGGATTTTACGGTCGCGCATTCGCACCTTACAATGTATGGTATAATTTGCTTTTTCCTATGGGCAGCAATATATGCCGTTGTTCCCCGGCTTACAGGCAAAGAAGCGCCACAAATTACTATAGGTGCTCATTTTTGGTTCGCATTGATTGGAATGATGTTCTACACTATACCCTTGATGTACGGTAGCACACTAAAAGGCCTTTTGTGGATGCAGGGCAAGCCATTTATTGATGGAGTTGTACTTATGGCTCCTTACTGGTTATGGAGGGCAATAGGTGGCAGCCTTATGTGGGTATCTCATATTTTCTTTGCGTACAACATGTCTAAAATGATTTCTTCCAGCAAATTAATTGATGTGAAGGAAGAAGCAATGAGGCTGCTACAGGACAAAAAAACTACAATTTAATATCTAGCAAAATATCTATTTCAAATGGAGTTTTTCGATAATCACAAAAAACTATTCACAGCCGCATTTCTGTTTTTCGCAGGATTAACCGTTTTTGTTGCAATTATTCCTGCGGTAAACAATCAAAAAAATAACGCGGCACTTCCCAATGCCGTAGAACTAAGTGCAGATGCAGTAAAGGGCAAGGCATTATTTATAGCGAACGGATGCGTGGCCTGTCATACGCAGCAGGTAAGAAATGTAGATATGGACAAGGCGTGGGGAGAACGCCCCAGTATGGCTGCTGACTATGCAGACAATCACAGAATAGATTTTTTACGGAACACCGCCACGTTGATGGGGACCGAAAGAACTGGCCCGGACTTGACAAACATAGGGAGCCGTCAGCCAAGTGTAGACTGGAATCTTGTACACCTATACAATCCTCGGATCGTTGTTAAAGAATCAATAATGCCTGCATATACATGGCTATTTACTATCAAAATAACACCAGCTAAGTCTGATGTTGTTGTTAACGTGCCCGCTCAATACAGGGAAGGAGAAGTAGGTAAGGTAGTCGCAACAAAAGAGGCGATGCAACTGATAGCATACCTGCAATCTCTGAAGCAAACAAAACTGCCAACAGGTAGCGATACTCCGGAATTTCTTTATAAAAAAGCTGATGAAAAAACAGCCGGAACATTGCCAGGAGAACTCGATGGTAAAATGTTATATACGGCCAACTGCCAAAGCTGTCATCAGGCAAATGGCGAAGGACTAAAAGGAGCGTTTCCTTCGCTAAAGGGCAGCCCGATAGTACTTGGCGACAATCTGGAAAAATATGTGGACATAATTATGCATGGTTACGATGCCAGGGCCGAATTCGGAGTAATGCCACCGGTAGGAACAAATATGAATTTTACTGAAAAAGAAATTACAGCACTTATCAACTACGAAAGAATCAGTTGGGGTAATAGTGGAAAGAAAGTCACGCCGGAAGAAGTTAAAAAGATAATGGATTTTGTGAAGCTAAAAGTTGTACAATAATTTCTGGAATTAGGAGGTTGTTAGCTTGGAATTTAATTGAGAATAACGCAAACATGTATGCTATGAAAAGTTATGATACGGTAAGTGAAGCGGTTGGCGATCTCATAAAGCGAGGTTATACAAAGGACTTTAATATTGTTGAGGATAGCGATTGCCTGATTTGTAGTAGCAGTGGGGCAACGCTTTCATCGAATGAGTTTGAGATTGACGAAGTGTATAGGTTTGAGGGAGAATCAGATCCTGGGGACGAAATGATATTATTCGCGTTGTCGGGGAAGAACTTTAATATCAAAGGTATACTACTTAACGCTTACGGAGTTTATGCGGAGGCTAAAACATCACAGATTGTAAGTCAGCTACACAATCATTTGCTATAGACGTAATTCAAACAGAAATGAGAAAAAAGCTTTTAACGGTAGCCGGTTTATTAATGAACTTTATGGCCATTGCTTGCCCGGTTTGTGAACGGCAACAGCCTAAAATACTGAGGGGTATTACACATGGTTCAGGCCCGGAAAGTAAATGGGATTATTTAATTGTATGGAGCATGGTAGCAGTTGTGGTGATTACGCTATTCTATTCCGTAAAATGGCTGTTGCGTCCGGGTGAAAAAGCTGACGATCATATCAAGAGAGATATTTTAAACTACAATTAGCATGAAGGATAAAAGTAAAATATTCATTTTTTTGGATGAGGACCCCAAACCGGTAGCGGCGGTTATGTCACCTGTAAATTTTGAATTGGACACGAGAAAACTGGTTGATGGTGAGCATAAACTTAAGATTGTAAGCAAAGATCCTTCGGGTAAGGAAGGTGTCAGGTTTATCCCGTTCGTCGTGAGAAATGGCCCTGCAATAGCTGTGGAGGGGATTAAAGAAAATGCAGTAGTTGATGGTGTTCTGCCGCTGATGATCAATGCATATGGAAAAGGAGACCAAAAAGAATTTTTGATTGAAGGAAGCGAAACACCGCAAAGTATTCCAGCCTGGGTCTGGATTCTGATTATTGGATTTATCGGATGGGCTTTGTATTATCTGATTAGCTACTATTCGCTGTCATAAATTGAAAGTAAATGGAGAACAGAAAGGACATATCAACAATGGAAGACATAAAAATCCTTGTTGACACATTTTACGAAAAAGTGAGAGAAAATGAATTGCTTTCACCCATTTTTAATTCCAAAATTGGAGATAGATGGCCAGCGCATTTGGAAAAGATGTATCGTTTTTGGCAAACCGTATTACTGCAGGAGCATACTTATTATGGAAGCCCGTTCCCTCCGCATGCCAAACTGCCTGTTGAGCAGCAGCATTTTGATACATGGTTGGAATTATGGCATAGCAATATTGACGGTCACTTTATCGGAGAAAAAGCTACAGAAGCTAAATGGAGAGGCGATAAAATGGCCGTCATGTTTTTATCTAAGATCGAGTATTACAGAGATCATCCCTCAATCCCTTTGTTATGACCAAAGTAGAATATCCTCTGGCAATAATTTGTGTATTCACATGGATAGGTTTTGTTTGCGCTATCAGCTTTCTTGAGGCATGGTTAAAATTCAGGGCACCAGGGGTTACACTTGCTATCGGTCTTGGAATTGGGCGGCTGGTGTTCAATGCGCTGAATAAAGTTGAATGGGTATTTGCACTAGTAATAGCCATAACTACTTTACTAAGTAACGCGCCGGTTATTTCATGGCAAAATGGACTATTCGCTATCGTGTTAGTCACTTTAATTGTTCAAACTACATGGCTATTGCCAGGCCTGGATGCAAGAGCTGAATTGCACATAGCAGGCATGCCTGTAGTGCCATCCAATTTGCATTTCTACTTTATCGCAGCTGAGCTCATTAAAACCATTAAACACTAATGAATTATGGATCGAAATGAAATTGTAAAATCTATCGAAGAGAAGTACAGCAACATGGGCGAGAACCCTGACGTATATCTTAAGGGTTTGCTGCAAGCCAGTCTGATTAACTACTGGGACTATATAGAGGTAGATACATTGCTCTCATTACAAAAGCCTAGGACTAATTTCAAGGATGAAGAAGTATTTATTATGTATCATCAGATTACGGAGCTAACGCTAAAACTCATTTTACATGAAGTAAAACAAATAGTTGCCGTCGCTGAATTAGAAGAAGGATATGCTATTGAGAAACTAAAGCGCATCAACAGGTACACAGGTTTGCTTATTTCCTCGTTCAGCATTATGAAAGAGGGGATGAACTATGACGATTATAATACATTCAGATCTACACTTACACCTGCCAGTGGCTTTCAAAGTGCTCAATTCAGGTATATAGAGTTGTATTGTACGCGACTGGAAAACCTGGTTAACGAAGCAGGCAAAATGAGATTATCAGCCGATCCGACAATTCAAGAATACTTTGAGCATATCTATTGGAAGGATGCTGGACTAAAAAGGGAAACAGGAAAGAAAACACTTACTCTGATACAATTTGAGGAAAAATATATGGAGGGCTTTGTGTCATTAGCCACAAAGCTTAAGGGAAATACAATAGAAGATAAGGTTAATAAGATTACCAACCCATCGGACCTCCTAAAAGGCCAGTTAAAGGAGTTTGACAGGTTATATAACATCGAATGGCCACTAGTGCATCTGGATACGGCAAAACACTATTTAGATAGCAAAATGGAAAACCAAAAGGCTACAGGAGGATCTGAATGGAAGAAGTACTTACACCCACAATCACAACAACGAAAATTCTTTCCAAAATTCTGGACAACTGAAGAACTTAATACTTGGGGTAAATAAACAAAAAAACAACAATATGAATAACAATCAGAATGCAACTGTAGGAACAATTGTTGCAGCCGACTACCGGACTGCAAGCGTGTTTAAAAAATATGGTATAGACTTTTGCTGCAATGGCAACCGAACTGTTGGCGAAGCATGTAGAGAAGGAGGAATAGATGCGGGGATTTTGGAGAAAGAACTGGAGGAGGTGACAGAGAATAGCCAAAGTGAAATTACCGGTCTTGATTTCAAATCATGGCCACTGGATCTTTTGGCGGACTACATAGAGAAGAAACATCACAGGTATGTGACAGCGCAGATACCCATTTTGCAGGGATATTTATTGAAGATATGCTCTGTACATGGTTCCAGGCACCCAGAGCTTCATGAGATAAGGGAACTCTTTGATGAATGTGCCGCAGAGCTTTCTGCTCACATGAAAAAAGAGGAAATGTTGCTATTCCCATTTATAAGAAAAATGGTCACTGCAAAAAAAGGTGACACGAAGGGGCTTGCGGCTCCGTTTGGCACTGTTCAGAACCCAATCAGGATGATGATGCATGAACACGATACAGAAGGCAACCGATTCAGGAAAATAGCTTCACTGAGTAATAATTACCAGATCCCACCCGACGGATGCAATACATATAGCGTTTCTTTTCATTTATTAAAGGAGTTTGAGGATGATCTGCATTTACATATCCACCTGGAAAACAACATATTATTCCCTAAGGCAATAGAGATGGAAAAATTTCTGATGACCTAATATCAAAAATGTTTGTAAGCCAAAATATTTAATTCTGCACCACGAAAATTCATATCAATGCCTGGAAATAAGCCGATAAAGAGAACAGAGGATATTATGCCATTATCGCGAGACCATCATTATGGTTTATTGTTCTGCTGGAAAATAAAACAGGGGCTAACGAAAAAAGTAGATCTGACCAGGATAAAGAAGTTTGTAAGCTATTTTTGGAGTGAACAATTGGAAGGACATTTCAAGGAGGAGGAGGAACTGTTGTTCAATGAAGTTAGCGATAAGCTATGTGACGATGCTATCTTACAGCATCGTCACATAGAGCAGTTAATTAAAATTGTCCATAGTGATACCCCTTTGGATGAGGAAGTATTTGCTTCGCTTGCATCGGCAGTAGAAAAACACATTCGTTTTGAAGAACGTGAACTATTTCCGTTTCTGGAGCTAGCCATCGAGCCGGTAAAACTGGCGAGTATCGGGCAGGTTTTGCAAAGAACTCATTTAGCCCCACCGGCTGATAATTATCCTGATGAATTTTGGGTGAATTAATGAAGCCTACAACGCCATGCAAAAAAGGGATTATAATATAAAAGTGAGAATAGGGCATGAGGGTCGCATCTATGAATTTGAAACATATGAAGGGGAGTATCGGAACTTGATGACCTTAATTACCGACAAGGCATACATTGATGGTTTTGGAGAATGTAAAGGAATGGGAAGGTGTGGAACCTGTCATTTGGAAATAATTGCCCCGGAAGCTTTAAAAAAGGATCATAATCGTAATGAATGTGCTACGATTGAAAAACTCCATCTTGATTACCCAGGAGTTCGTTTGGCGTGTCAGATACTACTAACGGTCCAAATGTCAAACATTGAAGTTGATATTATAAATTAAGGTCTTATCTTCTTCATCCGATTCCGAGTTTCTTATGACCTACTTTGATAAAAAATGAGGTTGATGGTCATACATTTTCATCTACATCAGTAACTGGCACATAGTTAAAAGCAATTTTTAATGAAACAATACACAATAGTTTGACCAATCAATATATCTGTTCTTTCATTTCAAGTCTCAACTCACCATCTTCATCCATCCATTCCGGCAGGCAATAGTAATTGCCTCGTACTCCCTTTAACTTGTACGGTATCAACCTGCCATGTTTCATAGCTGTATGCAGGAAAGCTGAGATATATTTTTCCAAACTATCCTGTTTCTTTACTATTTCCGGCTGCCGATCTTTGAGTAATGGTATTATTTCTGCTGATCGCAAAGGTTTACCGGCTTTAGTGACAAGGAAGACGAGTTTAGTAACCATTGTCCACCGTTTGCTATACCCATCGCCGGGATTTTCGTATTTATGAAGGCGTTCCTTCAGTATTTCGATTGCTACATACGCCTCCCGGAGCAATTCTTTTAGAGAATTGACCTCTTTTTGTAGTTGTTCCTGTGATTTTTGAGCGTTTTCGCTCGTGTTTTCTTGTGCTTTAGCCATAATAGCATCTTTTATCAATGTTGTGGCATATCGTTTCCAATCTCCCGCAAATCAATTCTAAGAGAATTCTATGGAAAAAGCAAACAAGTTGCTCCCCGATTCTAAGAAAAATCTAATAGCCCTGCAACATAAGGCAAAATTTATCCAAATTATATCGCCAGGTTTTTGCTGTTCCCAACAGCTTTAAATAATTCCCCTAAATTCTGCTTATATGAACGTTGCCTGTGGCAATGTGGGTCGGTGCAGGGTACTTTTATATCCAAATTGGCACTGAAAATTTTTTCGACAGAATAGGGATAAGAGTGTTATTTATGATTGTGTTATTCGAGTTTAAATTAGTTTGCTCAAATTACTTTCATCAACCAACCTAAGTATCAATGCAACTTCTTTCTGCGTTTCAAGAACCATTCGCTCCACATCTAGATAGGAAAAAACACTAAGATTCTCAAAATTGTTCGCTAAATGAGCCAATCTTTTGAAGCCACACGAAGCGGCTGACCCATACAATTTATGACCTATTTCATTCAAACGTTTTAAATCTTTGGTTTGTAGGCTAAGCAATAAATTATCTGACGCCAGGCCCATTTCTGTTCTGATTAATTTCACAACTTCATCAAGCGTATTTTGGTCTTCACCTATATTGGCCTTGAGAATATTAATATCAAAATGAACTGGTGTAACTTCGTTCACAGCAGCAGAGTCAACAGCATTTTTTGAAGTATAGCAGTCAAGCCAGTTATCGAAGACTGCAATAATGTTTCGTTCTACAATTGGCTTAACCACAAAGTCATCCATGCCAGCTGCCAGGCATTTTTCTCGCTCACCTTTCACATTTCCGGCAGTCAGCGCAATTATTGGTATATGAGTGGTGCTGTGTAAAAGTCTTATTTCCTTCGTGGCCTCGTAGCCATCCATTTCCGGCATTTGTATATCCATTAGGACAATATCCGGCGATTGTTGTTTAAACATTTCTACTGCTTCTTTTCCATTTGCTGCTTCAACTATCCGCGCGTTCGGCGCATTTTTTTTAATGATAGTACGCGTTAAAAGCATATTGATAGAGTTGTCTTCGACAACAAGAACCGTAAATGCCTGCCCCGTCTCTTTTTCTACTTTAGCTATTTCTGCAGGTATACTCTCTTGCTTATGCAAGTGAGATAACACGTAGTAAATATCCTGCATTTTTACAGGCTTTACCAGCCTGTGGTTCACGCGAAGCTCTTCACAAGCTTTAATGATCTTTTCATCATCGGACGAACTGTACAATAATATTACTGGTTGGTCATCGGCAGCATAAGAGAAGTTCTCCCTTATCTTCCTGATAGTCTCAAGCCCATCCATGTAAGGCATGTGATAATCCATTATAATAATGTCGTACTGTATGCCACTATCCAGCAATTGCAATGCTTCCAAACCATTTTTTGCCTCAGTTGTTTTGATATCTTTTAGCAGCAACATCTGGTTTAGGATGGTTCTGTTATTGGCATTATCATCGACGACTAGTGCTGACTTGATTTGGTCAATGTTTCCCCAGTTGATCGCTTCACCCTGCTCAGTCTTGAATATAACATCAAAATAAAAGTAGCTGCCAACGCCTGGAGTACTTTCCAGTTGAAGACGGCTACCCATCAAACCGAGCAATTTGTTCGAAATAGTAAGTCCTAATCCGGTTCCTCCGTACTTTTTAGTTGTGGAACCATCCTCCTGTGAAAAAGCTTCAAATATTTTATCTTGCTTCTCTCGCTTTATACCTATACCCGTATCCCGTACTCCAAACCGGATAGTTGTTTCGTCACCTAAATTTGCCAACGGTTGTATCTTTAGCTCAATCTCTCCTTTTTCTGTAAACTTGGAAGCATTGCTTAGCAAATTAACCAATATCTGCTTCAATCTTACAGAGTCGGCATATATAAATCTGGGAAGTTCCGTGGAAATATTCAGTAGCATCTCCAGCCCCTTTTTCTGAATGTTATACGTTATAATGTCGGTTGCCTGTCCACACATTTCGTACAAATCAAATCGTTCAATGTCTAATTCTAATTTCCCCGCTTCAATCTTAGAAAAATCTAGAATATCGTTGATAATGTTTAAAAGTGCATTAGCTGACTGATTGATTATGCCTATATATTGTTGCTGCGTCTCATTCAGACTTGTTTTTAATATCAGGTCTGTGAAGCCAATGACACCATTGAGCGGTGTTCTGATTTCATGGCTCATATTGGCCAGAAATTCAGATTTGGCAACACTTGCCTGTTCCGCAAGTGTTTTTGCCTGCTCCAGTTCTTTCCGTTGTCTGATGATACTTGTAATATTCTGGGTAAAGATCATAATACCCCCTATGGTATTATCAAACTGATACCACGGCCTCATTTCCCAGGTTGCATATTGATCTTCGGTATCTCCCGGCAACCTGTATGTATCCTCTTCTTTCCGCTCAATGGCTCCGTTAAGAATTCTTTTATGACGGGCTCGTCTATCGTCATCGACATTTGCAAATAGTTCGTAATGAGATGTACCTATAACCTGTTTGTCTCTCAGTTGGTAATCCTCTACCCAC